>JAJFUV010000073.1 GCA_021372245.1 Terriglobales bacterium
ACGTGCTTCGGGTCGATGCGGTTCACCGCCTCCCGGTGCATGCGGATCACTTCGAGGAACGAATCCTCGTTCTTGCGATACTCGACGAACGGACCGCCCGCTTCGCTGACGCGGGCGCTGGTGAGGTAGGCCTGCCCGCACATGACGGCCGTGATGACGGCGGCAAAATCGCGCCCGCGGTCGCTGTCATAGGCGAGGCCCTGCGACATCAGCAGCGCGCCCAGGTTGGCGAATCCCAGCCCCAGCGGGCGGAACTTGTGCGAGTTACAGGCGATCTTCTCGGTGGGGTAGCTGGCGTTGTCTACGATGATCTCCTGCGCCAGGGCGATGGTGTCCACGGCATGGCGGAAAGCGTCGACGTCAAACTGGCCATCCGGGCCCACGAACTTCATCAGGTTGATGCTGGCCAGGTTGCAGGCGGAGTCGTCGACGAACATGTACTCCGAGCAAGGGTTGGAGGCGTTGATGCGGCCCGTAGCTTTGCAGGGATTCCAGCGGTTGACGGTGGTGTCGAACTGCATACCGGGGTCGCCGCACTGATGGGTGGCCTCGGCGATCATGCGCATCAGATCGCGGGCCTTGTAACGCTTCACCGGCTGGCCGCCCAGCACGGCGCGGGTCCACCACTCGCGGTCCTCCATCACCGACAGCATGAACTCATCGGTGGCGCGCACGCTGTTGTTGGCGTTCTGGAAGAAGACGGAGCTGTAAGCGTCGCCGTCGAGCGAAGGGTCGTAGCCGGCGTCGATCAGCGTGTGGGCCTTCTTCTCCTCCTTGGCCTTGCACCAGATGAACTTTTCGATGTCGGGATGGTCGGAATTCAGAATGACCATTTTGGCCGCGCGGCGCGTCTTGCCGCCACTCTTGATGACGCCGGCAAAGGCGTCGAAGCCCTTCATGAAACTGAGGGGGCCGGAGGCGCGGCCTCCGCCGGAGAGGATGGCATTCTCCTCGCGCAGCGTGGACAGATTGGTGCCCGTACCGGAACCCCACTTGAACAGCATGCCTTCGGTCTTGGCCAGGTCCAGGATCGACGTAAGCGAGTCTTTCACCGAGACGATGAAGCAGGCCGAACACTGCGGCCGCGGCTGGCCTCTCTCCAGTTCGCAGATGGTGTCCGTGGTTTCGTCGTAATACCAGCCGTAACCGCGCGCTTCCTTCACGCCGACGTTGAACCAAACCGGGGAGTTGAAGCAAGCCTTCTGCGTCAGCATGAGGTGAGTCAGCTCCAGGCGGAAGTTCTCGGCGTCCGCCGGCGCGGCGAAGTACTGGCCGTGCGCGCCCCAGCCGGCGATGGTATCCACCACGCGGTGGACCAACTGCGCAACGCTGTGCTCGCGCTCGGGCGACCCGAGTTTGCCGTGGAAGTACTTGCTGGCCACGATGTTGGTGGCGGTTTGCGACCAGTCCGCGGGGATCTCGATATCGCGCTGCTCGAAGATCACCGCGCCCTTCTCATTTCCAATAGAAGCTGTTCGCAAATCCCACTGAATTTCATCGTAGGGAGTCCTACCGGCTTCCAACTTGGCAGTGAAGAAGCGGGGGAACGAGACACCGGTACGCGCCGGGTTAGGAGAAGTGGCCTGAAGCTGTTGAGCTTTCGGACTGAGATTGACGCTAAGCTGACCCATGTTGAAATCCTTGTCCAGAGAAAAGACTTGCTCTGTAAGAGATACCCCAATATATAGGGGCTCGTCAAGAACTTTATCTATATACAGTGCATCACTTTGCGGACACCGCGAGCAAGACTTTCAGCCTCCGGCGCGTGCCGCCCCTGTTTTCTTGTCAAGTACCACTACCGAACGTAGCTGATGGATAGTCCGGATGGGCCTAGAGTGATGAATTCAGTCTTAAGTGCAGGATTTGTCCGTATTTCCTCGAGGAAATCTTCCATTTCGGACGCTTGAGATCTAACGTTGTGTGCGGCGATCGCTCCGCCCGGGCGCATCTTGGACAGCACCATCTTCAGGTAGCGGACGTAGTCGGGTTTCCAGGCGTCGATGAAGACGAGGTCGAATGGGCCGTCGATTTTGGGGACTTCCTTGAGGGCGTCCGCCAACCGCAGGTCGGCGTAGGAGGAGAGGCCGGCGAGGCGAAAATTCTCCACGGCCTCGTCGTAGCGGCCCCTATCGATATCGAGCGTTATGAGCTTGCCGCCTGTCTGGCTGAGGCCCAAGGCGAGCCAGATACCCGAATACCCGTGCGAGGTGCCGATTTCGAGAACGCGCTTGGCATTCAGCTTGACCACCAGATTGGAGAGATATTCACCCTCGGCGGGGGCGATGTTCATCATGCCGCGCTGGCTCGCGACCATGCGGTCCAGTTGCGCCAGTGCTTTCTGGCGCTGGGTTGATCCCCCATCGCCAGCCAGGCAGACGGAAATGGCAAAGGCCAGGAGAGAGGGGATCGCCAGAATGCGCATACAACTCTATTTTAGCGAGGTAGCCGCTGCCGGGTGGCGGAAAGATGGCACGCCCGATTCTTCCGCCCAAGCGGATCCGTGTCAGCGGAGAACGCGGAAATCAGTAATGTGGGCTCGCCAGTACGTAAACGGCCCTTCGGGAAGATGCCAAGCTACCTCGGCGATGGCCGGCACACGAACGCCGTCGAACACCTTGTGCTCGCGAAAGGTTCCCGACCAGGCGGTTTCCACCAGCGTCTTGCCAACCATGCGGGGACGGCTGGACGTGGCGGCGCCGCGCACTGTCCCGTCGTCGTCCACCTCAAACTCAACCGCCGCCTGAGTCCTTCCGTCATCGAAACTGGCTCGCAGTTTGCCGGTTTCCGCTACATCCCATTTGATATGCGGCGCCTCGCGGAATGCGGACGGGCACCAGGGAAGCTCGGCCAAGCCACGCATTGCCTCGCCCTTGTCCGTGGCCGGGCCACGCGAGCTTGCCACCGGCACGACGCCGTAGAGCAGAGCCGTGAGCTTTCCTTTGCCGCCCTCAAAAGAATCGACGACACGAGCCCGTACGAGCGGTGCCATGCGCACCCACGCCTGCCAGCGGAACTCTATGCCGTCGCTGTGGAACCACTCCTCCGCTGTAAATGGCATCCATGGACGGCCGGGAGCGAAACGCATCTCGCCCTCTTGCCGCAACCACGTCCCGCGGCACTCGACTGCGCCCGCGGGCATCGCGCACTGTCTGATTCGCTCCAGCAGAACAACCGGCTGCATGGCATTCTCACGTCAGATGATAACAACTCAGAGCGGATTGACAGATGCAGTGCGATGGGGAAGCGGGGGAAGTTACCAGAAAGTCAGCTTTTGTGAGAAATTCAAGTGTTGCGGCGCGGTATGGTGGAAGAGACATGGAAGGAGCGCATCGGGGAAGCTGCGTGGTGCGGCAGGCTGTTGGAGGGCTAGGAATTCATCGAGAGACCGAACCGGACGGCGGGCCGCAGTGTGGGGCCGAGGCTCCGGGTCGTTCCCGCCGACAGCTACGGACCGGAGTGGGCTCCGCGGAAATGGGGTAATTGGTTGCTATCGCCGGTTTTCGTCGCCGGTTTTCGTGGCCACAAAGTAGGAGCATATGAACTTCCTTGTCATCACGGTGGTGGGAGTGATGTGTGGGACTCTCATCTACATCCTCAGAGAAAGGCAGCGTCGGCAGGCTGTCCTCGATGCGGTTCAGGTGCGAGCAGGGATGAGCCGCGAAGATTTTGTTAGGCGCTTTTCGAGGAGGATTTCTGAACAAGTAGCTGCTGCCGTTTTCGACTTTTTTTCGCATGAGAGCCAGGGCCACAGAGTCGATCCAACCAGCGATCTCTTCGGCGTGTAGCACTTCAAAGGCGACCTCCTCGAAGAATGTTTGGATACGTTACAGACCACGCTGGGAGTCAGCAACGCAGACTACCGTGTGGCACGCAGCCGCCAAGGAGATGGTCTCCAAACGGTGGAAGATCTGACGATCTTCGTCGGCCATGCCTGGGAGGTCGCAAGAAACCGGGAACACCGGGGACATCCATGATAAGAGGGCATCGGAGGAAAAGGGGCGCAACGCAGTTGCTGTCCCGGCTTTGGTTTTGGTTTTTGTGGGCTTTGGTTTTTTTGAATCATTTGTGGGCCGCTTGGGCGTCAACCAGCGTGGCGGACGATTTCAGCGCTTCCAGTTGAGTGCCGATGCCGTGCGGGTCAGGCGTCTTCATGCGAGCATAAAACCTGAGGATATTCGCGCGCAACTCCGGCGTCACGCCGTCGAAATTCTTTTCCGCTAGTCTTACCAACAGTTGGTCATACGTTCTGTCAGCAAGAGCATATTCTCCAGGACTAACGGGTCTTCCGGTATCCAGGTCGCGATTCGCGATGTTTAGAGCGCCCGTCTTCGCCTGCGCGAAAGTCGCGTGATCGCGGTTCACCGTTGCGTCGAAACTGTCTTCGAACATTTTCTCGGTCTGGGGCGTCGGGACCTTGAACGCCAAACCTCGAAACGGGCCGAACTTGGGTATCAGACGAAACACGAAAGCAAAGATCCGGGTGCGGAATCCCGGTCGCTCATAATTCGGTCCCCATTCTTTCTCATAGCTGGCACGCCTTATGTTGTATAGAAACTGCTTACGAGAGGCCGTCGGATGCTCCTTCAGTATTTCTTTCCTTTTAAGCGACCAGGCTATTTTCGTGGCATGGGGAATCATTGTGCTGACGGAGTAGCGATAGGTTCCGAGCGAGAGATCCAAAGTACGGAAGACATCTTCTAATCTCAGGCCATACGTTCTTTGGAACGCGCGATCCAAAAGGTCTTTGGAAACCTGAAACCCGATGAAATCGTGATAGGCCTTTGGTGCATAGTGACCCCGGGCAACCTGCAGCACGTCGAAGCCAAACTCTGTTTTCAGATGCGCCGGCCGGTCGTCGGCGTAAGTCACTATGCTCCCAAATTTCTTTCGCAGTGTGGGATAGAGTATCGGCACCGCACGGTTCACTGCTATGGAATGGCCTTCGATGTCCGCGCCATAATGCGACACAGCGCCTAGCGCAAAGGCAAGCTCATTCAGGTCTCGGGATTCATCGAACAAGGCTTGAACAAAATCGGCGCTACGAACATAATGCACTAAATCGCTGAAGAAACGGCTGCCGAAGGGATAATAGCCTAGATCCTGGATGATGCAACCGCCGTATGCATACGCATGGGCGTGCATGAGTTGATCTTCCGTAGCATCCGGGAAGCGCTTGGACAGGACCGGCTTGATTGCGTCGAGCCAAACGGTATCTATGATGGCCTGATGAGTCAGCACCGAATAGGCGCGGCCGGGATTGGGGAAGGCGAACCAGGCGAAGACGCAGACACCCGCGATGACCCTCCGTTTGGCTGTGCTCAACAATCCAGACTCCACAGGTTTGAAGTCTTGATTCCACGCCGGGAAACCCCTGTCCCGTTCCCAACCCATCCACGAGACTGACCCGTACCGGTGCGAGGAGGGGGCGAGGTTGGCCGAAATCCCGCTCGGCAATGGTCATATAAATACAATGCCATTGCAGACCGTGGAACTACCCGCCACCTAGCACCGGCGTTGGTTCCGCTTTGCACGACTTCCGCCATCACAATGGCCCCCGCTCAAATTGGATTCTCCACTGTCCCCGAATGATTCGGATCAGTACTGCGATAACGGCCAGAACCAGCAAAAAGTGAATGAACCCGCCGAGAGTGTACGCCGTGATCATGCCCAGCAGCCACATGATCAGAAGGATGGCAGTAATCGTCCAAAGCATGCTCGCTCCGGTCTGGACGTAGTCGCCCTCACACTGCGTTTACCCGATATCCAGACTTAGGCGCCCACGTGTGAAGAATACTGGCTCAACAGTGCAAGTAGTTTCGTCGCAGCCGGCGGTGCAGCAACGCTGGAAGTCACGATGTCGCGATTCCCAAGTTTCTTGCCGTACAGAGCCTCGTTGTCGTCCAGATCCTGGCGAAGCGTGGCACCCTTTAGCGCGACGCCGGCAAACACACCCCTGGACCGCGACCACGAGAGGATTTCAGCTCTCATCAGAGCGTCGGTCTCAGCAGTGCTCGAACGACCCACTGGCCCCGCGGCAATTCCGCCTTCGGCGCCTAATGTAAACTCACTCGAAAGCAGCTTGTCGGCCCCACGCTGGTTCATTACCAGCATGAACAGATCGGTCTCCGAGCCCCCAATTTGAAAACCGACGCTACCACCTTCCAGTCGAACAGTGCCAGGGGCGGACCAGCCTCCGTCATTCTTGTTTCGGCAGGACACGTAACCCTTGCCATATTCGCCGCCAACAACAAAGGCCGCCCTCTTGAGCCCGGGCACGATCACGATGCAATGAGCTTTTGCCAGCAGATCGCGTGGGATGCCTTTGTCCGGCGTGCTCATGATTTCCGAAAACACGGCCGTCGCCTCTTCCAGTCGTTTCACCGGCTCATTCGTTGCGCCCAGCAGCGGGGCACAGGCTAAGGCAAGCACAAGTGAAGGTCTCATGTGAACTCCTTTCGAACGCAATAGTGTTGGAGCAATCACGCTGCCATAGCGCACAAGTCGCTGTTTTGCTTTTGGTTGGACCGTTTCCGAAACGGCAGGAGCTATGGTTCACAGCGCTTCTGCCCGGTAGGAATTACGCGGCGCCAGTTCTTTTAAGTTACCAGGACCGGCGCACATACCTGTCGCTCGGCAAAGACGCCCCGCAAGCCCGGCGAATGCAGGCTTCCGCAGACGGCATGGTGATTGAGATTCACGAAGCCGGTGAACTTCACCGGCATTACGGGCTCTCAGGCTGACGCATTTTACTTGTATCGGATACCCACGCGCGCTATTCTTAGGCATTGAGGAGTTCAAGATGTCGTTACCCTGAATGGCAGTGCATTTGAAGCCGCTAAGAACGCGTGGACTTGCTACGGCGTTCTTCTTCAAGAAGTGGCGAAGGAACTCGGTTGGGAGAAGGCCATCATGACCCAAGACGGAGTCGGCTTCAAACTGGTCGAGGGACTCGCCAGCGCAGTACTGGCCACTATGGCCGGGAACGAGGCGGACACTGGTGCTCTCGCCGCGGTTTTGGACGCCGCGGTCGGATCGCTCGCTGTCGATTGCGAACATCAAGCCGGGGACGACAGGGTGACCGGGATATACAAACGATGTCCCATCTATGACGGCTTGGCTGCCTCGGGCCTGGACCATGCGACCATCGAAAAGGTGTGCGAAACGTGGGGCGGCGGGGAACGTCACAGATGGCAGGAACTGGTGCCTGGTATCACTCGGAAGGGCAAATTCCGGGCAACCGACCGGGACGCCTGCTTGGAAGAATACGTTCTTACAAAATAGTAGCGCTCCCACTCCGGGGAAAAGGTGACAGACGCCTTTGCCGTCGCGCACATCTGACTTTTACAGTCTGGGGTCGCTGTACAGCTTCCTGTCCCCTGGTCTTTCCGTGGCCCGCCCGATCAGGCAAAAGCCAGCGGACGGACGGGGGAGCCGGTGGCGCCCGTCAGTTTGAGGGGGGCGGCCAGGAAGGCGAACTCGTAGCGGCGGTCGCGGGCCAGGGCTTCCAGGTTGAGGTTCTCTATGATGTAAATGCCTTTCTTGGGCAGCAGATACACGTGCGCGAACAGTAGGGAGCCGCTTTCGGGATCGCGCTCACCCGGCGTGTCCCAGCTCATGTTGTCGCAGCCAACGGCTGCCACTCCGCGTTCGGCAGCCCATAGGGTGCCGGATTTCGCGACGCCGGCCGAGTCCAGGTACGCCGCCTCGTCGTTCCACAGGACGCCGTAGCCGGTGCGTACCAGCAGCACGTCGCCGGCGCGGACCTCTACCTCTTGCGCTTGGGCGCACGCAACTAGTTCATCGGCCGGGATGCTGTAGAGGCTCGGCAGGATCGCCACGCCCTTCCACCCGGCGACGTCGAGCAGCACGCCGCGGGCGGTGATGGGGGCGATCCGTTCCACTCCCAGTTCGGTGAATCCTGCGGCCGTCTCCACGCTTTCGACCGGCACACCACCGAATAGTTTCAGATCGCAGGCCTGGTGGCAGAGAGCGTCTATGTGCGTGCCGGTATGCTCCATCATGGTCAGCATGCCGCTCGCCCCGCTACGCTGGCCGTTCTGAGCCGGCTTGAAAGCGTCGCGATGGCGGCGGTGGAGCGCGTAGTGGTAGCCCGGCTTGTGCGACGGGTAGATGGGCATGCCGGCAAAGCGCGGCTGCTCCAGGTCGTAGACGTGAACGGCGCTCAGCCTGTCAATCAGTTCGGAGGTCATCAATCACTATTAGAATCCCGCGCGCGGACGGTAGCCGGGGCGTGCGCGGACGCGGTACTTCCTGCCCACGTCGCTGGGGATTTCCACCGAGATTTTGCGGAAGCCCTCGTTGGGATTGCGCTGCGGGTAGTACGTGATGGTGTAGGAGTTGCCCAGGTCTTCGCGAATGCTCTCGAAGGCTTCCACCTGCTTCTGCCAGGTTTTGGCGAAGTAGGCTTTGCCGCCGGTGCGAGAGGCGATGCGGTTGAAGACGTGGCTCGAGATCGCGTCGCGGTTGGCTTCCAACGTGGAAATGACGTAGATGGGAATGCCTTCGTCCTCTGCCACGGCGCGCACGTCGTCCGGAGCCAGCATGCTGGCGTTGTCGGGGCCGTTGGAGAAAACGATCACCACTTTGCGGCCGGGCACCTTGGCGGCGTCGCGCAGGGTTAGCAGCAGGCAGTTGTAGAGTGCGGCGTCGTCGCCGGCGACGGCCTTGCGCAGCCCGGTGATGGCATCGGTCCGGTTACGCGTGAGCATGGCCACGCGCGAGAGATTACGGCTGAAGGTGTAGACGGCGATGGAATCGGCGCGGTCCAGGCCGCGCACGAAGTCCGCGATGGCGTCCGAGGCGTAGACGAAACCTCGGTACATGTAATTGCTGGTGTCAAACAGCACGAAGACGTTGGTGCCCGCCAAAGTGTCGCTGCGCGGCTCGCCTACCGCGGGAACGGTTTCGGCAACCGCCGGCGGCGGGACGATGGGGCGGGTCTGCCCGCCTTCCAGCACCTGCACGGCGGGGCGATTGCCCTCGGCGAAGGTGGAAACCTTCTCCAGGATGCCGTCTTCCAGGATGCGGAAGTCATTTGGTTTCAGTCCGTTGACATAGCGTCCCTTGCTGTCGGTGACAGTGAAACTGAGCACAACCATGTCCACCTTGATGCGAAAGAAGGGCTGCTGCTCCTGGGCACCCGCTCGCGGCGGGACGGGGAGCGCCCCCGCGATCAGTGCCAGCAACGCGAATCCTCGTAAGTGTTTCATGGCTATTCTCCTGTTAGGGCGGAATCTACTCCAGCGAAGCCTTCTGCTCGCCGCCCGCGCCCTGGGTGTATTTGGCGCGAGCGCCTGCCGCTACCGAGCGCATGGAACGCAGCAAGGCGGGCCAGTCCTCCAGATGAGTCGCGAAGATCCGCTCCACGGTCTGCTGCGTCCACTCCGGGATCAAGACATTCAACTGCGCCGGCGCCACGTTGACCGCGTCGGCGACCGCAGCCCAATAGAGCACGGTAGACTCCCAACTCTCCGCCATAATCCGGCTGGAGTAGCCCATAAGGGTCGGGAAAGTGCGCAAGTTCAGCAATTCGGGCTGATAGGAATTCGTCAGTACGGGTTTGGGGGTGCCGAACAGGCGGGAGATTGCCTGGTCATTCACGCGGTCCGGTGTCGAGGCCGCCAAGCGCCGGATCTCGTCGGCGAGGGCACCACTAGAGTCCGGATTCTGCTGCAGAATCCGCCTGGAGATGAAATACATCTCCGCCGGAGTGATCTGATCCAGCGCGGCATTCACGTCGCCGGCTTCGAGCAGCTCGGCGACCCTGCCGACACGCGCCGGTGAGGCCTGCAGCGAAAGAGCCTCCAGCAGTCCTCGCCGGGTCCCGGGGTCGAAAACGCCTTCCGACAGCAGCGACTCGGCGTAATGCATGTGCAGTGCAACCCAGCGCAACTGCACCGGCTCTACCTTCCACCAGCGCGGAACCTTCACACTCAGGATCATCTGCGGAACCAGGTCGCCCCAGATCAGCGCCTGTTCGCGGGAAGGGATCAGGAAGTTTTGCTCGGCCTCGGCCAGCGCATAGGGAAGGCCAGCAAGGGAGCCCACCAGGCGGCCTCCCGCGCTGGCCGGCCAGCCTGTGCCGTATACCTCGGTCTGCTTCCAGGTCTGCTGGAATGGCTGCATGCCAATGAAATCGTGGCTACGTACGAAAAGAGGGTTCGTGTAAATGATTTGCGCGCCGGGTGGCGCGTAATGCGCGTAGTTCATCCCCACAAGGGTGTCGCGCAGGAAAGGCGCGAGCGCGCCGCGCAAATCAAGAAGCTTCCCGGTGTCGTTTCCGGCCTTCTCCACAGCGAGCCGAAGGTTGAGCTTGCGCTGCGTGTCGATGTGCTTCTCTGTCCAGTACCCGAAGGGGATGGCATTCTTTTCGGCGCCGGATAGCGCCACACGAGGCAACTGTACCTCCGAGATGCGGCTGGCCAGCCGGGTGACCAGGGTCATGTCGAGCTTCTCGCCCTTGGAAACGCGTTCGAGGTTGTCGGCCAGTTCAAAAAGCATGTTGAGACTCACCAGGCGCTGCGCCTCGAACATGCGCATCATGTCCTGGACGACGAGTGTGTGCGCCTCGGAGCCTGCCCCGGGCGGCGCACCCGCAAGCAGGCCGAGCAACGCCTCCTGCTGGCGCGCATCCGCGGGCGACCCGGCTGCTTTCAATAACAGGGTTACGCCAGCACGGCCGGCGTCGAACAACTCGCGCGGATTTCTCACCTGGCCGAACGGCGTGACGATGCCGGCGAACGCGGCATCCACCTGGCCTGCCGGCAATAGCTGCTGCCGGGCGAGAATCTGCCAGATGCCCACCAGCGATTGCAGCACACCGGCCGCATCCGCACGTTCCAACTGGTCCCGGATCTGGTTCACACTCTTGGCGGTTTCCAGATATAGCAAGATGCTCTGGTCGCTCAACTGCGGCGCTTCGCTGAAGAGTGGATACTGTGAGCCGTAGGAGCGGTATTCGCGCGCCAAGCGGTCGACGGTAGCCGCCGCCAGCGGTTGCGTACGGTGGCGCTCCACGTCTGTCAGGGCCATGAAGATCTTCAGAGGCTCGTTCTCGACCGCCTTGCGGCACAAAGCAAACAGCGCTTCGACGACGTCATCGGGGTCGTTCCAGGACGAAGCCAGGCGCGTCAGTTTTCCGTCGTACTTTCCGTGCGGGTGCTTGATGAACAGGTTTTTCCACACCTCGACGGAACCCGGGATGTGGGGGCGCGAGTCCGCGTCCATCCGCAGCCGGGTGGTGAGCAGCATCATGTCGGTGTTAGCGCGGAACACGGGGCGCGCGGGGCCCGGGCTGGTCACGCGGCCGCGCACGGCCATGTAGAAGCGCTTCATCCGCTCAGGCTCGGTGAGGTATTGTTCAACGGGGCCTTGGATGCGCGCGAGCGAATCGAAGTAGCTGGCCATCCATCCGTCGTCTTTCGCAATGAGGCGCTCGAAGAACGCGGCACCTTTGTCGGGGTCGACTCCGACCAATTCCGCCCACATCTTTCGGGAACGCTCTCCGCCGGGCGTGACGGCCTTGCCGTCGCGAAGCTCAAACATCCCACCGTAGAAATCCAGCACATGAGCAAACGCCTTGATGCGTTGTACGGGCACACTCTCGTGCATCCGGTCGGCTGTGGGCTTGTCCAGTTTGGCAAGGCTGAGGTATAGGCGGCAGAGGGCGGGGTCCCCCAGGAACGCGTCAATGGCCTCGCCACTCACCTTCGGCTTGGCGCCCAGCCAATACTCGGCGGGGTAAAGCAGCGGGACCTGCGTGGGTTTGAAATCGTACGTGAAAGGCCGGTTGGTGCGGAGGGCCTGTTCAAGCTCGGCCAGCGGGAAACCGGAGTCGACGGTCAGAAAAGCGCGCGTTGCGTTCACCGTTTCCAGCACCACGTCGCTGCCGCAACCGCCGCGCATCCGGTAGCCGAGGATACGCAACAACTCGGCGGTCTGGGTGGATTCGCAAGCGGCGATGTGGATTTGCTTCGTGTCGCCGGAAAGCCGGTCGAGTTCGCGCGCCTGGGAAAGGTAGCGCACGACAAGCTTGAGGTATTCGGTCTGGTCCAGCGCCTCGTTGCTGGACACGGCCTGATAGCCATTGGTCACCACGTTGCGCGCCAGCGCGGGCATCAGGTCTTCCAGGCGCAGGTCCGGCGAGAGCGCAGCCATGCGCGCGAAAGACCGCAAGGGACCAGGGATCTCCAGGTGCGCGGCTGCAGCCGGCCCACCCGGTGGTGCGGAGGGAATACTCTCTGCAAGCCCGGCTCCTCCGGCAGCGCGATACTCCGCCAGGTGACGGTTCGCGGCGGCATGATCGCCGGCCCTCAGGTCGAGTGCGATCATGCGGCGCAGCAGGCGCGCCCGGGTGGCGCTATCCGCCGTGCTGGCCGCCAGAGCCTTCTGGTAAGCGGCGCGGGTCTCCGGGCTGTCGTGCCGGTCCAGCAACTCCGCATACGCCCGGAGCACGGAAGCGTTCCCAGGAGCGCTCTCCGCGGCGCGACGCAGCGCGGCTCGGGCGGCGGCAAAGTCTCCGGAGCGCTCCAGACTTAAGGCTTCATCGGCGGGGTATTGGGCGGCGAACAGCAGAAAGGTGCAGGGGAGAAACGCGAGCGGCACAAGAAGTTTCATGGCATGCTCTCCGGTTCTTCGTGATCTCAATCTACCATCTTTCCCGGGGTCGGGATCCGCCAATCTTACGCCAGCGGCAGGCCCAAGGCAATACCATTTAGATGTCCGTCCAAGGAGGAAGTCGCAAAGCTTGCGGTAAGATGGTCCCCAAGACAGGGCCCATGCGAATGTCTCGACGCGAAATGATCATGGCTTCGACCAGCGTGGCGGCCGTTCCGGCCGCCAGCGTGCCGCTTGTGCCTTTCGGGCCTCATAAAATAAGCCGGCTGATTGTGGGCGGGAACCCGATCTCCGGCAATTCGCATGTTTCCGCGGAGCTGGATGCGGAGATGCGAGATTACTTCACAACGGCACGTGTCCAAGGACTGCTTAGCGACTGCGAGCGGGCAGGGATCAACGCATGGCAGTCCCGCGGCGACCGTTACATCCTGCGCATGTTGAACGAGCACAGGCTCGGTGGCGGACGGCTGCAGTGGATCGCCCAGACCGCCTCGGAACTGGCCAACATCCCGGCGAACATCCGGAGCATTGCCGAAGCTGGCGCCATCGGCATCTACCACCACGGCACCGCCACGGACCGTTTCTGGAAGGCTGGCAAGATGGGGGAGGTCCGCGAGCGCCTGAAAGTGATGCGCGACGCGGGCGTACGCGTCGGGCTCGGCACGCACATCCCCGAAGTGATCGATTACGTCGAGGAAAAAGGCTGGGACGTAGATTTCTACATGACGTGCGTCTACAACCTGAGCCGCTCGCGCGAGGAGTGCGAGCGCCTCAACGGCGGACCGATCACGGGCGATTACTTCCGGCAGGAGGACCGCGTCTCCATGCTGGAGCGCGTCAAGAAGACCTCGCGCACATGCCTCATCTTCAAGGTTTACGCGGCGGGCCGCAACTGCGGGAGCGCGGAGAGCAAACGGGAGGCCCTGGAACTTGTGTTCCGCTACGCCAAGCCGAACGATGTCGTCGTGGTGGGGATGTTCCCCAAAGGGCGTGACGAGGTGCGGGAGAATTGCGAACTGCTGCGCGGCGTACTGGCCGCCTCGTGAGGGGTGGGCGCTTCCGAATCGAATAGAATCTTAACAAGGAGAATCAGTCAATGAAGAAGACCATCGCTCTGATGTTGTGTCTGGCCGCGCTGCCACTGGCGGCGCAGGATTACAAGATCGCGTTTATCGGGCTGGGCCACTCGCACACTTGGGGGCACCTGACCCGCATCCTGCAAGGCGCGCCGGTGAGGCTGGCGGGCATCGCCGAGACCGCGCCCGAGTTGATCGCCGAAGCCAAGCGCCGCGGCGCCACCGACGTTCCCATTTACGCCGACTACAAAAAGATGCTCGACGAAGTGAAGCCCGATATCGTGTGGGGCTTCGTCGAGAACAACCGTCACCTCGAAGTGGTCCAGGCGTGCGCGCCGCGCAAGATCCACGTGATTTTTGAAAAGCCGCTCGCATCCACGTACAAGGATGCGCTGGTCATACGGGCGCTGGCCCAGAAGAGCGGCATTCAGGTGATGACCAACTACCAGATGGCATGGTGGCCCACCAATTACGCCGCCAAGGCGAAGGCCGACTCGGGCGAGATCGGGAAAGTCTGGCGCATGCGCGGCATCGTGGGGCACGGTGGGCCTGGCAAGCCTGCGGGCCTCAACCGCCACTTCTTCCTGTGGCTGACCGACCCGGTACAGAACGGCGCAGGCGCACTGATGGATTTCGGCTGCTACAACGCGCTGTGGGCGCTGTGGTACAAGGGCCAGCCCCAGACCGTTTACGCGGCTGCGAATCAACTGCGTCCGGAGGAGTTTCCCAAAGTGGAGGACGCCAGCGTGATGGTGCTCACCTATAAGGACGGCATGGGCATCTTCGAGGGAAGCTGGGACCTGCCGCGCGGTTTCCAGGACCTGGAAGTGTTCGGACGCACGGGCAGTGTCTATATGACCGGGAGCGACGTGACGCTACGCAAGGGGAAAGACCCGGAAGCGAAGATCGACGTACCGGCGCTAAGCCCCGAGATGGCCGGTCCCACGCAGTACCTCACCTACTGCATCAAGAACAAGAAGCCGGTTGAGGGTCTGGTTGCGCTGGACATCAACGTCGGGGTGGTGGAGATCATTGAAGCCGCCAAGATGTCGATCAGGACGGGGCGGGCCGTGGCGCTGCCGTTGAGGTAGAAGACAGGAGACAGGAGACAGGAGACAGAAGCGAGGCGGCACCGGGACTTCGAGAGAATTGCCGCTTTGCACGGCGCGCCCAGCTTCAAGGACGGTCAGGCAGCGGCTGCACTTGCGATCCGCGCCTTCTGTATTCTGTCTTCTGTCTCCTACATTCTATAGATCGCCAGGCCGCTCAGGAGCTTGGGATAGAAGTCGGTCGACTTCTGCGGCATCACTCCACCGGAGAAGGCGATGCGGGCCACCTGTTCCACCGAAGCGGGCTCGAGTAGGAAGGCCAACTGCGCCGCGCCGGAGGCGACTTCCGCCCAGGCAACGTCGATACCGCGGATGTAGTGGATGTACTGTTCGGTACGCACGGCTTCCGGCGAGACACCCAGCACGCCCTCGATCACCTGCGTATGCAGGACCGCGACGTCCAGAGCATCTTCCCGCGCGCACTCGGCCAGATACAGCCCCTCCGGTGTTCCGAGAGCCACTCCCATGCGCACAAGGCCGGGGTGCGGTTCGGCCCAGGCCGCTCGCAGGGCGTCAAGCGACTCGATCGAGGTGAGACGGAAGAACTTGCCCAGCTTCGCGAGAAACGCATCGGGCGCGAAGCCTTCGATGCCGTGGAGGGTGCGGTGTGTACCCAAGATACGCAGGCCGGGCGAGTGCATGTTGAAGTAGGCGATGGGCACGCGGGCGGCCGCGGCGAGCGCGGGATTTTCGTTGCGGAAAGCCACGGCGGTTTCGTAGCGGTGGTGCCCGTCGGCGATGACGAGCTTGCGCGGTGTCATCAGACGCTGAATCTCAGAGACGCGATCGGGGTCATCGATCCGCCAGATGCGGTGCGTGGTGCCGTATTCGTCGTCCACCCCGGCGAGCGGCTCGGCGGACGCGGCATCCTCAATCAGACGGTCCACGGCGCCCTCGGGGTCCGGATACAGCATGAAGATCTGTTCGCACTGCGCGCGGGTGTGGCGAAGCAGTTCCGACCGGTCCTGCTTCGGGCCGGTGAGCGTCTGCTCATGCCGGTGCACTACGCCCGCCGAATAGTCCTCGACCGCGCCCAGCGCGATGAAACCTTTGCGTATCATGCGCTCGCCCGTATCCGGCGAGATGAACTCCTGGTAGTAGGGGTAGATGGAAGGCGCAGCGTCGCGAGCGAGGATTCCACCGGCGATCCAACTATCCAGGCAGGCGGCCGCGCGCGTGTAGACGTTATCCGATTCGCTGTCGGTGGGGAAGCGCTCCCCAAGTATGACGCGGACAAGGTTGTACGGACTAGCAGCCAGGTAACGCTGCCGCATGTCGCGGGAGATCTTGTCGTAGGGTTGCGTCACCAGTCGCTGCAGCTCACCGGCGCGCGCCGTGTAGCGATAGGGCTGGAAAGGGAAAATGCTGGCCATGGCGTTTTGGGGAATCCCCAGCATAGCAAATCCTGTTTCACACGCCTCGGCCTGGTACGAGCTGGCCAAAAGCTCTAGTACCAGAGCTCCTTACGAGAACGACTTCCCGGCCAAGCCTGCATTAGGATGAGGTTAGATCACGAATGCAGCCCGAGCTCAATCCGCAAGAGCTGCTGGACTTGGCGCTGTTTGTCTCGATGGTGCTGACAATTCTGGTGCTGGTCCTGCTGGCGGCCTACCTGCGTCATCGTTCGGCGCGAGTGCGCGCCGAGCGGGCCATGGATCGCTCGGAGTCTTACCTGGAAGCCATTCTAGACGCGGCTGTACCGGGCATCATTGTGGTCACCCAAGACGGTGTTGTCGATGCATTCAATTTAGCCGCGGAACGAATGTTCGGGTACGGCGCCTTCGAGATCATCGGGCGCAAGATCAGCACTTACAAACTCTTCGCCGCGCACGCGGGCAATGGCGGTGAAAGCACCGATCCATTCGGATCGGCGATCTCGTCGACGGCGAACGGAGCAGTCGGCGTGCAGGCGTTGGGCTGCAGAAGGAACGGCACGACGTTTCCGGCGGAGTTGTTCGTAAGCGAAGGACGGGTGGGACACCGCAGCATTCTGGTCGGTGTAGTGCAGGACCTCACGGCGCGGAACAAAGCCGAAGAAGCGGTTCGCGAAGACACGGCGCAGGCCGAAGCCGTGCTCGATTCCATCGAGGCAATCGTCCTGTTGCTGGACGCAGACGGCAAGGTGCGGCACATCAACCGCGCCGGCCGGCAGGCCACCGGCTACAGCCCCGAGGAGGTTCAAGGTTCCTTCTTCTGGGACCTGTTCCCGGTGCAGGCAGATGCGGCGAAAACACGAGAGCACATGGGGGAGGCCGCCGGCCGCGATGTGCCGCGCAACTTTGAAAGCGATTGGTTGACCAAAGACCACCGTATCCGCCGGATCGTCTGGCGCCTGGCGTGGCTACCCGGCGGGGAGGGTCCGGCGCGGCGGTTAATCATAGCCGGGACCGACATCACCGATCACGTGCAGCGATCCGAACAGGCGGCGGTTGCGCGCGTGACGGCCGCGCTAGAGGGCTTTGCCGATGCGGTAGCCCTGCGCTTGACCGATCCTCTGACGGCAGCCTCCGGCTACGCAGAACTCGTGCTTGCGTGCATGGCCAAGGACGACGCGGCGCGCAAAGATATCGCCGAGATTCAGCAAGCCACCGCGAAGGCGGCGGCCCTGGCGCGTGACCTGCAAGCATACGGACGCGGGCAGATCCTCGTGCCGCGGCTGGTCGACGTGAACGCGGTGCTCACGGGCATGGAGGGTAGCCTGCGCCGAATGCTTGGAGGCGGCATCGGGCTGGAGTACATGCTGGCGCCCGCGATCGGGAGGGTGCGCATCGATCCGGAAGGCCTGGCACGGGCGATCGAGCGGCTGGCGGGCTTCATGGCGGAGCGGCTGGGCGGCGCCGGGCGCATCGTGATCCGGACGCTTGAAGTGCAGGGCGGACCGGGAGCAGTCTGTGTCATGGTGGCGGTTGTCGCGCCGGATCTTGAGATGCTCCCCGAAGTCTGCGAACGGTCTTTTCGACCGTTCGCTGCGGAGTCCTTTGCTGGAGATGAAACCGGCCTGGCTATGGCCGCGGTGCATGGTTTCCTGCGGCAAAGCGGCGCGGATGTTCACGCCACCAGCCGCCCGGGCAGCGGCACGCGCCTGGAGGTCTATCTGCCGCGGATCGATCCGGCTCCCCAGTCCCGCACTTCGGCGATCTACAGTAAGGCTGAAGACTAACAGCCAGCCGCTCGACAGGCCTGCTCCAGCTACGGCAAGAAGAAGAGCACGTCCGGGCGGATTGTACTGTTGCTGACTTCGGAACAAACTCCACACACTGTCCGGTAACCCGGCCAGACGGCGCGCACGATCTCCGGAATCTTGGCCGGATCGTCGGGCCGGTGGTAGGCAGAGATCGCCAGCCTCGGGTGGTAGGCTGCCATCGTCTTCAGGGCGCCCGCCAAAGCGCGCTGCTCGGCGCCTTCGATGTCCATCTTTATATAATCGACGCGCTCCAGATTCAGCTCGTCCACCAGTTTGTCTATGGTGGTGAGAGGCAGCCGCAACCCGCCGGAAGCGCCTTCCGGATGCATCACGAAACTGTCTGCGGCGGAATTCTTCGGATCGACATTCAGAAGCAGCCAGTCATCCCGGTCCCACACGCCTTTGCCGTAGACGATCACCCGTCCGGCGGCGATTTCATCGGGGAAATTCCTGCGCAGGCATTCGATGTTTTCCGGGCCCGGTTCGATGGCCACCACCTGCTTCGCTCCGGCGTTCAGGGCCTCGCGCACATAGACGCCGACGTTGGCTCCGCAATCCAGCACCACGTCGCCCGGCCGCACAGCCAGTTCACCGGTGCCGTAGATCTTGCGCTCCTGCTCGGCCAGGTTCCAGGGCAGCACATAATCGCTGCCCGCCGGCATCCAGTAGCGCGCATTGGGGGTCCGCCAGAGATGGAATCCGGCGGGATCCTTTTCGATCTCGCTGATTTCCTTGAGGATGCGGTCCTTGAGCTCGATCTGCCGGGCGGCGTTATCGGTGCTCTGCAAAGCCTGCCGCCAGGGGCACCCCTGACTGCGGCCCGCGAGTACCAGCATGCCCAGCCTCGTCGGATGGTAGAACCACAATGCGGCGCCCAACGCCGCAACGATGACCACGTACCTTAGAACACGGCTCACCACACGATTATCGCAGGGAAAGCGAACCCTCCGCCCGCGGCTCTTCATCCAAACAGCATCGGAATATCATGAGCGCGCAACCTCGCATACTCACCACCACAGTCGGTTCGTACCCGGTTCCGGACTGGCTCGCGGCGCTCCCCAGCGAGCAGGCCCGCCTGGACGCCACCCGCGTGGTTTTCGACATCCAGCGGCAAGCAGGGATCGATCTGCCCACCGACGGCGAACTCTATCGCTTCGACTTGAATCACCCCGACACCAACGGGATGATCGACTATTTCGTCCGGCCGATGGCGGGCGTGCGCACAACCATGGGGCGTAGCGACCACGAAGCCTTTGCCCACAAGGACTCCATGCGCTTCCGCAAGAAGGCCGCTGGCGTGGTCACGGGGCCGATCGGCGAGGGCGGGTTGAACCTGATGGCGGACTGCGAGCTTGCCGCCAGCGTCATGGGCGGTCCATTCAAGTTCACAGTGACCAGTCCCTACATGTTGGCGCGCACACTGTTGGACCATCATTACGGCGACTTCACGGCATTGACCATGGCCATCGCCGACGTGCTTGCGGCACAGGTGCACGGGCTCGGCTGCGCGTGCGTGCAGGTGGATGAAGCCAACATTCCTGGAAACCCGGACGACGCTCCGCTGGCGGCCGCCGCCATTAACCGCGTCCTCGATCAGATTGACGTGATGCGTGCCGTGCACCTGTGTTTCGGCAACTATGGAGGACAGACGATCCAGAGCGGCACCTGGCAGAAGCTGATCGGCTTTCTGAATGCGCTGCACGCCAATCACGTCGTGCTCGAAATGGCGCACCGTCCCGTGGAAGACGTGCAGGCGCTGCGCGAGGTGCGGCCGGACCTCGCCCTTGGCCTGGGTGTCATCGACATCAAGGTGAACCACATCGAGACGCCGGAAGAAGTCGCCCAGCGCATTGAGACGGCGGAAAAGACACTCGGCCCGGGGCGCGTCGGTTGGGTCCATCCCGACTGCGGTTTCTGGATGTTGAAGCGCTCCATCGCGGACCGCAAGATGGCCGCGCTGGTCAAGGGACGGAATCTCTACCTGGGCATTCGATGAGAAAAGGCGCGCGCTTCGCCGCGGAAGGTCTGTGGCACACCGACCGGGCGACAGGCGCGCGCGTGCGGCAGGTCACCTCGGCAGGCGCCATCAGCCACCCCACGTATTTTCTGCAAAGCGCGTTTCTGCCCGGCGACCGGCAGATCTTCTTCACCTCTTACCGTTCCGGCCCGCCGCAGTTGTTCCTGGCGAATTACCCAGACGGCGACATCTTGCAGTTGACCGACGGCGCACCTGTGCATCCGTTTTCGGCGCTACTCGCGCCGGGAGGCGAGGATCTGGTTTTCACGCGTGGGTGTGAGATCTGGACGCTGAGGATCAAAACGCTGGATGAGCGACGCATCTTCGCGATGAGCGAGGGCCAGTTGGGCGAATGCTCCATCTCCAGCGACGGCGAGTGGCTGACCGCGGCCTTTCAATCCGGCGGCCGGCGCGGTCTGGCGGTGGGACGCACGGACGGCACGCTGTGGCGCGAGATCGCGTTTCCCCGCACCGTGATTCATCCGCAGTTTCATCCCTTGGAACCGGAGTGGATCGAGTTCTCCGGCGATCCCGCGCCTCGCATGCACCGCGTGCGCCGCGACGGCACGGGCCTGGAGTGTCTGTACGAGCACTCGAACGATGAGTTCGTCGTGCACGAGACGTTTCTCGGACGCACCGGCGACATGGTCTTCACCGTCTGGCCGCGCCTGCTTGCGCGCATGGACTGGACCACGCGGGAGATCTCGACCATCGCCGAATTCAATGCCTGGCACATTGCGCCAGATCGCGAAGGTGCACGAATCCTGTGCGATACCAACCATCCCGACCGCGGTCTGCACATCGTCGATGCGGCGACGGGCGCGCGGCGCCTGATATGCCTCACCGAGGCGAGCAGCCAGGGGTCGCAGTGGACCAGGAGCCGTTACGCGCTTCCCGAAGACTTCGCCGCCGCACGCAGCCGGAGCGGCGCGGGCGAGGGCGTGCTCAGTTGGATGGAGACACCAACGGACACCATTTACGGGCCGCAATGGACTCACCCGCACCCTTCGTGGTCGAGCGACGAATCGAAGGCCGCATTCGCCAGCGACCGCACGGGCACAACGCAGGTGTACGTCGTAGAATTGTAGGGCGGTATGCCGCGAGTCCTCCTGACAGGGGCCCGCGCGAACAATCGAACTCCAAGGAGACTACGACTATGATGGATTCCCTGAAGGGCGGGCGCAGAGGCTTCCTCGGCAGGCTGATGGGAGCGGCGGGGTTGACAGCGGCCGCCCCGGCTGCAAGCCTCGCCCAGGCGCGGCCCGCCGGCGACGGCCTCATCCCAAGTTACGCCCGTGCGCAGGACTACCGCTCGCTCAAGCAATCCAGCCACGACCAGACGGGCGGCAATCGCGATTCCTTCACGATCCCGGCCGGCGCCACGCAGACGCTGCTCGAATCCAATGAGCCCGGCGCGATCACGCACATCTGGTTCACCATCGCCGCCCAGAGCCAGATGCACCTGAAGGAACTGGTGCTGCGCGCTTACTGGGACGGTAACTCGAAACCCAGCGTGGAAGTGCCGGTGGGTGATTTCTTCGGACTCAACCTGGGGCAATATCAGATCTACGAATCGGCCTATCTGGCCTGCTCGCCGGGCCGCTCGCTGAACTGCTATTTCTACATGCCCTGGCGGCGCAACGCGCGCATGACAGTGACGAATGAAGGATCGCAGGAGGTTCGCGCTTTCTATTCGAACATCGACTACATCACCGTCGGCAGCCAGCCCGCCGATATGCTGTATTTCCACGCGCAGTACCGCCAGGCGGCACCCTGCGTGGCTACGGAAGGTGATGCCAGGAAGCTGAACCCGGACGGCAAGCTGAACTACGTCTACGCCGAGACGCGCGGCCGCGGCCACTTGATGGGCGTCACCCTCGGGGTGCTGCTCAACGCCGATGGGTGGATGGGCGAAGGCGATGACATGATCTTCATCGACGACGATTCCAAGCCGCTCATCATCGGCACCGGCAGCGAAGACTACTTCCTGGGGAGCTGGAATTTCGGAGGACGCGACGGCGCGGTGCCGTTCGGCCATCGCTATTACGGCGCGCCCATCATCATCATGCCGGAGCGCACCGGCGGGCGTTACTGCTGCTACCGCTGGCACGGCGACAACCCCGTCACCTTCACGCGGTACATGAAGCACACGATGGAACACGGCCACGCCAACGACCGGCACGACAACTTCTTCTCGGCCTGCTACTGGTACCAGACCGAGCCGTACACGAATTTCCCGGCGCTGCCCCCGGTTGCCGAGCGCACGCCGCGTTTGAAGATACCCTCATGAAAAAAGTAATGACTGTTCCCGTCACCCTGGCGGCCGGCGTTGCGCTGGCCGCCGACCCAGCCGGAGTGGACCTGTGGAAGGCCGCGGACCTGAAGGCCGTTGCGAAGGAACTCGCCTCCAAGATGAATGAGAAGAAAGCCGCCGGAAAGGGCCTGGCGACATTCGCCAACCACGCCGCGATGATCACGCATCGCGAAGCCAGCGGTGAGGCCGAAGTCCACGACACCAAAGTGGACATCTTCATCGTGGTGGACGGCAAGGCCACGCTCGAATGCGGAGGTGCGGTGGTGGGCGCGAAGAAGACGGGGCCGGAGACGCTCGGCACCTCCATCCGCGGAGGTGTGAAGAAGACCCTCGAAGCCGGCGACATCGTTCACATCCCGGCCAAGACGCCGCACCAGCTTCTGATCGAACCGGGCGGTAAGTTCACCTACTTCGTCTTCAAAGTGGACGCGGAATAAGCCGGGCGCCGGCTGTCCACTTTCGGACAGTCGGATTCCGGAAATGCACATCCCGCGTACGGCCGGCGCTGTGGAATGAACAGGTTGGCCGTGGCGCCCAACTTGCTCTAAGTAGAGACGATGAAGACTCTCCGGCAAGATGTCGTGTTCGGTCTCCGCGTGCTGAAGGGCAGCCCCGGTGCAACGCTGGTGGCGATCCTGACGTTGGCGCTGGGCATTGCGGTGAACACGACGGTGTTCAGCTGGATCGACAGTACCCTACTGCACCCGTACTCGGGTGTGAAGAACACCAGCGATCTGGCGCTATTGGAGATGGTGACCTCATCCGGAGAACGCATCGCTGCCACCTCCTACCTGGACTATCGCGACTACCGCGACAGCTTGAAGCTGATTTCGGAAATCGCCGTGGCGCGCTTCACGCCGCTGAGCGTCGGCGCGGACGGGCGGACCGATCGCGCCTGGGCGGAACTCGTGTCGGCGAATTACTTCGACCTGCTTCGGGTGAAGCCGGTGCTTGGGCGCGGATTCCTGCCGGAAGAATCCGGCGACAAGCCGGGCGCGTACCCCGTGGTGGTCATCAGCTACAAGATGTGGCAAGACCGGTTCGGTGGCGATCCAGGCGTGCTCGGCCGGAAGATTCGCCTCAACCGCAACGAACTGACCATCGTTGGTGTGGCGCCCCGGGAGTTCAACGGGAGCACGGTGGGACTGCGGTATGACGTCTGGATGCCGCTCACGATGGCGCCCGCGATGGGGACCGGCAGCGGGACTTTGAGTTTTCGCGGGTGCCGGGATCTTACTTCGACCATCGTGCGGCTGCGGCCGGGTGTCACCATGGAACAGGCAGGCGCGGAAGTAGCGGTTCTGGCCAAGCGGCTCGCCGCGGCTTATCCGAACACGAATCGGGGAGTAGACGCCATCCTGGTTCCGGTGTGGGCGGGCAAACTGGGTGCCCAGAGTTTGCTGCGCAAGCCTCTGCAAATCCTGATGGCGGTCTCCCTGCTGCTCCTGTTAATCGTGTGTGCGAACGTCGCCAATTTACTGTTGGCCAGGGCGGTGTCGCGTCAACGGGAATTCGGGGTCCGCTTGGCCTTAGGGGCGCACCGCAGCCGGTTAGTCCGGCAGTTGCTGACTGAGACTCTGTTGCTCGCCTTGGCGGGAGGGGCGGTAGGCGTGGTCCTGACTCTGTGGATGGGACAGGCACTGACTTTTCTATTGCCGCCGAATACTAACCTGCCGGTCGCCATCAGCCGTGAACTGAGTATTCCGACGCTGGCTTTCACTCTGCTTGTCTCGCTGGTGGCGACGGTGGTCTCCGGCACGGCGCCGGCGCTTCTGTCGGCCCGGGCGGACCTGAACGAGGTACTCAAAGCAGGCGGGCGCGGCGGAAGCGCGGGCGCGCAATCGCACCGCATGCGGGGCTTGCTGGTTACCGCCGAGGTGGCTCTGGCAACGGTCGCACTGGTCGGCGCGGGTCTCTTCTTCCGCAGTTTCAGAAACGCGAGCGGCATTCAAACCGGCTTTGAAACCCACAACATCTCGGTTTCACGGTTCTATCTTTCCTACGCCGGTTATTCGGCGCAAGAGCAGTGGCAATTCTGCCGCAAACTGCGCGAGCGGTTGGAGGCCGTGCCCGGCGTGACCGCGGTCAGTTACTCCGATGCCGTGCCCCTATCGGATCTGCTCGGATCGACCACTACGCACGAAGTGCATGTCGAAGGGTACGTTCCTTCTCCCAACGAGCAAATGCGGATTCATTACTCCACCGCGCCGCCCGGCTACTTCAACCTGATGGGGATCGGGTTCCGGGACGGCCGCGACTTCACCGAACGGGACGAAGCGGGCAAGCCGGGAGTAATCATCGTCAATGAAACTTTCGCCCGGCGCTTCTTCAGGGGCGCCAACCCGATAGGTCGCAAAGTGCGTGTGGGAGGCACGCCAACAACAGTAGTTGGGCTGGTCGCGGACAGCAAGTACCACACTCCGCTGGAAGTCCCCACCCCCTTCTTCTATGTCCCTTTCCAGCAATGGTTCGCGCCCGGTTTGAACTTCGCATTCTTGATCAAGACCGCCGGCGATCCCATGCGCCTGAATCCAACGCTCAGGCGTGAAGCGCTCGCGCTCAACCAGGATGCGGTCTTCACCACCATGCCGCTTACGGAATCCGTCACCACGTCACTCTACCCGCAGAAAGTAGCAGCGAGCCTGATGTGCGTGGTGGGCGCGGTTTCGCTTCTATTGGCGGCGGTCGGGCTGTACAGCGTGATGAGCTATGCCGTGAGCCAGCGCACCCACGAGCTAGGAATTCGCATGGCCTTGGGCGCGCAGCCAGCCGACGTGCTGTGGCTGGTGGGACGGCAGACGTTGGCTTGGACAGTCCCAGGTCTGATCGCGGGGATCGGTGCCTCCCTGGCGGTTTCCCATCTCGTTTCCAACATGCTGGTGAACATGAGCGCCATGGATCCTACGACCTTCGCCGGGGCGGCTGTATTCCTCGGCCTGGTAGCACTTGTGGCCGGCTATGTGCCCGCGCGGAAGGCCACGCGGCTGGATCCCACCTCGGCCTTGCGCTGCGAGTAGCTGAATACCCGGAAAAGCGATTGCGATGAAGATACTCTGGCAAGACGTTTTGTTCGGTTTTCGCGTATTGAAGTCCAGTCCCGGTGTCACACTCGTGGCGGTTCTGACGCTGGCGCTGGGCATCGCGGTGAATACTACGGTCTTCAGTTGGATAGACGGCGTGTTGCTGCATCCACTGCGGGGCGTCGACGCCGCGCGCGAGCTTGCGATGCTTGAGACGGTAGCCGCGACCGGTGAACATATCGTAAACACGTCGTATCTGGACTATCTGGACTATCGCGACAAACTGAAGCTGGTTTCCGGTATCGCCGTGGCGCGGCATACACCGATGAGCATGGGGGCGGACGGACACACTGAGCGCGCCTGGGCCGAACTCGTGTCGGCCAATTTCTTCGACTTGCTCGGAGTGAAACCCGTGCTCGGACGTGTATTCTTGCCCGAAGAGGCCGGGGACAACCCGGGAGCGTATCCGGTGACGGTGATCAGCCACAAATTGTGGCGCGAACGCTTTCATAGCGATCCTCAGGTGCTTGGCCGCAAGATCCGTCTGAATCGGAACGAACTCACCATAGTGGGCGTGGCGCCACCAGAATTCCAAGGCATTGTAACGGGCGTGATTTACGACCTGTGGATGCCGATCACAATGGCGAAGGCTATGGGCACTGGCAGCGGCACGCTAACGTACCGCGGCACGCGAGATCTCAGTTCCACCATTGCCCGCTTGAAGCCCGGAGTAACAATTGAACAGGCGCGCGCCGAGGTGGCAGCGCTGGCCCGGCGTCTCTCCGCCACGTACCCGCGTACCAACCGGGGTGTCGACGCGACACTGGTGCCGATCTGGGCCGGACACGCAGGTGCGCAAGATGCGTTGCTTGGACCATTGCGCATCCTGATGGCGCTCTCGTTCGTCCTGCTGCTGATTGTGTGCGCGAACGTCGCCAATCTACTTTTAGCCCGCGCCGTTTCGCGACAGCGAGAATTCGGAATCCGGCTGGCGCTGGGAGCGCACCGCGGACGACTCGCACAGCAACTGTTCACCGAAACTTTGCTGCTGGCTCTGGCCGGCGCCGGCCTCGGCATCCTGCTGGTGCCGTGGACCGGGCAGGCGCTTCTGTTTCTATTGCCGCCACACGATATTCCGGTCGATTTCGGTGGCGAACTCAATGTTTCCATAATCTTGTTCGCGCTGGCGCTTTCCGTGGCGGTGACGCTAGTTTCGGGAACGGCGCCCGCACTGTTGTCGGCACGCACGGATCTGAACAAGACCCTGAAAGATGGCGGCCGCGAGGGAAGCGCCGGGAAGCACTCGCACCGGCTGCGCGGGCTGTTGGTGGCATCCGAGGTCGCGCTGACCATGGTGGCACTGGTAGGAGCGGGCCTGTTCCTGCGCAGTTTCTACAATGCCACCCTCATCGAGCCAGGCTTCGCAGTGGATCACGTTTCGGTTTCAAAATTCTATCTGTCGAGTGCGGGCTACTCGGCTCAACAGCAGCGCGACTTTTGCCGCGACCTGCGGCTGCGCATGGAAGCCACTCCCGGCGTCAAGGGCATGACTTATTCCGACGTGATCCCACTGAGTCACATGGGGGACGGCAGCCCGTTCCACCAACTTAGTGTGGACGGCTATGCGCCGTCGCCCAGCGAGCGAATGCTCATCCACCGTGCGACCGTGCCGCCGGGCTACTTCTCGTTCCTTGGCATTCCTCTGCTTGATGGCCGAGATTTCAATGAACGCGATGAAGCCGGCACGCCGATGGTCGTCATCGTGAATCAAGCCTTCGCGCACCGCTTTTTTGGCGATCGCAACCCAATCGGACGGACAGTGCGGTTCGAATCGATACCGGCCACCGTAGTCGGCCTGGTGAGGAGCAGCAAGTACCACAGCCCCATGGAAGCACCGTTGCCCTACTTCTACATTCCTTTCCGGCAGTGGTTCGCGCCCGGGCTGAATTTCTCGGTCTTTTTGAAGACCGCCGGCGATCCGATGCGTCTGACGGAGACACTTCGCCGCGAAGCGTTAGCACTGAATCAGGATGCGAGCTTCCAGACGCTGCCGCTCACGGTGGCGATCGGCACGTCGCTCTATCCGCAGAGAATCGCCGCCACGCTCATGGGTGTGGTGGGCTTCGTGTCGCTGCTGCTGGCAGGGCTTGGCCTGTACGGCGTGACGAGCTATTCGGTCAGCCAGCGCTTGCCGGAATTCGGCATTCGCGTCGCGTTGGGGGCCCAGCCGCGAGACCTGTTCGCGCTTGTTGCGCGCCAAGCGCTGCTGATGACGCTGCCAGGCCTTCTTATCGGAACGGTTATGGCGCTGGCCGGGGCGCGCGTGACATCCGGTATGCTGGTCGGCGTCAGCGCCTTCGATCCGCTGACCTACTTTACCGCCGCCGCTTTTCTCGGCTGCATCGTGCTCCTGGCCAGTTATGTGCCGGCCCGCCGCGCCAACCAACTCGAACCGACCTCGGCCTTGCGCTGCGAGTAACGGAGCCGCGGCGGGAAACGATTACACTGTCAGTATGAAATTCCCGCTCGCGATGATTCCGCTCGGGCTGCTGATGCTGCCAGCCTCCGCCGCCGAGTTCCATGTCTCCGTCAAGGGGAACGACACGTCTGACGGCTCGGCGTCCAAACCCTTCCGCACCATTTCGGCCGCCGCACGCGTTGCGCAACCGGGCGACGTGATCACCGTGCACGAGGGCACGTACCGTGAGCGGGTAACACCGCCCTGCGGAGGAGAGTCGGACGCAAAGCGCATCGTTTACCAGGCGGCAGCGGGCGAGAAGGTCTTCATCAAAGGATCGGAAGTGATTCACGGCTGGATGCCCTTCAAACCGGGAGTGTGGAAGGCCGCAATTCCGAATTCATTTTTCGGCGGGTACAACCCTTACAAGGACCTGATCTGGGGAGACTGGTTCACCGACAAGGGACGGCCGCACCACACAGGCGAGGTCTATTTGAACGGCAAGAGCCTATGGGAGACCCATTTGCTGGAGCGTGTCCTGGATCCGCAACCGTTTGAGGGCGCCCGGGACCGCGAGGGCTCCACTTGGACCTGGTTTTGCGAGAGCGACGACAAGTTCACTTACATCTACGCCAACTTCCACGACAAGGACCCCAACCGGGAACTGGTAGAGATCAACGTGCGCGACAGTTGCTTCTATCCGGATCAGCCGGGCCGGAATTACATTACGGTTCGCGGCTTCACCTTGAGCCAGGCAGCTACGCAATGGGCCGCACCCACCGCCGAGCAGATCGGGCTTATCGGCACTCACTGGAGCAAGGGCTGGATCATCGAGAACAACGTCATCAGCGACTCGAAGTGCTCCGGCATCACCCTGGGCAAGGACCGCGCAACCGGCCACAACGTCTGGGTGCGGAATCCGGCCAAGGACGGCGCGACGCATTACAACGAGGTGATTACACGCGCCCTGGCCATCGGCTGGTCGAAGGAGAACATCGGCGGCCACATCGTACGAAACAACACCATCTTCAATTGTGAGCAGGGAGGCGTGATCGGCAGCCTGGGCGCCGTCTTCAGCCAGATCACGAACAACCACATCTACAACATCTGGACCAAGCGGCAATTCACCGGCGCGGAGATGGCCGGCATCAAACTGCACGCCGCCATCGACGTGCTGATCAAGGGGAACCGCGTGCACAACACGGGCCGCGGCCTGTGGATGGACTGGATGGCGCAGGGAACGCGCATCACGGGTAATCTCCTCTACGACAACAGCACGGAGGATCTGTTCGTGGAAGTGGACCACGGGCCATTCATCGTGGACAATAACCTGTTCCTGTCCGGCATCGGCCTCAGCGACATGTCCGAGGGCGGGGCCTACGTGCACAACCTGATGGCCGGCAAGATCGTCAGCCGGCCGGAACCGAGCCGGGCGACGCCCTACCACCGCACGCACTCCACAGCGGTTGCCGGACTGAGCGCGACCCGGGGCGGCGACGACCGTTTCTACAACAACATCCTCGCCGGCGGAGGGGCCGAAACGGTGGATGCCGCGCAGGATCCGAAGTCCAAGCGGGCGACCGGCTTCGGCCTATGGGTTTACGACACCCGGGAACTGCCGCTGCAGACCGGAGGCAACGTGTACCTGAACGGTGCGCGCCCGTATGCCAAGGAGAGCGGAACGCTGGTGCTTTCGAATGTCGACCCGAAGCTCCGCGTGGACGAACGCAACGGCGGCGTGTATCTCCACCTGACGCTGCCTCCAGAGGTGCGCAATGCGGAGACGAAGGTCGTGACCACCGCCGTCCTGGGGAAAGCCATGGTCCCGCAAGTTGCGTATGAGAACGCCGACGGCACGCCCGTAGCGATCGACTACGACTATATCGGCAAGAAGCGCGCCGGGAGCCGGCCAACTCCGGGTCCCTTCGAACAACCCGGCACAGCCGCCCTGAAGGTCTGGTAGAGCCGGACAGCGAAAACCTCGTCAGCCTGAACTGCGTGAGTTTTCATTGGCGCAAAAAAATCGCGCAGTTCAGGCTGACGGAGTTTCTCCGCGGTGGGTCACGGCGGCTTTCAGGAAGTCGCGGTTCATGCGGGCGATGAATTCCAGACGGATCTGCTTGGGGCAGACCGCTTCGCATTCGCCGACGTTGGTGCAACTCCCGAAGCCTTCCGCGCCGGCTTGCGCCACCATGGCGCGGACGCGATCGTAACGCTCCGGCTGACCCTGGGGCAGGAGCGCGAACTGCGAGACCTTGGCGGCGGTGAACAGCGCGGCGGCGGCATTCGGGCAGGCGGCCACGCAGGCTCCGCAGCCGATGCAGGCGGCGGCGTCCATGGCGAGATCGGCGTTCTCTTTCGGGATGGGGATGGCGTTGCCGTCCGGGGCGCTGCCGGTGGGCACGCTCACGAAGCCTCCGGCGGCGATGATGCGGTCGAACGCACTGCGATCCACCGCCAGGTCCCGGATGAGCGGGAAGGCGCGGGCACGCCACGGCTCCAGGTAGATCTCATCGCCATCGTTGAAGTGACGCATATGGAGTTGGCAGACGGTGGTGCCGCGCCTGCCGCCGTGCGCGATGCCGTTGATCACCATGCCGCACATGCCGCAGATGCCTTCGCGGCAATCGTGATCGAAGGCCACCGGATCCTCCCCCTTCAGGATCAGATCCTCGTTGAGGACGTCCAACATCTCGAGGAAACTCATCTCACGATTGACGTTGGGAACCTCGTAGCGCACCAGTTTGCCCGGGCTCGAGGCGTTCTTCTGGCGCCACACATGAAGGATGATTCTCATTTGTAGCTCCGTTGGGTTGGGACGCAATATTCGAAAGTCAACGGCTCTTTTTGCAGTGAAGGCCGCGCGTTCTCGCCCCCGTACTGCCAGGCGGAGACATAGCTGTAATTGGCATCTTCCCGCTGGGCTTCGCCGTCCGAAGTCTGATACTCCTCGCGGAAATGGGCGCCGCAGCTTTCGTTGCGGTCGAGCGCGTCCAGGCATATCAGCTCGGCGAGTTCGAAAAAGTCCGCCACACGTCCGGCGCGTTCGAGCGACTGGTTGAACTCCTCGTTCGCGCCCGGCACGATAGCCGTCCGCCAGAACTCCTCGCGCAGTTCCGGGATCATGGCGAGTGCCTTCCGCAGGCCTGCCTCGTTGCGGGCCATGCCGCAGTACTCCCAAAGAATCTTGCCGAGCGCGCGGTGCAGGTCGTCCACCGTGCGCCTGCCGCGGATGGAGAGCAGGCGCCTGATGCGCTCGTCGACAATGGCGCGCGCGGCGCGGCACTCAGCATGGTCCTCGGCGACCTCTTCGAACTTGTTTGAGCCCAGGTAGTGGCCGAGAGTGTAAGGTAGCACGAAGTAGCCGTCGGCTAGGCCCTGCATCAGCGCGCTGGCGCCGAGACGGTTGGCGCCGTGGTCGGAAAAGTTGGCTTCGCCGGCCACGAACAGACCGGGGATGGTGCTCATCAGGTGGTAGTCCACCCACAGGCCGCCCATGGTGTAGTGGGTGGCGGGGTAGATGCGCATGGGGACTTTGTACGGGTCTTCGCCGGTGATGCGCTCATACATCTCGAACAGGTTGCCGTAACGCTCCTCGATCACGTGGCGGCCCAGGCGGCCGATGGCCTCGGAGAAATCGAGATAGACGCCGAGTCCGGTATCGCCGACGCCGCGGCCCTCATCGCACACCACTTTCGCCGCGCGCGAGGAAATATCGCGCGGGGCGAGATTGCCGTAGCTGGGGTAGCGGCGCTCCAGGTAGTAATCGCGCTCGTCTTCCGGAATGTCGCCGGGCGCGCGCTTGTCGCCTTTCTTCAGGGGAACCCAGATACGGCCGTCGTTGCGCAGGGATTCGCTCATCAACGTGAGCTTGGATTGATACTCGCCGCTCACCGGGATGCAGGTGGGGTGGATCTGCGTGTAGCACGGGTTGGCGAACAGCGCGCCCTTCTTGTACGCGCGCCAGATGGCCGTGGCGTTGGAGCCTTTGGCGTACGTGGCCAGGTAGAACGCGTTGCCGTAACCGCCCGTGGCGAGCACCACAGCGTCGGCAAGGTGCGTGTCAATCTCACCGGTGATGAGGTTGCGCGTGATGATGCCACGTGCGCGCCCGTCGATCACAATCAGGTCCAGCATTTCGGTGCGTGGGAACAGCTTCACGGTTCCCGCGGCCGCCTGGCGCATCAAGGCCTGATAGGCTCCGAGCAGAAGTTGCTGGCCGGTCTGCCCACGCGCGTAAAACGTGCGCGAAACCTGCGCGCCGCCGAAACTGCGGTTGGCCAGCGTGCCGCCGTACTCGCGCGCGAACGGCACGCCCTGGGCGACGCACTGGTCGATGATGTTCACACTCACCTGGGCCAGGCGGTAGACGTTGGCCTCGCGGGAGCGATAGTCACCGCCTTTCAGCGTGTCGTAAAAGAGGCGGTAGATGCTGTCGCCATCGTTCTGGTAGTTCTTGGCCGCGTTGATGCCGCCCTGCGCGGCGATGCTGTGGGCGCGGCGCGGCGAATCCTGGAAGCAGAATGCCTTGACGTTGTAGCCGAGTTCGCCGAGCGAAGCGGCGCCCGCGGCCCCGGCCAGGCCGGTCCCAACCACGATGATCGAGTACTTGCGCTTGTTGGCCGGATTCACCAGCTTCATGTCGAAGCGGGCTTTGTCCCACTTCTCCTGAAGCGGGCCGGATGGGATGCGCGCGTCGAGATTCATGTTGTCCTCCTACACCGGCCGGATGATCCCGGCGAGAACCGCCACAGGGATGAAAATGTTACCCCCCGCGATGGCCACCGCTAGCACTGCCGCGGCGCGCTTGATCAGGGGAGTGTAGCGTGGGTGGTTCAGACCCAGCGATTGGAACATGCTCCAGAGGCCGTGGTAGAGATGCAGGCCGATGAGGGCCATGATGAGGATGTAGAAACCGCTCGCGGCGAGGACCTGGAAACCTGTCACCACGTTGTTATAGACGCTCAGCTCCACGAATTTCGGATGCACCGTGCCGGTGGTGAAGTGCAGGATGTGATAGACCACGAAGACCGCGATCAGCGGACCGCTTACAATCATGGTTCGCGAGGCAAGCGTGGCCTGCACGGTGTCCGGCCTTTGGTAACGGATGGGTCTCGCCGCGCGGTTTTCGAACCACAATTGCACCGTGGCCAGGGCGTGCAGACCGACCGCCGTCAGCAGCACCAGGCGGGCCGCCCAGAGCAAGGCAGGTTGCGAGTGCAGCAGATGGGCGTACGCGTTGATGCGCTCCGGCCCCGCCAGGATCTGCAAATTGCCGATCAGGTGGGCGACCAGATACAGGAATAGCACGGCTCCGGTCACCGCCACCAAGGCCTTGCGGCCCACCTTGGACGTATAGAAACCGACCTCGCGGTTCAACTTCAGGTCAAGTGCAGTCGCGCCCATTTTGTGGCCCCTCCCAGTTGGGTGTGACGAAACCAGTATTCTATCTCACGGCACGGTGGTGCTGCCGGGAGCGCGGACGGTCAACGCTTGTGCTTGCCTGGAAGTCCTACCGGATTCTCGTGTGTGCGCTCGCGAAAACGGCCACCCAGGCCGGATGCCAGCGAGACGCTGTCCTCGCCGAAGCGGTCGCGGAGAGCGTCCATCGCACCGAGGGCTTTCTTCCAACGCTCCGCGGGGCCCTGGTCGAGCAAGTGCAACTGCCCTTCTCCGGTCTCGAAGGAGGATGTGTGCACTCCGAGTAGGCGTACCGGCTTCCCGGTCCAGTTGCGGAGGAATAGCGCGCGGATGGCGTCGATGATCTCGGTATCCACCATCGTCGCGTGCGCCAGAGTCTCGGCGCGCGTGATCGTTTTGAAATCCTTGTAGCGGAGCTTCAACTGCACCGTGCGCGCGCGGAAGCCGTGTTCGCGCAAGCGGCGCGCCACCATTTCGCATAACCGGGCAAGGGTCGCTTGGATGATCTCCCGGTCGGTGGTATCTTCCAGAAACGTGTGTTCGTGGCTGACCGACTTGGGGTCCTCCTCGGCGCCGATCTCGGAATCGTACCAGCCTCCTGCGTCCAGGCCTTTCGACTTGCCCGCCAGCGCTAGCCCCCATTGGCCGAAACGCTCCTCCAGGAAACGCTCGTCCAACTTCGCCAGGTCGCCGACTTTGCGAATGCCGCAATCGTGCAATTGTCTTTCAGTCACCTTGCCGACGCCCGGTAGCCGGCGCACCTCGAGCGGCGCCAGGAACCGCGCCTCCTCGCCGGGCAGCACCCAGAGAATCCCGTTTGGCTTGGCTTGATCGCTGGACACCTTGGCGACCATCCGCGAAGCGGAGATCCCAATGGAACAGTTGAGCTGCGTCGCTTGCTTCACGCGCTGGTGGAGTTTGTGTGCGGCTTCAAACGGCGCTCCGAACAGGCGCTCCGTGCCGGTCATATCCAGGTAAGCCTCGTCGACGGAGGCCATCTCCACCAGCGGGGAAAACTCCTGTAGGATGCCGAAGACGCGGTGGGAGTAGTCGCGGTAGCGCTCGGGATGGCCGTCGACGAAGATGGCCTGCGGGCACTTCTGGTACGCGGTGCGCAACGGCATGGCCGAATGCAGGCCGAATTTGCGCGCCTCGTAAGACGCCGCCGAGACCACGCCGCGCTGATCCGGCCGCCCACCCACCACCACAGGCTTGCCCTTGAGCGATGGGTCGAACAACTCCTCCACCGATACGAAGAAGGCGTCCATGTCGACGTGGAAGACGGTAGTCACTTTGTCCGCCGCCGCTGGGCTACATGGCCGCTTCAATGCAGCCACCACCTTGTACTAGAATACCGTTTGACCTCCTTGCTTTTGTACTCATGTTGAATGGCGATTAGGGGCGCGATCCGTGTGTAAGGCTCTTTGGATGGCCGCAAGTTTGTGGGCGGTGGGCGCCGCATGCGCAGCGGAGCAGCAGCCAGCCCCGGCTCTGGGACTCAAAGACTGCCTCCGGTTGGCGGAGTCCGCGCCGTCGGCGGTGAGTGTCGCCCAGCAAGAACGTGACATTGCGGCGCGAGAGGTGACGCAGGCCCGGGCTGAATTCCTTCCGCAGTCCCGCCTGGTGAACGGCTTCACGTACAACAGTCCCTTGCTCAACAACAGGGAATCGTTCAGCTTTATCCCCTTGAACGGAATCCGGGAGTACGCGTCGCTGGTGAGTGTGAACCAGGAGTTCGACACTTCGGGTCGCTTGCGCGCGGACATGACCCGCGCACGCGTGGCGGGAGAGATCGCGGCCACCAGCGTGGCCCTGACGCAGCGCGACCTGAGGCGGGCCGTCACGACAGCGTTCTACCGGGCCGTGCTCACGCGGCGCATCGTGAAGACGACGCAGGATGCGCTTGCCGAGAGCCGGAGTTTTGAGAGGCGCACGCGGCTGATGCTCGAAGGCGGGGAAGCCGCGCAAGCCGATGCCGTGAAAGCTTCGGCCCAAGTGGCGTTCCTCGAACAGGCGCTGAACGCTGCCGAACTGGAGGCCAGGCTCGCCGGGCAGGAGTTGGCCTCGTTTTGGACGCGCGATGTCGATGCGCCTCTCGAACTCGAGGATTCGCTGGACGCGAATCCTCCCGCCCCGGAGCCGGAGCCGGTTCGAGCCGCTCCTTACATGAAACGGCTGGAATTTAATCTGCTGGACGCGCAGCAGCGGGGTTTCAAGGCCGACGTCCGGCGCGCGCGCTCGGGTCTGTTGCCCCAGTTGAGCGCGGTCTTCCAATACGGCATCGATTCGACAGCGATTCGCATCGGCGACCGCGGATATGCCGCCTTCATCAATCTGAACATTCCGCTTTTCGACTGGAACAAGTCTCGCGCGGCCATGGCGCAAGCTCGCATCCGGGGGAGGCAGATCGAATCCACCCGGGCGATTTCCGAACGGATGTTCTCGAAAGAGTACCAGGGTGCCCTGGCGCGGGTGAAGCGGATCTACGAGCAGATCGGCCTGACGCGCCGGCAGGCGGAGCTTACCCAGGAGGACCTGCGGCTCAGCCGGATCCGTTACGAAGGCGGCGAGGGCTCGGCGCTCGATGTGGTGGCCGCACAGAATCAAATGACCCAGGCGCGCAACAACTATTACACGGCCATCGCCAATTACTTGAATGCAAAAGCGGACCTGGAGGTCGCGTCGGGACGATGAAACGATATGGCATATTGGCGATTCCGCTGATTCTTCTGACCGGCTGCGGTTCGCGGGAGGAAGCGCCGGCGAAACTCGTCGTGGACGTCAAGGTTGCCAGGGCCGAAACCGCCGACGTGAAACTGACCGTTCGCGCCCCCGCCTCCGTGTTCGCGCGTGAGCAGGCCAACATCAGCGCCCGGATCACGGCGCCGATCCGGAAGCTCCTGGTGCGAAAGGGAGACAACGTAGCGGCGGGACAGGCGCTCGCGCAACTGGACAATCGGGATCTCGCGGCGCAGCGTGACGAAGCCGTGGCGGCGGTTGCCGATGCCGAGGCGAACCTGCAGAACGTGGAGTCGGGCACGCTGCCTACGGACATCGAGCGGGCGCGCGGGCAAGCCGTCAGCACGGAAGCGGCGTTGAACCAGGCGCAGAGGTTCTATGAGCGGCGGAAGCAGCTTTTCGAGCAGGGCGCTATCCCTCAGCGCGACCTTCTGCTGAGCCAGACCGAACTGGCGCAGGCGAAGGCCAACTACGAGGTGGCGCGGCGAAGCCTGGATCTGTTACAGAATCAATCCCGCGATAAGGAAATCCAGATGGCCAGGAGCAAGGCGGCGCAGGCGCAGGCGAGGTTGACGATGATCCGGGCGCAACTGGATTTCGCGGAGATCCGCAGCCCGTTTTCCGGAACGATCACCGAGCAGTTCATGTTCCCCGGCGACATGGCGAAGCCCGATGCTCCGATCTTCACGGCCATGGACTTGAGCGTAGCGGTTGCCCGCGCGCAGGTGCCGGAAAGCGAAGCGGCAGCCGTGCGTACGGGCGCCGTGTGCAGTTTCACGCCCGTGGACAGCAGCGGTGCTTCCTTCACCGGCCGCATCACGGTGGTCAACCAAGCCGTCGACCCGGCCCGGCGGACCGTGGAGGCTTGGTGCGAGATTCCCAACGGCAAGCACGGATTGCGCGGCGGAATGTTCGGCGAAGTGGTCGTCGTGAGCGGTGTAGCGCCGGGGAGCGTCGTCATCCCGATGGCCGCCGCCCAATTCATCGAAGGCACGAACCGCGCGGTGGTGATGGTGGCGAGTGACAAGGGAACCGCCGTCAGAAGAGAGGTCGAGGTGGGCGAGCGTTTCGACGGCAAGGTGCAGGTGAAGGCCGGGCTGAAGGCCGGCGAACCGGTCATCGTGCAGGGCGCTTACGGGCTCGCGGAAGGGACACCCATCCGGCTGACGGAGGAGAAGCGGCGGTGACTCAACACCTGGCCCGCTTCGTCCACGCGCATGCGCGGGCGATGGTCGTCATCGTCCTCAGCTTTGCCCTTGCCGGCGCGGCGTTCCTGCTCCGTCTGCCGATTGCGATCTTTCCGCAGACGGATTTCCCCCGTATCGTCATTCTGGTTGACAACGGCATCACGCCGGTTGATATCCAGATGTTGCGAGTAACGCGGCCGATCGAGGAAGCCATCCGCATTGTTCCGGGAATCACGACCATCCGTTCCGTCACCGCACGGGGCTCCAGCGAAATCAGCGTTTTCTTTCGGTGGGACGTCGATATTCTGAATGCGCTGCACCTGGTGCAGGGCCGCATTTCGCAGATCACGCCTTCGCTGCCGCCGGAGTGCCGTTTCTATATCAACCGCCTCACCTTCTCCGTGTTCCCCATGGTCGGTTTCAGCATCACTTCGCAGGGCCGCTCGCAGGCGGAAATGTGGGAACTGGCCTACTACGACATCGCGCCGCGCCTCTACCGTTTGCCCGGCGTGGCGGAAACGCGGATCGTCGGCGGGCGTCCTCCCGAGTACCACGTGCTGGTGGATCCTCCAAAGCTGAACAGTTACGGAATGCCCCTGACCAAAGTGACCGATGCGATCCGCAACAGCAACATCATTTCGCCTTCGGGGATGGTGCAGGAGAACTACCACCTTTACCTGACCACCGTCACTGGGCTGGTGCGAACGCGCGAGCAAATTGAGAATACTGTCGTCGACGTCGTGCGCGGCACGCCGGTGCTGGTGAAGGACCTTGCCCGCGTGGTTCCGGGAGAGCGGCCGGTCTACAATGTCGTGACCGCGAACGGCAAGCCGGCGGTGCTGGTCAATGTTCTTCAGCAGCCGGATGGCAACGCCGTCGCCATCGCCGATTCCGTCAACGCGGAACTGGCCGATATCAAGAAGTCGCTTCCGAAGGACATCGAGCTGTCCACGTTTTACGATCAGTCCGTCCTGGTGCGGGAATCGATCTCCGGGGTCGCGGAGAGCATCCTGATCGGCCTGGGGCTGTCGGTGCTCGTGCTGATGGTCTTCCTGAAGAGCTGGCGCACGACAATCGTGGCGGCGGTGGTGATCCCGATCGCCGTACTGATCGCGGTCGTCTTCATGAAGTTCTTCAACATGAGCTTCAACCTGATGACGCTGGGAGGGCTGGCGGCGTGCATAGGCGTGGTGATCGACGACGCCATCGTGATGGTGGAGAACATCATCGTGCACCTGTCTACCGGACAGTCCTCCAGGGAAGCCGCCCGTAGCGCCATTACCGAGCTCACGCCGGCCCTGATCGGTTCCACACTGACTCCCATCATGGTCTTCGCGCCGCTGGTGTTTCTGGGCGGCGTGACAGGCGTCTTCTTCCGCGCGCTGGCGCTGACCATGGTGACCGCTCTTCTAGCTTCCCTGTTCCTTGCCATCTTCTTCACTCCGGTGCTGGCGGCCGTTTTCTTCCGCCGCCGGGCTGGTGCAGCCGAAGAGGACATCGAGAAGGCGGAACAGGCCGGCGAAGGCCGCGTTCTGCGATGGCTGACGGCGCGCTACGAGACGGCGCTGCACTGGTCGCTCTATCATCCGCGGATGATCCTGTTAATTTCAGTTGGCTTGTTGGCGGGCATGACCGGGCTTTACTTCCAACTCGGCAGCGGTTTTCTGCCGGAAATGGACGAAGGCGCATTTGTCCTGGACTACATCATGCCGCCGGGGACTTCGCTGTTGGAATCTGATCGCGTCCTGCGCCACATTGAGCAGTTCGTCAAGGAGACGCCCGAGGTCGAGAGTTACTCCCGCCGCACCGGCGCCAGACTGGCCTTGGCGATCGCGGAACCGAATACCGGCGACTTCCTGATTAAGCTCAAGAAAGACCGCAAGCGTTCGCTGGAGGATGTGACCGCGGATTTGCGCCGCAAGATAACTACGTCGGAGCCGGCCATCGAAGTGGAGTTCCCGCACATTCTGGAGGACCTGATCGGCGATCTGGCATGGTCTCCCCAGCCGATCGAGATTAAGGTGCGGCACGACGATGAGGCTGTCTACAAGCAGGTGGCCAAGCAGATCGAAGAATGGCTGCCCAAGGTTCCAGGTGTGGTGGACATCGTGAACCAGACGATTGTCATCGGTCCTTCCCACAACTTCCGGGTCGATCCGGTCAAGGCCCGGCTGGCCGGCTTCGGGGTGAAGGACGTGGCGGACTTGCAGGCGGCCATGCTGGACGGCGAGGTGGCCTCGGAAATGATCCGCGGCGAGCGCCTGGTCGGCATCCGGGTGCGGTATCCGGAGGAATATCGCTCGTCGACCGAGAAGCTGAAGTCCCTGCTGCTCACTTCTCCGACGGGTCAAACCGTTCCGATGTCAAGCATTGCCAGCGTCGAGGTGGATGAAGGGACAACGGAGATCCATCGCGAGAACCTGCGCAATCTGTCGTCGGTGACCGCCCGGCTGGAGAAGCGCGATCTCGGTTCCGCGATGCAGGAGATCCAGGAGCGGCTGCCGAGGGAGATCGCGCTACCGCCCGGCACGCACATCGAATACGGCGGGTTGTACCAGATGCAGCGGGAGTCTTTCTTAGGGCTCACCGAGGTCCTTTTATTGTCGATCCTGCTGATCTTCGTGATTCTGGTTTTTGAATTCCGCTCGTTCTCGCATCCGATTGCCATCCTGGCGGCGACGATTCTCTGCGGCTCGGGCGCACTCGCCGCGTTGTGGATCACGGGCAACACGTTGAACATCTCCTCGTTCATGGGCGCCATCATGGTGGTCGGCATCGTCCACAAGAACGGCATTCTCATGCTGGATTCGCAGCAGTACTTCTCGGAGAAGGGCTACGAGTTGCGCGAGGCGATCTTCCACGCGGGACGGCGCCGTCTGAGGCCGATTGCCATGACCGCGCTGGCGACCATTTTCGGCTTGGCTCCACTGGCGTTCGGCGTGGGCTCCGGCGCGCAGTTGTTGCAACCGTTGGCCATCGCCGTCATCGGGGGTGTAGCGGTTTCGATGGTCCTTTCGCTGCTGATCACGCCGGTCATCTTCTATCAACTACGGCAGCGTGGTCTCTGATCCTGGCTGAGACTGGCTTAGTCGCGCCGCGATCACGCGCGGGTAGCCAGCCAGATCCATGCGCGTATGGACATTGTCCCATCCGGCGCCCAGCATTGCCTCGACCGCATCCAGCGAGCGGTAGCCCAGTTCCATGACCAACCAGCCGCCCGGCTTCAATACGCGCGCGGCATCGGTAATCAGCCTCGCATAGATTTCATTGCCCGTGGGACCGGCGAAAAGCGCCACATGCGGTTCGTGGTCGCGCACTTCGCGCTGCAACCCCTCGGCTTCTGTCTGCGCGACGTAAGGCGGATTCGAAGCGACCAGGTCGAACGAGCGCGCCGCGAAACAGGATGAGACGTCGCCTGCGACGAACTGGACGCGAGCGCCGAGGCGGCGCGCGTTCTCTTCCGCCACTTTCAGCGCAGAGGTCGAGATGTCGGTGGCCGCGACCGCGCAGTGCAGCTCAAGAGCGAGCGTCACCGCAATCGCGCCGGAGCCGCAGCCTACGTCCAACGCCCGCGTGGCTGGGCCGAGGCTCAACCCGAGAGCTTCCTCGATGATGTGCTCGGTTTCGGGGCGGGGAATCAGCACGTCGGGAGTGACGAAGAAATCGCGTCCGTAAAATTCCTGGTTGCGGGTAATGTATTGCGTGGGAACGCCGTCCAGGCGCTCTTTGAGGTAGCGGCCGTAGTGCAGCCAGACGATCTCGCTCAGCTCATCCTCCGGATGAGCATACAGATAAACCCTTTCGCGGCCCAGGGCCCGCGCCAGCAACACTTCCGCCGTCAAACGGGCTGCGGGGACCGCGGCGTCCTCAAGAAGCCGGTACCCTTGCCGGAGCGCGGTTTGAACTGTCATGGGAAGAAGCGGCGGCTTCGGTCTCCTGCTTGAGCTTTTCGGCCTGGTAGTAGGTTGTGAGCGCGACGATAATCTGTTCGAGGTGGCCTTCCATGATGATATCGAGCTGGTGGATGGTGAGGCCGATACGGTGATCCGTCACCCGGTTCTGCGGGAAGTTGTAGGTGCGGATCTTCTCGCTGCGGTCGCCCGAACCGACCATGCTGCGGCGCTCGGCGCCGATCTGCTCCTGCTGCTTCTGGAGCTCGATCTCGTACAGGCGCGACCGGAGCACGCGCAACGCCTTGGCGCGGTTCTTGATCTGCGACTTCTCATCCTGGCAGGAGACAATCAGTCCGGTCGGCAGGTGCGTGATGCGTACGGCCGAGTACGTGGTGTTGACCGACTGGCCGCCGGGCCCGGACGAACAGAACGTGTCGATGCGGATGTCCTTGGGGTCGATCTCGATTTCGACCTCGTCGGCTTCCGGCAGAACCGCCACCGTGATGGCGGAAGTATGCACGCGGCCCTGCTGCTCGGTGACCGGGACGCGCTGCACGCGATGCACTCCGCTTTCGTACTTCAGCTTGCTGTATACCTTGTCGCCGTTGACGAGCGCGATGACTTCCTTGAGGCCGCCGATTTCGCTCTCGCTCATCGAAGTGATTTCAACGCGCCAGCCCTGCGTTTCAGCGTAGCGCGTGTACATGCGGAAGATCTCCGCGGCGAACAGCGTGGCCTCGTCCCCACCCGTGCCGGCGCGGATTTCGAGCACGACGTTCTTCTCGTCGTTGGGGTCCTTGGGCAACAAAAGGACTTTCAGCTCTTCTTCGAGCCGTACCAGTTCGGGCTCCAGCCGTTCCACTTCCTCGGTGGCCATGTCCCGCAGTTCGGCGTCGGATTCGTCCAGCATCTGGCGCGCCTGTTCGAGGTTATTGTGGGTCTCTTTCCACTCGCGGTACTTACCTACTATTTCGGCGAGTTCGCTGTGGGCCTTGGCGGTCTTCCGGTAAAGCTCGGGATCGCCGATCACGGCCGGGTCGGCCATTTGGCCGGTCAGCGCCTCGAATCGCGCTTCGATGTCGTCCAGTTTCTGCGTATATTGCATCGGGTTTGGTTAGGCGATGACCAGCTCTCCGCCCTGTTCAGCTTCCAGCTTCAGCGCGCCTTCCAGGGCGTGGATTGCGACCACGGTCTGCTCGTCGGAAGGCTGTTGCGTGGTGATTCTCTGCAGCCATAGTCCCGGTGCCGTGATGGTGGCCATCAGGCTGCCCCGCCGCTTGGCTGCGTAACGGATTACTTCATAGCTCACGCCCATGATCACCGGCAACAATATCACGCGCCAGGCGAACTTTGCGGCGAAGCCCTGGTACGGGATCAGCGTGTAGACCACGATGGCCACCAGCATCACGACCAGCAGGAAACTGGTGCCGCATCGCGGATGAAATGTCCGGAAGGTCTGCGCGTTCTCCACCGTGAGCGGTTTGCCGGACTCGAAATTAAACACCACCTTGTGTTCGGCGCCGTGGTACTCGAAGACGCGGCGGATGTCCTTCCATAGCGAGATGCTGTAAAGGAAGCCCACGAAAATCGCCATGCGGATGATGCCGTCGGTCAAGTTGAAGGCGATGTTGCCGTGCAGCGCCGGGAAGCGCTTTTCGAGCAGCGTGGCCAGGTAAAGCGGGACAAACTTGTAAAGGAAAATGAAAAACGCGAAGGAGAGTGCCAGGTTCAGCGCCATGGCCCAACCGGAGATCTCCTGCTTCTTCGCGTTGGGGTCGCCTTCATCGAGCGACGCGTTGGCCGAAAAGCGCAGGGCCTTCATGCCCAGCCACATGGCCTGCCCCAGAATGCCGACGCCGCGGATGAACGCAAAGCGCAGCATGGGATATATCTCTGAAGGCCGCTTGACCGGGAACTCTTCGGTAACAATGGAGCCGTCCGGCTTCCGCACGGCGGTGCAATAGCTGTGCGGTGCGCGCATCATGACGCCTTCGATGACAGCCTGCCCGCCCACCAGCGTCTCCGATCCGTTTTCCATGAACGGCAGTAGGTGGGCGCGCATCGACAGGCCAAGAAACTTCAGTGTGTTCACGCGAGGGATAAGCTCCTGCCCCCAGTATATCGCAGGGATCATGGGCTCCCCGATTCTCAGTAGGGAATGCGGCCGGCGTGCCTGGCCCATGCCAGGAAAGGAGCGGTGGAACCCGGGAGTGCGACGCGGCGCATCGCGATCTTGCGCTCGCCCGGATCGAGCGGCATCTCGCTGTAGATGAGAGAGTCGTCGAAGCCCGCGGAGGCCGCGTCTTCACGCGTGGCAGCGAAGTACACTGCACCAAGCCTCGCCCAGTAGATGGCGCCCAGGCACATCGGGCACGGTTCGCAGGAAGCGTAAATCGCGCAGTTGTCCAGTTGAAAACGGTTCAGCGCGCGGCACGCCTCGCGGATGGCGACGATTTCGGCGTGCGCGGTGGGATCGTTCACCTGCGTGACACGATTGACACCTTCGGCGATGACCTGTCCATCGCGCACAATCAGCGCTCCGAACGGGCCTCCGCCCGCCCCGACGTTGTCTAGAGCGAGAGCGACGGCACGCTGGAGGAAATCGTTGTGCGATGGAGGCATAAGCCGGCGGCTTCCCACCCGCGGAGTATCAGAATGTGAGCCTCTGGCCCACGCGCAGGTTATGCTTCGCCGCCACGCCCCCGGCGAGTTCCAGAACGAATTGGGCGGGGATTCTGCCGCCGTAGGTCTGGCACTTCTTGGAGCCGGCAGGGCAGGGCGGCGTATTCTCGCTCATTTCGACGATGGTGCGGGAAGCGTCCATCCATATAATGTCCAGCGGGATCTTCACCTGGAACATCCAGTAGGGATAGTTGCCTATGCCGCCGTGTATGAACAGCATGCCACGATCCGGCGCGAGCGAGTTGCGGAACATCATGCCGCGGGCCATGTCGTCCGGACTCAACATCACCTCGACGCGGACCGTGGCGCCGTCCGGTAGCGTCACCGCCCGTGTGTGATCGTCTTCGGTTGTGACCGTCGAACCACCGCAGCCGGTCAGAAGCAAACCTAGGGCGGCCGTCGCACAAACAGTTGCAAAGCTTCGCATGAACTAAAATGGTAACCGGAATCCGCGTTCCATTTCATCCGGTCCCATTCTCATGAGTTGGTGGAAACGATTGCGCCTCACGCTCGAAATGATCAAGTTCGAGCATTCTATCTTCGCATTGCCGTTCGCGCTCACCGCGACGCTGCTCGCCTTTCGCGAGGACGGATTCGCGACCGCGGCCTTCGCCTGGAAGCTGCTCTGGATTGTCATTGCGATGGTGGGAGCGCGATCGGCGGCCATGACGTTCAATCGCCTGCTGGATGAAGACATCGATTCGCGAAACCCCCGCACCCGTTCACGGCACCTGCCCACGGGCCTGCTCAGCCGCGGTTTCGCCTGGGGCTTCACGGCCGTCAGCTCGTTTGTCCTTCTGCTGGCCGCGCGGATGTTGAATCCGCTGTGCTTCAAGCTGGCGCCCATAGCGCTGTTGGTGCTCTTCTTGTATTCCTTCACCAAGCGCTTCACTGCGTTCTCCCACCTGGTCCTGGGATTCGCGCTGGGCATTGCCCCGGCGGCAGCCTGGATCGCCGTGCGCGGTTCGCTCGATCCGCGCATCCTCTGGCTGACCGCGGCGGTTACGCTGTGGACCGCGGGCTTCGACGTCATTTACGGCTGCCAGGACTACGATTTCGACGGACGGGAGGGCCTGTTCAGCCTGCCCCGGCGATTTGGAATCGGCGGCGCGCTGTTGATCGCGCGCGGCCTGCACCTGGCCATGCTGACATGCCTGGTGATGCTCGCGGTGCAGTTCCACATTGGGCTGGTGAGTTGGATAGGCGTAGCGCTGGTAGCGCTGCTGCTGGCGTATGAGCACAGCCTGGTGAAGCCGAACGATCTGTCGCGTGTCGACGCTGCCTTCTTCACCATGAACGGTTACGTCAGCATGCTATTCTTCTTGTTTTGGAGCGCCGACATATTCCTCATCCGCAGGGGGGGCTGACAATGGAGATCTTTGTAGAGGACGATTGTCTGAAGCCGGTGCTCGAAAAGGTGCGCGCTGGTGAGCGCCTGAGTTACGACGACGGCCTGGCTCTATACCGGAGCAGCGACCTGCTGGCGATCGGCTACATGGCCAACATGGTGCGCGAGCGCCTGCACGGAAACGTCGCCTACTTCAACGTCAACCGCCACATCAATCCCACAGATGTGTGCGTCGCCAGTTGCCGCCTGTGCGCTTTCGGCAAGAAGATCCACGATCCGAAGGCCTATACCATGTCGCTCGAGGATGTGTGGGAGAACGCCGGCCGCGGCTGGAGTGAAGCGGTCACGGAGTTTCATGTCGTCGGCGGACTGCACCCGCAACTGACGCTCGATTGGTACTGCGAGGCGTTCCGCGGGTTGAAGCAGCGCTTCCCCAAGGTGCAACTGAAGGCGCTCACCATGGTCGAGGTGGCTTACCTGGCGCGCCGCGCGAAGATCACGGTACGCGAGACGCTCGAACGGATGAAGGAGGCCGGAGTCGATTCTATGCCCGGCGGCGGAGCGGAGATCTTCAGCGAGCGCATCCGGCGCATCATCTGCGACCACAAACTCACCGGCGACCAGTGGCTGGAAGTAGCGCGCACGGCACATCAGGTCGGGCTGTCCACGAACTGCACGATGCTATATGGGCACATCGAGACGGAAGAAGACCGCGTCGACCACTTGCTGAAGCTGCGCGCGCTGCAGGACGAGACGCACGGCTTTGTGGCCTTCATTCCGCTGGCGTTTCATCCGGCGAACACGGCGCTTTCGCACCTGCCGCCGACTACTGGCCTTCAGGACTTGAAGAACATTGCCGTGCCGCGCCTGATGCTCGACAACATCCCGCATGTCAAGGCCTATTGGGTGATGATGACGCCGCGCATCGCGCAGATCGCGCAGCGTTTCGGAGCGGACGACATCGACGGCACCATTGTCGAAGAGCGCATCTATCACGACGCGGGCGCGACAACCAGCCAGTCGATGCGCCGTGATGAGTTGCTGCGTCTCATCTGCGAAGCCGGCCGCGAACCCGTGGAGCGCGATACGCTCTACCACCCCGTCAACCGCAGCGAAACGACGTTGACGGTGCAGGTGTAGGCGGTCTCGGATCTGCCACCGTGTCACGCAACCCATGCTGCGTTTGGACGTGTGCGTTACTCGTTGATGTGCACTACTTGCGCGGGGGGGAAGCCGTTGAACCAGGTGGAGGAGGCGTTCGAGTAGGCGCCGATGTCCTCAGAGTAGACTATGTCGCCGATGTCCAGGTCGGGCAGTTGTTCCGAGTGGGAGATGGTGTCCAGGCCGTCGCAGGTTTGGCCGAAAACGGCGCACACTTCCGCCGCGCCGCGCTTGAATGACTTGACGCTGTAGTGGCAGTGGTCGAAGATAATCCCCGAGTAAGTGTGGTAGACGCTGTCGTCGATGTAGTAACACGTCTTGCCATCGCGCACCGCCTTGCCGATGATGCGCGCCACCAGCGTCGCTGCCGTCGCCACCAGGAAGCGGCCCGGTTCCGCGAGAAACTCGGTGTCGCTCGGGAACAACCGGCGTATCTCGGCGTTGATGGTGCGCGCCAGCGCGCTGAACGGCTTGACGTGCCGGTTGTACGGGGCGGGGAAGCCGCCGCCGATATCCAGGATTTTCAGCTTGTGTCCTCGTGAAGCGGCCTCGCGCATCACCGCCGAGGCGATGCCAAACGCCTGCACGAAATTGTGGAAGTTCGTGCACTGGCTGCCCACGTGAAAGCTCACGCCCTCCACTACCAGGCCCATGCCGAACGCTGCTTCGATAAGGCCCACCGCGTCGCCGGGATCGCAGCCGAACTTCGAACTCAGTTCCACCATCGAGCCGGTGTTCGGCACGCGCAGGCGCAGGATCAGGCCCGCGTCCGGCGCGTGCTGTTTGATCTTGTCAAGCTCGCTTGGATTATCGAAAGTCACCAGCGGCTTGTACTGGTTCAGTGCCTCCAGTGTCTTTTGGGGCTTGATGGGATTCGCGTAGACGATCTTGTCCCAGATGAAATCCTGCTGCGCGCGCGCATCCAGATGCTGGATATTGTCATACACCAGCATGAACTCCGGCATGGAGGCGACGTCGAAACTCGCGCCGGCCCGGTAGAGCGTCCGGATAATCTCGGGCGCCGGGTTGGCCTTCACGGCGTAGTAGGCCTGCACGCGCGGCAGGTTTTTGCGGAACGCGGCATAGTTGCGCCGGATGATGTCGTGGTCGATCACCACCACGGGCGTACCGCGTTCCTCGGCAATGGCTTGCAGTTGCTCTCTAGTCAAGCACCGGATCGCTCCCGTCGACCATCTTCACTTTGTTGTGGCGGAAGTATTCCTTAACCAGCGCCTTCATGGTTTTGCCGCGCTGATCGTAAAGGCGCTTGTGCTTGCGCGGCTTGTGGCGCGCGAGTGCATAGTTCGTAAGCAGCGGCATGGCGATGGTCGTGTCGGTGTAGCAGACCACGGCGTCCGGCAGACGGTCCGGGTCCACCTTGCCCCAGCTCACCGCCTCGCTGGGCGTGGCGCCGCTCAAGCCGCCGGTGTCGGGCCGCGCATCGGTCACCTGCAGGAAGTAATCCTGGCCGAATTCCTTGATGCGAAGCACTTCCTGGATCTGCGGCTCGGTCTGCAGCATGAAGTTCTTCGGGCTGCCGCCGCCCCACAACACCACGGCACTCTTGCCGCCGCCGCGCTTGGCGGCCAGCACATAGGAGGTGGTCTCGTTCACGTCGATGGACGGATTGACGCGGAGCTTGTTGCCGCGCAGTTCGACGCCCGCCACGTTCATGCCGATGGTCGAATCGCCCGGCGACGAGGTGTAGCACGGCACACCGGCACGATACGCGGCCGCGAGCACGCTCACATCCTTCACCCCGGCTTTGCGCTCCCACTCGGCGGCGTAACGGCCAATCAGGTAGTGCAGTTCGGCCGTGCCCATCTCCTTCTGGAATTCGGGCTGGATCAGGATCTCGCGCAGGATTTCGTCGGTGGCCATCAGGCAGTCGCTGTAACCCAGCAGGACGTCGTAGATGCGCACGATGTCGTTATCGCGCAGCATGGTGTCGTCCATCGAGAAGCTGCCCGCGCAAACCGGGTAGTTCAGCGCGAAGTGCAGATCGTGATAGAGGTTCGCGCCTGTGGCGACGATCCAATCCACGAAGCCCGCCTTGATGAGGGGAACCACGGAGCTGCAGCCGAGGCCCGCGGGCGTGAGCGCGCCGGACAGCGTCATGCCGATCGTCACGTCGGGTTCAAGCATCTTCTCGGTGAACAAGCGGCAACCTTCCCTGAGCCGCGCCGAGTTGTACGCCAGGAAGGCGTTGTCCACGACGTCGGCCAGCTTTTCCTTGCCCGTGAGATTCTTGGGCAGGATGCGTTTGCCGGAGAGGATCTTGTCCCTCTGGGGACACTTCTTCTTTCTCAGCCAGTCCGGTACTTCGGACAGGTCTTCACGGTACCGCCGGTTTCTGGTTTCGTGTTTCGCCATGGTTCAAAATACGATTATGGCAGAACCACGCATGACAGCCGGCCGCGCGCCGGCCTCGCTCGGTTTCTCGATGCCGGCCGAGTGGGAACCGCACGAGGCGACCTGGCTCGGCTGGCCGCACAATCCCACGGACTGGCCCGACAAGCTCGACACCATCCGCTGGGTGTATGGGGAGATGGTGCGCAAGATCGCGCCGGGTGAGACGGTGCGTATGCTGGTCAATTCGCGCGCGGAAGAGAAGCTCGCGCGGCGGTACCTCAACCGTGCAGGCGCGGATGACAAGCGCGTCGAGTTCATCGTGCATCCGACTAACCGAGGATGGACGCGCGACAGCGGGCCGGTCTTCGTGCGCCGGAAGCGCGCCCGCAAGACGGAAACCGCCATCGTGCATTTTCATTTCAACGCCTGGGCCAAGTACAGGGATTGGGCGAAGGATCGACGGGTGCCCGAAATGGCCGCGGCCTATCTCGGTAAGCCGCTGTTCGCGGCCGAATGCGACGGGCGGCCTTTCGTACTCGAAGGCGGCGGCATTGACGTGAACGGCCGCGGCACGCTGCTCACCACCGAGGAGTGCTACCTCGATCCCAAGACGCAGGTGCGCAACCCAGGGCTGGGACGCGCGGAGTTCGAGACCACACTGAAGAAGTACCTCGGCGCGACCAACGTCTTCTGGCTGGCCGGCGGCGTGGTGGGCGACGACACGCACGGCCACGTAGACGACATCTGCCGCTTTGTCGATCGCAAGACCGTTGTGCTCATCCGCGAAGACAATCCGTACGACATCAACTATCGCGCGCTCGAAGAGAACTGGGACCGCATCGCGGACCTTCGTCTGGAAGACGGCTCGCGTCCCGAAGTGGTGAAGCTGCCCATGCCGGGACCGCTCTATTTCGATGGCGAACGCCTGCCGGCGAGCTACGCCAACTTTTACATCTCGAACGCCGCTGTGATCGTCCCTACCTTCAACGATCCGAACGACCGCGCGGCGCTGGGTATCCTCGGCGAGTTGTTCCGCGACCGCCCCGTGGTGGGCATACACGCCGTGGACCTGGTGCTGGGCTTCGGCACACTGCACTGCCTGTCGCAGCAGCAGCCGGAGGAGTGAATCGAGGGCGGAAAAAGAAAAACGGGCGCGCGGTGGCACGCCCGTTACGCTCGAAGGAATCAGCGACTAAAAGTTCAGTCGGAGCGAAAGCTGGATCTGGCGGCTGGCGCCCAGGCCCACCGTGCGTTCCAGCGTTGAGGTCGACACGCCGAAGGTGCCTCCGGCGGCGGCTGAAGTGTAAGGCATCCCCGGTTGTAACTGATTTGAGGCTGTCCCGAGCGAATTGTTCAACGTGGCCACCGGGTTAGCGAAATTGGTCCGGTTGAACAGGTTGTAGAACTCGGAACGGAACTCGATGTTTACTTTCTCGGTCACAGTAAAGCGCTTGTGTAGGGTCAAATCGAACTGCGCCAGTCCGGGTCCGTGCAGGGCATAGCGGCCCAGGTTCCCGTACGTGCCCGGCGTGGGAATAGCGAAGGCGGCCGGGTTCAGGTACACGCGCTTATCCGCGCCTTCGATAAAGGGGTTCACGCCCGGCACTACGTCGGGCCGGCGCGCGTTCCGGAAAGCCCCGCCACCCGGCACATTCGCGACCGCTGTGGTTACCGGCTTGCCATCCACCAGGATGGGCGAGTTGACGTACTTGCCGTTGCGACTGTCCAGGTAGACGATGTCCGGCCGCGTGATCTTCACGTCGATAGGCAGGCCCGTGCGGGCGTTGAGAACGCCACCCACTTCCCATCCGCCGATGAAGCGGTTCTTCTTGGCGAAAGGGAGCTCGTAGAGTGCCGTGAAGTTCATATTGTGGCGCACGTCGAACGCGTTGTTGCCACGGTCGGCGCTGAAGTCGGTCGGATTGCTGGCGGTCTGCGCTTCGTTCGAGCCGCCGGTGTTGCCGATCGAGTGGCCCCAGGTCCACTGGCTGCCGATGGTGAGACCCTTCGAGAATCGCCGGTTGACCGTCGTTTGCAGGGAGTCATAGTGGTCCGTACCGCCGCTGGTCTTGTAATCGATCTGTGCGAAGCGATTGCCGAACTGGCGCGTCTCGATGGCGGCGCCGGTCGTGGGATTGGTCGCGACTGACACGATCCGGTTGGTCCACGAGCGCAGGAACAGGTTGCGTCCCTGGCTGCCCACGTAAGCCACGGTCAGCACCGTGCCTGCCGGCAACTGTTGCTGGATGGACGCCGTGTAAGAGAGCACGCGCTCCGGCACGCGGTAGTCCGGCGAATAAGCCCGGGGCTGGTAGCCCAGGTTCGGGTCGTTGATGTCGTAGTTGGCGATGATGGACGCCGGAACGATGGGGAACGTGACGCCCGTGAGCGTGCGGCTCACGCGGTCGCTCTCGATGGGTTGAATGAGGTCCTCGGTTTGCCCCGGCCCGTAGTAGTAGCCAGCTCCGATGCGGAACACGGTCTTATCCTTGAGCCGCGTGGGCGCCCACGTGAACGCCAGACGCGGGCCGAAGTTCAGTTTCGAACTCTGGTACGGCGAGCCGGTCGCGGGCCGCAGCACGCCGCGCTCGGTGTCGAAGAGGACCTGCAAGTTGCGCGCCTCACGCAGAACCGAATAATACTCGTAGCGCAGGCCGTAGTTCATAGTGAGGTTCGGGCGGATCTTCCATTCATCCTGCGCGTAACCCACATAGTAGGTTTGGCGCGCCTCCCGCTCGCCGGTGGCGCCGCCATTGAATGGGCTGGGCGCGCTCACATCGCCCAGGAACTGCACTTGCGACGGTTTGTTGTTCAGCAGGTCGTTGATGTTCGAAAACGTGTAGGTGGTTCCGCCCAACCGGTCGGTATAGATGCGTACCGGCCGCACTTCCACGCCGAACTTGTAATTGTGGTTCCCCTTCATCCAGTTCAATTGGTCCACGAAGCTGAGCGAATAGTTCGTGTAAGGCTGGCCGCGTCCGTTCTGCGTGCTGTTGGAGCGGATCAGGCCTCCCAGGCGCGCGCCGCCCGCGGAAGCGCCCTGTCCACCGATGCCCGGAATAGCCACCGAGCCGGTAAAATCCACGGCAATCTGGCTCAGGTCGATGCCGTTCACCGTGGGCGCCACGCCGCTGATCCGAGTTTTCTGGCCGTTGTAGCCGATCTTGGTTTCGTTGATTACGTTCGACGAAAGTACTTGCTGGAAGTTGAGCAGCCCGTTCTGTGGCACTGCTGTGACGGCCTGGTAGCTGCCGGTGACGCTCAACGGGGTAGTAGCCTCGCCCTGGTCGCGGAAATAGCGCGCATAGAGCGTGTACTTGTCGTTGAAGCGATAATCGAGCCGGATGCTGCCGTAGTTCTCAGTCACCGAAGATCCCGCGGCGAGTTGCGCCAGGTCGAGGTCAGGATTCGAGGTGGACTGCGTGCCGATCGGATAGGCATCGACCAGCGATTTGATCGAACTGACCGCGCGCACCCTGGCGGCGGCACTGGGTACTGTCTCGATGATGTTCAAGCCGGCATTCTGCCGGAGCGCTTCGACGCTGGCGAAAAAGAACAGCTTGTCTTTCTTAATGGGGCCGCCAACGGAACCGCCGAACTGGTTCAGCCGCAGCGGAGTCTTCGTGGAGCCGTCGAAGAAGTTACGCGCGTCCAGCTTGTCGTTGCGGATGTATTCAAACAGTGCGCCGTGCAATTCGTTCGAGCCGCTCTTGGTCACTACACCGATCTGCCCGCCGGTGCCGGTGCCGTACTCGGCGGGATAATTGCTCGATTCGACGCGGAACTCCTGCACGTTTTCAAGGCTCGATTGAAGGCGAAAGCCGGTCGAGGTTTCGCCGTTCAGGTTGCCGGGAGACGCATCGATGATCGAAGACGCCTCGACGCCATCGAAGCGCACAGCGTTCTGCTGGTTGGCCCGGCCGCTGAAGCGGATATTGTCGTAGGAGCCGCCGCCGGCAGTCTGCGCGCCGGGAGCCATCAGGTAAAGTTGCGACAACTGCCGGCCGTTGAGCGGGAGCGTAGCCACCTCGCGCTCGTTGACGTTCGCGCCCACGCGCGCGCTCGAGGTGTCGATGACCACCAGTTCGCCCCCGGAGACATTGATCTCCTGCGTCATGGCCGCCGGCTGGAGGAGGATATTGACCGTACGTTCCTGTCCGACGGTCAGCGTGATGTTCTGGAACACCGTAGGCCCGAGGCCCGAAGCCTCGCCCACAACCGTGTACGGCGCCGGCGCCAGGTTGGTGACAACATAGGTGCCCTGTTCGCTGGCCTTCAGCTTGCGTTCCGCGCCGGTCTTTTCATTCCGCACGGTGATCCCCGCACCGGGGACGATCGCCCCCGTCGAGTCCGCGACTGTTCCGACGATGCGGCCCTGGTCGGCTTGCGCCCACGCGGCGAGCGGGATGCCCATCGCCGCGAGCAACAGGTAAACAATTCGCATATTTCGCATACATTCCGAATGTAGAGTGCCTGCGTTTCAGTCCGATGAACATTCAATGAAAAGGTGGTGAGACCCGGCTCCGGACGATTGGATCACGCGGTCCCGCGGGTAGAATGGAAGTGACCGAGTGCAGCCGACATGGCCAGCCGCCTCTTCATCAAGATTGTTCTCGCCGTGCTTGCGGTGGCCGCCATTGGCATGGTGGCGGTGGAGATGCTCGTTTCTCATGTGGCTGAATCAAGCTACGTGGAAGCTCGCACGCGCGACCTGGCTGAAAAGGCCGACATCCTGATCGCCTCGTCCGGGATTGGGGTCGAACACCTCTCCGGGGAGCGCCTCCGGGAGGTAGCGAAGGCTTCGGCCGCGCGACTCACCATCATTGCGGCGGATGGCCGCGTAGCTTTTGATTCGGGAACGCGATCCGGCCTCATGGAAAACCATCGCAGCCGGCCGGAATTCGAGGAAGCCCTGCGCGGCAAGATGGGCGTCGCCATCCGGCATAGCCAAACCCTGGACGTGGACTACCTCTATGTGGCCAAACCCATGCCGGGCGGAGCAATGCGCCTCGCCGTGCCGCTGGCCGACGTGGAACGTCAGGTTTCAGCATTGCGTCGCGGCCTGCTAACTGCCTCGCTGCTAGCGCTCATCCCAGTGCTCATTCTCGCCGCCCTTTTCGCCCGCTCCGCCTCGGCCAGTCTGGCGCGGATCATCGATCAAGCCGGCCAGCTCGCCCGCGGCAATTTTGAAGCGCGCGTCGCGACCGGGGGCGGGATTGAGCTGAGCCTGCTCTCCCAGAAGCTGAACGAGACGGGCGAGAGGCTGCAGCAGATGATCGGACAACTGGAAGGCGAGCAGCGAAGCCTCGAACGGCTCGAGCGCATCCGGAAGGACTTCGTCATCAACGTCTCGCACGAACTGCGTACGCCGCTGGCCTCCATCCAGGGCTACACCGAGACGTTGCTCGACGGCGCCCTGCACGACGAGGAGAATAACGTCCGCTTCCTCACCATCATTCAGCAGAACGCCACGCGGCTCGCACGCCTGGTCGCCGACATCATGACTTTGTCGCGCGCCGAGCTGAAAACTCAGAAGTTCCAATTCGCCTCCTACCCGGTCGCGCACCTGCTCGATGAATCGCTCGACACCATGCGGCCGGCCGCTGAAAAGAAAGAGATTCGCCTGGTTCTGGAACAGCCCCCGGAGGGCGCCGAAGTCTTTTGCGATTCCGAGTCCACGCACCAAATCCTGGCGAATCTTCTCGACAACGCCATCAAGTACACGCGTGAGGGCGGCACGGTAACGCTCGGCGCCGCCGCCGAAGCATCGAAGGTCCGCTTCTATGTCCGCGACACCGGCATCGGCGTTCCCAAGCACGAGTTGCCCCGCCTGTTCGAGCGTTTCTATCGCGTGGACAAAGCCCGCTCACGGGAACTCGGTGGTACGGGTCTCGGACTCGCCATCGTGAAGCACCTGACGCGGGCGCAAGGCGGCGATGTCGCTGTAGAGAGTGAAATTGGCCGCGGTTCGACGTTTTCGTTTACGTTGCCGGTTCACGACCTCGGCCTGAGCGAGACGCCATCGCTTCAAAGTCAATTAACAGGTTTGTAATGCTTCTGAAACAATAGCCGGGTTATTTTAGAGATAGCTACCCCGATGAAAAAGATTGTCTTGATCGAGGACGACGTCGACCTGTTCGCGCTGCTCAAGTACAACCTTGAGAAAGAGGGCTTCGCGCTAACGGGAATGCAAACGGGCCGTGGCGCGGTGGAGTTCTGCCGCCGGGAACGTCCGGACCTCATCATTCTGGACATCATGCTTCCGGATTCCGACGGTCTGGAAATCTGCAAGGGCTTGCGCGGACAACCGGAGCTGGGGCACATTCCGATCATTTTCCTGACGGCCCGAGCTTCGGAGACGGACCGCATCGTCGGGCTCGAACTCGGCGCCAGCGACTACATCGTAAAGCCATTCTTTGTCCGCGAGCTGGTGGCGCGTGTGAAGATCCAGTTGCGCGAACGGGTTTCGCCGGCCAGCCATCTAAAGGCAGGCAACCTGGAACTGGACCGGACCAGTTGCCGCGTCTGGCAGGACGGGCAGGAACTTTCCCTCACCGCGACCGAATTCCGGCTGCTGGAATACCTGATGTCGCACACCGGCATCGTCTTCAGCCGCCTGCAACTGCTCGATGCGGTTTGGGGGCATGACCGCGCGGTCACGGATCGCACGGTGGACGTCTACATCCTTCGCCTGCGGCAAAAAGTGGAAAGCGATCCCACGAATCCCGTTTTCATCCGCTCGGTTCGAGGTTTTGGCTACAGTTTCGAACAGCCGCAAGGTGAAGCCTCGACGGAGCCGGATGCGAATGCCGTCGTAGAATAGTCGGTATCGGCTATTCGTGAATTCCTTCAATAATCGACTTTCACATCTCTACGAGGCTCTGGACGAACGCATCCTCGTACTTGACGGCGCCATGGGCACGATGCTGCAGCGGCGCGCGCTCTCGAGCGCCGACTTTGGAGGCGCGGAACTGGAGGGCTGCAACGAGAACCTGGTCCGCACCCGTCCCGACGTAGTCCTGGACATCCACCGCGCGTATTTCGAGGCCGGTGCCGACATCGTCGAAACGGATTCCTTCGGCGGCACACCCATCGTGCTCGCCGAATACGGCTTGGACGCTTCGGCTGCCGAGTTGAATCGCGAGGCCGCGCGCTTGGCGCGCCAGGCAGCCGGCGAATTCTCCAGTGAAGCGCGCCGCCGCTTTGTCGCCGGCTCGATGGGGCCGACTACGAAATCCATCACGGTCACCGGCGGCGTCACGTTCGACCAGCTCCGCGACGCTTTCCGCGTGCAGGCTCGCGCCCTCGTTGAAGGCGGCGCGGACCTGCTGCTGCTCGAAACCTGCCAGGATACGCGCAACGTAAAGGCGGCGATCGCCGGCATACGCATGGTCGAGCGGGAATTGGGCGTTCAGATTCCGCTCATGATTTCCTGCACCATCGAACCCACGGGGACTATGCTCGCCGGCCAGACCGCGGAGGCGTTCTGGGTTTCCGTGGCGCACGCTTCGCCGCTTTCCATCGGACTCAACTGCGCCACAGGGCCGGAGTTCATGACCGACCACATCCGCGCGCTGCACGAACTGTCCACTTCGCGCATTTCCTGCTATCCGAACGCCGGGCTGCCGGACGAAGAAGGCCGCTATCCGGAGACGTCCGAATCGCTCTCGCGCCAACTGGAGCGTTTCGCCGCGAATGGCTGGCTGAACATCGTCGGCGGCTGTTGCGGCACCACGCCCGAGCACATCCGCGCCATCGCGCGCATGGTGGAAGGCCGCACCCCGCGGCGCGCGCCGGCGCCTTCGCACCGCGTCTTCTACAGCGGCATCGACTTGGTCGAGGCGGAGGACTCCACCCGGCCGTTACTGGTTGGCGAGCGCACCAATGTCATCGGTTCCCGCCTCTTCAAGGACTTGATCGCACGCGAAGCCTGGGATGAGGCGAGCGAGATCGCGCGCCGTCAGGTCCGCAACGGCGCGCAGATCATCGACGTGTGCCTGCAGTCGAGCGACCGCGACGAACTACAGGACATTCCGCCTTTCTATGAGCGCCTGATCCGCAAGATCAAGGCGCCCCTGATGATCGACACCACCGATGCGCGGGCGCTCGAACTGGCTCTCACTTATTGCCAGGGCAAGAGCATCATCAACTCGGTGAACCTGGAAGACGGCGAGGAGAAGTTCGCACGCGTCACGCCACTTGCCCGCGCGTACGGGGCGGCGCTGGTGGTGGGCTGCATCGACGAAGATCCCCGGCAGGCCCAGGCCTTCACGCGCGAGCGCAAGCTGGCCGTCGCCGAGCGCTCCATCGCGCTGCTCACCGGAAAGTACGGCGTACCCGTCGAGGACATCATCATCGACCCGCTGGTGTTCCCCTGCGCTACCGGCGACGAGAACTACATCGGGGGCGCGGTGGAGACCGTCGAGGCTGTGCGGCTCGTCAAAGAGCGTTTCCCGCACGTGAGAACGCTGCTGGGCATTTCCAACGTCTCCTTCGGATTGCCGGCGGCGGCGCGTGAAGCGGTGAATTCCGTGTTCCTCTATCACGCTACGCGCGCCGGGCTGGATCTCGCCATCGTCAACGCGGAGAAGATCGAACGTTTCGCTTCGCTCCCGCCGGAAGTGCGGCGCCTGGCCGAGAATCTGCTCTTCCAGGCTCCTGTGGAGTCGATCGGCGCCCCGGTGGATTGGCGCGAGCAGACCCGCGAGCAGCGCATCGCCCTCAACCAGTTCCACATCGCCGCCATCACGGAGCACTTCCGCAAAGCCACTCCCAAGAACGCGCGCAAGGCGGCGGAGTTGCCGCTGGACGAACGCCTGGCGCGCTACATCGTCGAAGGCACCAAGGACGGCCTCATCGCCGATCTGGACCTCAAGCTCGCCGAAGGCACGCCGGCGATCGAGATCATCAATGGGCCCTTGATGAAGGGTATGGACGAGGTTGGGCGCCTCTTCAATGCCAACGAGTTGATCGTCGCCGAAGTGCTCCAGTCGGCCGAGGCCATGAAAGCCTCGGTGGCCTACCTGGAACAGTTCATGGAGAAATCCGCCGTGGTCCCGCGCGGCAAAATCGTGCTCGCCACCGTCAAAGGCGACGTGCACGATATTGGCAAGAACCTGGTCGACATCATCCTGTCCAACAACGGGTACAAGGTGATCAATCTGGGCATCAAGGTGCCGCCCGAGGATCTCATCCGCGCCGCCGCCGATCATTCACCGGACGCCATCGGCCTGTCCGGCCTCCTGGTGAAGAGCGCGCAGCAGATGGTGGTCACCGCGGGCGACCTGCGCGAGGCGGGCGTCCAGGTGCCCCTGCTGGTAGGGGGTGCGGCGTTATCGGACAAGTTCACGCGCGGCAAGATTGCTCCGGCTTACGGTGCGTCCACCTTTTACGCCAAGGACGCGATGTCGGGCCTGCGGATGTTCAACCAGATCATGGATCCGGAGACTCGCGAAGCGGTGATGGCCGAGCACGCGCCTGAGGCCACTGCGCCCATAGAGACTACGCCCCCACGCCCGGCGGATTCCGGCAGTGCCCGCAGTTCGCGGGTGCGCACTGACATCCCGATCCCGCCTGCTCCGTATCTGGAACAGAAAGTACGCGACGTGCCTCAGCTTGCCGAACTGTGGGCTTACGTCAATCCATCCATGCTCTATGGACGCCACCTGGGTTTCCGCGGCAATTTCGAGGAGTTGCTGGCCGCGCACGATGCGAAGGCCCTCGACCTCTTTCATCAGGTGGAAGAAGTGAAGCGCGAGGCGGCCGGTTTCCTCAAGGTCCGCGCGGTCTGGCAGTTCTTCGAAGCGCACCGCGAGGGGAACTCCGTGCGCCTTCCCGGTTACACGTTCCACTTTCCGCGCCAAGCTGCGCCGGACGGCTTGTGCCTGAGCGATTACGTGCTGGATCCGCTCGACCACGTCGCTCTGTTCGTGGTCAGCGCAGGCGAAGGTGTGCGTGAACGCGCGGAAACAGCCAAGGCGGAAGGGCGCTACTTCTTCGCGCACGCGCTGCAGGCCTTGGCTATTGAAACGGCCGAGGCCGCCGCCGAATGGGTCCATAGGCGCATCCGCGAGGACTGGGGCTTTCCGGATCCGCCGTCCTTGACCATGCGCGAACGTCTCCGGGCGCGTTACAGGGGGAAGCGCTACAGCCTGGGCTATGGGGCGTGCCCCAATCTTGACGATCAGCGGGGTATCTGGAAACTGCTCGATGCCGATCAGATCGGCGTGCACCTTACCAGCGGGATGATGATGGACCCGGAAGCGAGCGTCAGTGCCCTGGTCTTCCATCATCCCGACTGCATTTACTTCAACGCCGCGGCCTGAAGCGTCAGCGGTGCGCACGATCGCGCAGAATGGGCTTCACGCGCCAATCCGCCTCCGCGCCGAACCGGCGATTGCGTCCGCCGAAACCATCGGGCGTGTCGCCGTAGACAACGCGCGTGACAGTGAGGTACACCGCCGCGCATACGAGCGACGCCGCGGCAAGGCCCCATATCCAGCGCCGCATCCGCGGCCGCCGGCAGTCTTCGTTCGCCATGACGGGCGGTGACGCCGGGCGCGCGCAAAGCAGGATCAGCACCGTTACCACCAGGGCATTGACGAAGATGGTCCCTTCCGTGGCCAGACGCTGCTCATGAAACGACACCAGGGCCTTCTCGAAGTTGCCGATCACGATGGCCCACAGAAACAGCAAATAGAAGAGCTGCCCTTTGCCCAGCCAGTCGCCCGGAATGACGGCGAGCGGACGGCGCATGTGGGCGAGGAGCAGCGTCACCGTGCAGGCGGCGATCAGCGCGAAAATCAGGTTGAACCAGGCGAGCGCGGACATCTGCCAGAAGCTCATGAGCGGCGCCTTCATCATGAGCGTCACCGAGCGGAAGCCGCCCGTGCGTTCCGCCGTCCAGTCGCTCACGTTCTTAACCAGGTTCACGTACAGGAGCACGTTCAGGATGAAGAAGACCGCGACCGCCTCCGTCCAGCGGCGCACGCGCGGTTCGCTGACGCGCACAGGGATGCGCCGGGCTAGCATGCTCATCGGCAGGACGATGGCGAGGCCATAGAAGAGTCCGACTCCCTGCTCGGCCATGATGCTATGCCAATTCGCCGAGTGCCAATGCGCCCAAGCCTGGACCGTGGCAGGATCGCTCGTCAGGGCCGGATTGCCAGGCATGTAAAGCAGAATCTTCAGGGTCTGCGCAATTTGAAATCCAACGCCGCCGATCAGGCCGGAGAGCAGAGCCACATCCACCACCGGCTTCAGGTTGTTGCGGCGCATGTAACGGGCCAGGCCCAGCAGCACTCCCAGCACGATGGCCCAGTTGTCGCCACGCGGAGGCACCATGCGGAAGCCGCCGATACCTTGGAACATGTTCGACAGCAGCACTGGTCCGGCCAGAAAGGTCAGCAGTCCTCCCACCGCCATGTGCAGCGGCAGGGACGCGCCGGAGCGGAATTTGCCGTATCTCACGAAATACAGCGCGATGCCGGTCGCCAGGCCCAGGATCCAGCCCATGTGATTGCTGAGGTCGTAAAAGACCTGCGGCCAGTTGCTCATCAACAGCGCGGGATCGAATGGCTTGCCGGTGACCCGGTCGATAGCCGTCAGATCCCCCTGCGGGTGAACGATGAGGGAAAGCATCGGCGCCAGCCATCCGGCTGCGGCAAGCCCGTTGTGGACCAGTCCACCGGCGAGCGCGCCCAACGCGCCGAAACCGGCCAGCAGGTGTATCTTCTCGAATCGCCGCTCCCAGAGATCGAACAGGCACAAGGCGAACAGGGCTTCCAGCACCGCCAGCCAATCGCTGTCGAGCCAGTAGAACGGGTTGCGCTGGCGCCCCCAAACCGCGTCGAAGCCGGCCGCCTGCCGCTGGGTGACGTACCAGCGGGCGACGTCGTCCATGAAGAAGTAGTCGAGGGCCCAAACGGCGAAAACGCAGATCACCGGGCGGAACAATGCGGTCATTCGTTCGCGATCTTCGATTGCCGCGTAAGCCGTGCCCGCGCCCCCGAGTGACGCCCACAGGAATCCGATGGCGAAGACGGCGAAGATGCCGTAGATTTGCGTCGGCAGGTGGCCGCTGTGCGTGTAGCTGATGGCCGGCATGTAGGACATCGATCCGCCGAAAGCCCAGCCGATAGCGCCGAAGAAGGCGAAGAACGGCACCCGCTCGCGCCAGTCCTGGCGTTCCGAAAACAGGGCCACGGCCACCGCGCAGAGCATACCCGGCATCATGGCGCCGAACTCATGGCCGAAGTTGCCACGGATGCCCCAGCCGATCGATAGCGACAACATCGCCAGCAGCAGACTTGGGAGGCGCAGCAGCGGGTTTCCCGGAGAGAGGTTCATAGATTGTCAGTACAATGGCCGCTTCTTCACGGCGGTGTCCGTCTTTCCAAGCGGCGCGAGCAATTGGTTCGCCCCCGCCGCCATGAAACCAAGCTCGCTCGACGCCTGGAAGAAACTGAATCCTTCGTTCCGGTATTGCGCGATGGCCTCGGCACTGGCTGCAGGGCGACCAACCGGAATGTTGTTTCGCTTCGCCGCGGCCACGACCTTGCGGATGGCGTCCCGCACTTCAGTTACGTCTTGGCGTCCGCGGTGGCCGTAGGAAAAGGAAAGATCGTTCACCCCGATAAACAGAACGTCGAGGCCGTGGACGGCTGCGATCTCGTCGATCCTCTCCACCGCGCGCTTCTCCTCGATGATGGCGATCACCATCACGTTGCGGTCCGCGAAGTCCCTGTACCCTTCCGGCGCGGGCCAGCGGAAAGCTGCCAGGCCGGGACCGGCTCCCCGCCTGCCGAGCGGCGGATACTTGCAGGCCTCTACGGCCTGCCGCGCCAGCTCAGGCGTGGAGGTGAATGGGAAAATCACGCCCAGCGCGCCGATGTCCAGCGCGCGCTTGGCGGTCCAGGGTTCGTTGACCGGCACGCGGATGAACGGGATGGCCTTCATGCCTCGCGTGGCCAGGATCATGTTGCGGGCGGTTTCCAGCGTCACCGGCGAGTGCTCCATCTCGATCCAGAGATAGTCGAAGCCCAGGCCGGCCGCCTGCGCCGCCACCTCGGGGCTCGCCACTGTGATGGTTACACCCACCGCGGGCTGCCCGGCTTTGAGCAGCACACGGACGGGATTATCCGCCAACTCCTGGGCCGCAAGGGGCGTGGAGGCCAGCGTCAGAAGCGAAAACAGCAGCAATCGAATGTGCATGGAAGGAAGCCTTCTGGACATGGTGCCACTTTGGGGCTTGACACTTTTCGATATAAACGTATAATTAAAACAGACGTTTGATTCAGGCGAACGTATGACACAAATCATTCAGGCCACCGATACCAAGCAGCGAATCCTTAACGCCGCCGAAAAACTCTTCGCCCAGCACGGCCTGGCCGCCACCTCGCTGCGCGCCATCACCGCCGAGGCGGGGGTGAACCTGGCCTCGGTGAACTATCACTTCCGTTCCAAGGAAGAGCTGATCCGTGCCATATACAGGAGACGGCTGGAGCCCATCAACCAGCGGCGTCTGGAAATGCTCGACCAAGCCGAGCGCGAGGCGGCGCCCAAACCCGCCCCGCTCGAGAAGATCCTTGACGCGCTGCTTGATCCCCTGTTGGAGGCCAAGGGCAGCGACGCCGGTGCGGGCGTGCAGGTCCTGCTGGGCCGCGTGTACGCGGAACCGGGCGGAATTGCGGTCCAGATGCTCAAGGAACAGATGGCCGAAGCCGGTCAGCGCTTCGGGGCCGCTTTGCATCGGGCGCTACCCAAGCTTTCACGCGCCGAATTGGCCTGGCGCATGCACTTCGTCATCGGTGCGCTGGCCCATACGTTGGTGGCCGGAAAACTTCTCGAGTATATTTCCGGCGGGGAATGCAGCGCGGACGACACAGAGTACGCGCACAGGAACATGATCGCCTTCGCGCTCGCCGGGCTCAATGCGCCTCCCCTGAAGACAACCGCGCCCGCCAGGAAGGTGAAATCATGATGCGCGCAATCGCAGTTCTCCTCTTTGCCGCTGTTTCTGCAATGGCGCAGAACGCACCCGTGCTGCGCCTGGATATGAAGCGCGCGGTGGAAATCGCTTTAGCCCCCAACGGCAACGTGCGTATCGCGCTGGCGCGCGAGTACACCGTTCAGGCCAAGGCCCGCACAGCGCAAGCGCGCGGATTCCTGCTGCCGGACTTCTATGCCGCCGTGGGCCAGCAGAACCTGACGCGAAATCTCGAGGCCATGGGCATCCGGGTGCAAGTTCCCATTCCAGGTTTCCACTTCCCCACGTTCGTGGGCCCCTTCAACGTCTTCGACGCGAGAGCTTCGGTGACACAGACGCTGTTCGATTTCAGTTCCATCCGCCGTCTTCAGGCCGCGCGGGCCGCGCAGCGGGCGGTGACGGCGGAGAGCGAGGCGACTGACAATCAGGTGGCGGATCAGGTGGCGCGGACTTACCTGGCGGCGTCCAGTGCCGAAGCTCACCTGGACGCGGCTCGTGCCAACGTCACTTTGGCTGAGTCGCTGCTCGACCTCGCTCTGAACATGAAGGCCGCCGGCACGGGCACCGGCATTGAAGTCACCCGCGCGCGCGTGCAATTGGCCAACGAAAATCAGAAGTTGCTGGTGGCGGAAAGCGGGCGCACGCAGGCCCATCTGAAGCTGCTCAAGGTCATGGGGCTCGCTCTCCACACGCGTCTGGAACTTATGGACCACCTCAGCCACAAGGCCGTGGAAGTGCAGCCCATCGAGAAGGCCATTGAGACGGCACTCGTCGAGCGGCCAGACTGGAAGGCTCAGCAGTTGAGGGAAGACAGTACGAAATACAGCTATGGGGCGGCTAAGTTTGAGCGGCTGCCCACCATCAGCGCCTTTGGCGACTACGGCTCCAGCGGCACCAGCATCAATAACTCGTTGCCCACGCGCACCATCGGTGTACAGGCGCGCCTGTCGATCTGGGATGGTGGCCGCCGCGACGCCCGGCGCGCCGAAGCGCACTCGGTCTATCGTGCCGAGCAGGTCCGTTCGCGCGACCTGAAGGAGCAGATCGAACTCGAATTGCGCCTGTCACAGGAGAACCTCCGTTCCGCGGACCAGCAGGTGAAAGTGGCCGCGGAAGGCCTGGCTTTGGCGGAGAACGAGTTGGCGCAAGCCCAGCGCCGTTACACAGCCGGTGTGACAAACAGCATCGAGGTGACCGATGCGCAGGCGCGCCTGGAACGGGCGCGCGACAGCCGGATCGGCGCACTGGTCGACTACAACCTTGCGTGGCTGGATCTGAACGCGGCCATGGGCACCACGCGCCGCGCTCTCCAGTAGATAGGGAGTGAAGCACTCATGAAAAATAGAATCGTCGTTGTTGTCTTGGTAGCGGTCGTGGCGCTCATCGCCTGGGGGACGTATCACTGGCTGCGCCGTCCGGACACCTCAAGGATCGTTGTCAGCGGCAATGTCGAGCTGACCGAGATTGCCGTGTCTTTCAAGGTGCCCGGCAAACTCGCCGAACTGCGCGTTGACGAAGGCGCCCCCGTGAAGCGCGGCATGTTGATCGCGCGCCTGGACTCGGATCAGGTCCGCAAACAGCGTGAACGCGACCAAGCTGCGGCATTGGCCGCCGAAAGCGGCTACCGGCAGTTGACGACCGCCATCTCCCTTCAGAAGGAAACCCTCGCCGCCGACACGCAACTTCGTGAGGCGGAAGTCCGGCAGGCGAAGGCGCACCTGGACGAATTGCTCGCCGGGTCGCGCACACAAGAAGTCGCGCAGGCGCGCGCCGCGCTCGAAGATGCCCGCACACAGCACGAGCAGGCCGCGAGCGACTGGAAGCGCGCTCAGCAGTTGTTCGCTAAGGAGGACATCTCCGCCGCGCAGCGCGATCAGTACCGCACACAGTACGACCGTAGCGCGGCCCTGGTGAAGCAGATCGAGGAGCGACTGGCCCTGGTGGTGGAAGGCCCGCGTAAGGAGCAGATCGAGGCAGCCCGTGCGCAACTCGAGCGCGCCAAGGCCGCCTTGCGGCTGAGCGAATCCGCGCGCCTCGAATTGCGCCGCAAGGAACAGGAACTCGACGCTCGGCGCGCCGACATCGATCGCGCTAAAGCGCAGGTCGCCGTCGTCGATTCCCAAATCGACGACACCGCAGCCATTTCTCCGGTGGACGGTGTGGTGTTGGTGAAATCTGCCGATCCCGGCGAAGTGCTGGCCGCCGGCACGCCCGCCGTTACCATCGGCGACATCGACCACCCTTGGGTGCGCGCCTACGTGAAAGAGACCGACCTCGGCCGCGTGAAACTGGGCGGCAAGGCCAAGGTGACCACGGACTCTTATCCCGGCAAGGTCTTCAACGGCCGCATCTCGTTCATCTCATCCGATGCCGAGTTCACGCCCAAGCAGATTCAGACCGAGGAAGAACGCGTCAAGCTCGTCTACCGCATCAAGATCGAAGTGGACAACCCGCGGCGCGAGCTGAAATCGAATATGCCCGTGGTGGCGGAGATCGAACTGGATAAGTGATGATCAGGGCGACACAATTGACGCGACGCTTCGGCCCGCTTACAGCTGTGGACGGCTTCTCGATCGAAGTCGCCAAGGGCGAGGTGTTCGGCCTGGTGGGCCCCGACGGCGCCGGCAAAACAACCACCTTGCGGATGCTCTGCGGGCTGGTCGATCCGACCGGGGGGAAAGCGGTCGTGGCCGGTCACGACACGGTGCGCGAGACACAGCAAGTGAAGGATCGCATCGGGTACATGGCGCAGCGCTTCGGCCTGTACGGCGATCTGACCGTGGAAGAGAACATGCTCTTTTACGCCGACCTGTTCGGCATCGAAAAGAGCGAGTACGAGAGCCTCATGTTGCGCCTTCTCCAAATGACCCGCATGGAGCGGTTTCGCACGCGTCCCGCGGCAAAGCTGTCGGGAGGCATGAAGCAGAAACTGGCGCTCATGTGCACGCTGCTCCATCATCCGGAGGTGCTGTTTCTGGACGAACCCACCAACGGCGTCGACCCCCTCTCGCGCCGCGACTTCTGGATCATTCTCAAGCAACTGGTGGACGAAGGGCTCACCGTGTTCGTCTCGACGGCGTACCTGGACGAGGCCGAGCGGTGCGACCGCGTCGGACTCATGCACAAAGGCCGCCTGATCCGCTGCGCGCCGCCCGCGGAAATCAAGCGCGAGATGAATACCGCCACTCTTGAAGACGCCTTCATCGCCTGGATCAAGAAAGCGAGTGAGGAGCAGCGCCATGGCGGTTGAAACCAACGGGTACGCCGTTGAAGTCGACAACCTGGTGAAACGCTTCGGCGATTTCGTGGCCGTGGACAACGTGTCATTCAATGTGCGCCGCGGCGAAGTCTTCGGCTTCCTCGGGCCCAACGGGGCGGGCAAGTCCACTACCATCCGCATCCTGTGCGGG
>JAJFUV010000077.1 GCA_021372245.1 Terriglobales bacterium
AGTAGAACCGCTTCAAATCCTCCACGGTCATAGCCTTGAGCGCCGATACAGTGCCCACATTGTCGTGCCCGTAAGAGTGTCCAGCGTAGATTTCGTTATACAGGACCTCTTTACCCAGTTCTTCGTCGTTGTTGCCCCGCAGGTTCACCCGCAGGTAGTTGATCGCGTCGTCGCGCAGCCGTTCGAAATCGTCCTGCCGCCAGCCGGGATCCAGCAGCATGTCCCGGAAGATCTTGTAGAACGCTTCCAGGTTGTCGACGTGCGTGGTGGCGCTGAACACCAGCATCTGCTTGTCCACCTGCGCGCCCACTGAGACGGCCATGGGAAACATGGCGTCCAGGATCTGCTGATAGGTCATGGTGCGCGTCCCGCCGCGTGCCAGCATGGCGGCGGTGAGCGAGGCGGCTCCAGGCTTATCGGCGGGGTCCGAAGCCGAGCCGGTGAGAAACATCACCCGGATAGTCACCAGCGGCGATGTGCCGGGCAGCGCTACGGTCGAAATACCGGAGGCGGCGTGGAGTGTCGTGATCATAACGATGGCAGCGAACAATAGACGGAGTTTCACTTGGCGCCTCCCGAAGTCAGGGTGACAATGGTGCGGCCCTGGTCCACCAGATACTTGCGCGCGACGTTGCGGATATCGTCCGGGGTGACGCGTGCGTACAGATCGTAAAGGCGATTGATGGTTTCCGGGGTGCGCCGCAGCGAACAGTAGCGCGCCGCCACCGCGGCGATGGCTTCGCTCGAATTGAGGGACAGCGCGAACTGATATCGCAGATGGCGCTTCACCGATTCCAACTTCTCCGCTGACACCGTGTTTTCGCGAAACACTTTGACCGTGGCGAGAATCTCATCCCGGACGGCAGCCATCTCGGCGGGCTTCTTCAGCCGCGCCTCAATGCGGAACAGGTAGGGATCGACGTGATCCGGATTCCCCGCCCCGAACGCGTCCACCTTCTGCTCCTTGATGACCAGCTTCTGATATAGGTCTGACGTCTCCGAAAAACCGATATAGGCCAGCAGGTCCAGCGCGGCGCCGTCGATTTCCGTGTCTGTATAGGCCGCAGCGCGGTAGGCGATATTGATCCAGGGCATCGTCCGCGTGGGCCAGTTAACGTGATTCGCGCGCGGCCCGCCGGAAGGCGGCAGTTCGGCCGGGATCGCGGGCTTGTAATCGCCGCGCTGCCACTTGCCCCAGTATTTTTCCACCGTGGCGCGCGAGCGCTCTTTGGTAATGTCTCCCGCCACCACGATGACGGTGTACTCAGGCCGGTAAAAACGCTTATAGAAGAGCCGGCTGTAATCGTACTGATTGGGCATGTCCTCGATGTCCTTGAGGAAGCCCATGGTGGTGTGCTTGTAAGTGTGCTTGTCAAAGGCCGTATTGCGCAGCACTTCATTGAGTTTCACGGGCGGCGAGGCGCTGTTCTTGTTGTATTCGCCGAGCACCGCCAGCGTTTCCGTGCGGAAGGCGGCCTCGGAGTAGTCGAGATTCTGGAAGCGGTCGGCTTCCATCATGACGATGTTGTCGAAGTCGTCCTTGCTGAAGGTGGTGTGGTAGACGGTGAGGTCGTCGCTCGTGTATGCGTTCGAGGCGGCGCCCGCCTGCTTGAGAACATCTTCGTAGCGCGCCGGCGGAAACTGCTTCGTACCGCGGAACATCATGTGCTCGAACAGGTGCGCGAAGCCGCTCTTGCCGGGTTCGACTTCGTTGCGTGAACCCGCTTGCACGACGATGTAGAGCGCCACCACGTGCGGATAGCCGGTAGGGATGGTCACCAACCGGAGGCCGTTGGGAAAGTCATGAAGGTCGTAATCAAAAGGGAACGCCTTGGCCGCGCGGGGCGGCGGCGCCCCGTTGGCCATCAGGGCACAAACCAGCAGAAGCAGGAGGCAAGCCATACAGAAACATCTTAGCGGGAATGGCGCTTGACAGGCGCACGTTGGGCGCCCCGGATTTTGAATCGGCTCTACTCCGGCTTCGGCTTCGGGATCCGGAAGTTCAGCCGGACGGGCTTCGCGGGCGGCTGCACTTTCATGACCTTGCAGACCAGTTGGGCGGATTCGGCCGTCGTTACCACTCGGGTAGTGTGTCTCGCCTCGTCCACACCGGCCAGGACCATTACCGGCCAGGACGGCACGATGAACTCGAACACCCGTATCGTCTCGGGCCCGGAGCGGAAAAGGACCACCAGTTCCTCGTCCTCTTTACAGGCACGCTGCATCGCCTGGATTTCCCCCAGCATCACGGCGCCCACGCTCTCGGCTTGAGCCGGACTGGAAGGTTTGGGTGTGACCTGATCGACCAGCGCCTGCTGCGCCAACTGCTTCGCGATATCACCGAGTGCCATCTGCTTGATGGTAGCAAGACTTGGCGGACGTGCTTTGCCTGTAGACTGGAGTCATGTCCGCCGTCCTCGCGGAATACCGAAGCAAGCTTAGACAGTTTGAAGTTGGTATGGAGCGGCTGCACACGAAGCAGGTTGTGTCTGCGCTGGTGCTTGTCGCATCGCTCGTGCTCATGGTCGTTTCGGGATACATGGCTCTCGCCAGGCATGCTGTGCCGCTCTGGTATCCGCCGCTCGCCATTCCGGTTGCATGGTTTGCCACGAGAAATTACGCGCGGCAGGGAGACGAGCGGCTGCGGCTTTCCCAGTTACGCGAGTTCTACTCGCGCGGCGCCGCGCGTCTGGAGAACCGATGGGCTGGACAAGGCGAAACGGGTGAAGAATTCTGCGGCAAGGGCCACGTCTACGAAAGTGACTTGAATTTGTTCGGCACCGGCTCGCTTTTCGAACTACTCTGCACTACCCGAACCGGGATTGGCCGAAGCCGCTTGGCCGACTACTTGAAATGCACCCCAACCCTAAGTGAGACCGAAAATCGGCAACAGGCGGTCCAGGAACTGCGTCACCGCCCCGAACTGCGAGAACAGGTGGTCACGCTGGGCAAGACGCCATCCCGGCAATCCTCCGGAGCGGTTTTCGCCAAGTGGCTGGAGGACCCGCCCTCTCGCTTTCCGACGTGGGTGCGAATCGCCACGGCAATCGGCGGCGTCTGCGCGGGCGGATTGTTCCTTGCGGGTTTTGCCGGAGCGGTCCCGCCGCGGGTTGTCTGGCATTATGGTGTGCCGCTGGTGGTCGCGAATTCGGTGATCGCCCTCGGCGCGCGCAAGCGTGTGAAGCGGTCCATCGAGCGTGGATTGGCCGTTTCGGTCGAAATCGAGTTGATGCGCGAGGGTCTGGAGCTGCTCGCGCGAGAGACATTCCATTCGCCCAAGCTGCGCGCGCTCACCGGGCGCGTGACGCTCGGGATCCCGGCCGTGAAGCAACTTCGCCGCCTGGAGCTGCCGCTGCGCATTCTCAGTGAGCGCTCCAAGGACTGGTTCTACTACCCTTCCCTGCTGGTGCTGGCGGGCACGCAATGTGCCGCGGCGATTGAGTCGTGGCGCGCGCGCCACGGCGAGTCGCTTCGACTTTGGCTGGACGCCTGGGCAGAATTTGAGGCGCTGACCGCCTTGGCGTGGTATGCAAGCGAGCACCCGGATGATCCCTTCCCGAAACTTGAACCGAACGGGAGAGTCTACGAGGCGCGCGGGCTCGCGCATCCATTGCTGCCGGAGAGCACTACGATCCGCAATGACCTTCAGCTCTCGCAGGACGGCACATACTTCTATGTGATCAGCGGCTCGAACATGTCCGGCAAGAGCACGCTGCTCCGCGCCATCGGTCTCAATGCAGTGTTGGCGTTCGCTGGCGCGCCGGTGCGCGCACAAAGCCTGCGTCTGGCACGATTCACGACCACCGCATCCATCTCGATCTTCGATTCCGTCCAGGACGGCAAATCGAAATTCCTCGCCGAGGTCGAGCGGCTCCGCGAGATTCTGCGCTTGTCCTCGGAGCAACCGCCCGTGCTGTTTCTCATCGACGAGATCTTCAGCGGAACCAACTCCCGCGACCGCAGAATAGCGGCCGAGTCCGTGTTTCGCGCGCTTTCGGAAGCCGGCGCGTTGGGAGCGGTCTCCACTCACGATCTGGCACTCACCGAAATCGCCGAGATCGACGGTTTACACGGCGCCAACATACATATGGGCTCCCGCGATGGCACGGATCCGTTGGACTTCGACTATCTCATCAAGACGGGCGTAACCCAGGAAGCGAACGCACTGGCCATAGCGCGGATGGCGGGCGTACCCATCTGAAACTTCAGAGGTTGTTAGAATGGCCTTGGTGCCCACCCTGAGCTTCCGCGAGGCGCGGCAATGCGTGATTGAGCGCGTATCGAGTGCGCGGCGTACTCCGGCCGTTGAAACGGTACCGTTCGAAGACGCCGCCGGGCGGGTACTGGCTTCGCGCGTCACCGCCGATCGCGACTATCCTCCTCTAGCACGCTCCATGCGAGACGGTTTTGCGGTACGCGCCGTTGATCTCCCGGGCACGCTCGACGTCATTGGCGAGGTGAGGGCCGGGACGATCTTCACAGGAAGCCTCGGCGCAGGCCAGGCTGTCGAAATCATGACCGGCGCGCCGGTTCCAGAGGGTGCCGACACGGTCGTGATGGTCGAGTATACCGAGCGCGAGGGCGGGCGCGTTTACATAGGGCAGCTTTCCCCGGCCGGGCAGTTCATCAATCCCCGCGCCAACGAGGCCCGCCAAGGCGGAGTGATCATCGAGGCCGGTACTCGCCTGGGCTACGCCGAGGTCGCCATGGCGGCCGCCGCGGGCCGTGCGCAATTGGATGTCTTCGTCCGGCCGCGCGTCGCCATCCTGCCCACGGGCGACGAAATTGTTTCCGTTGATGCCGCGCCGCTTCCTTACCAGGTGCGCAACTCGAATGTTTACTCGCTCGCGGTGCAGGTTCGTCGCGCAGGCGGCGAGCCGGAGATCCTGCCGGTGGCGCACGACACGCACGAAGGCACTCGGGAGGCGCTCGCACCGGGCCTGCAAGCTGACCTGTTGCTGGTGAGCGGCGGCGTTTCAGCGGGCAAGTACGACGTGCTGGAGCCGGTGCTGGCCACTCTCGGCGCCGAGTTCTACTTCGACCGCGTTCTGATCCAGCCGGGACAGCCGTTGGTCTTCGGACGTGCGCGGGGGACCTTCTTCTTCGGGCTTCCCGGCAACCCGACTTCCACGATGGCGACATTCGAGCTGTTCGCGCGCGCCGCCGTCGAACTGCTGGGCGGGCAGCGGGAAGCGCCGCTCGCCTTTACACTGGCCCCGCTGGCCGCCGCGTTCCGGCACAAGCCAGGCCTTACACGTTTCCTTCCGGCGCGTCTCGGTGAAGACGGGCGCCTGACGCCCCTGGGCTGGAAAGGTTCGAGCGACGTGCCTGCCATGGTGCGCGCCAACGCCTTCCTGGTGGCCGATGCCTCGCGCGAGATGTGGCAGGAGGGCGAACTGATTGAAGTGCTCCTCAAATGAAAAAGACCTTGTCGCACTACGGCCAGACGGGGGAGGTGCGGATGGTGGACGTCAGCGAGAAACAGGATACGACGCGCACGGCGCGTGCGCGGGCTTTCGTCGCCATGCGCCCTTCCGTGCTGCGCCAACTCGCCGGGAATCCCAAGGGCGATCCACTCGAAATCGCGCGTATCGCCGGCATCGCCGCCGCCAAACGCACCTGGGACCTGATCCCGCTCTGCCACCCGCTGCTTTTGTCGCACGTAGATGTGGAGGCTACTGTGCGCGCGCGCGGCATTGAAATCACTACGAGCGTGAGTTCCACGGGCCCCACCGGAGTCGAGATGGAGGCAATCACGGCCGCGGCAGTTGCCGCGCTCACCGTGTACGACATGACCAAGGCGCTCGACAAAGGCATCGAAATCCGCGAGATTGTGCTGCTCGAAAAGACCGGCGGCAAGAGCGGCAGTTACCGCCGCGCGCCGCACGGGAGGAAGAAATGATCCGTGCCGCAGTGCTTACCATCAGCGATTCTTCTTTCGCCGGACAGCGCGCCGACGCAAGCGGCCCGGCGGTGAAGAGCCGGCTCGAACAACTCGGCTGGGAAGTGGCCATCACCGAGACGCTGCCGGACGAACAGGACCAGATTTCCGCGCGACTGCGTACGCTGGTTGCCTTCGGCGAAATTCAGGTCATATTGACCACGGGCGGCACCGGCATCGCCGCGCGCGATGTGACGCCGGAGGCCACGCGCGAAGTGCTGGACAGGGAAATCCCGGGTCTGGCGGAACGCATGCGCGCCGAAGGCTGCCGGAAGACGCCAATGGCCGCGCTCAGCCGCGCCGTGGCCGGGATCGTCGGCAAGTCGCTTATTATCAATCTGCCGGGATCCCCCCGCGCTGCCGTCGAATCACTAGATGCTATCGTGGAAGTAGTTCCCCACGTATTGGAACTCCTGGCGGGGAGGACCAGCCACGGTTAGGGCGGGAAACGCCCGGCCGGGCCACAGCGTCCACTTTATTGACAGCCATGAAGCCATTTCTTTCGATATTGTTCGCCGGCACGATGCTGCTGGCGCAGGAAAGCCAGCCCACCACCCCGTTCAAGACGACGGTGAATGTCGTGGTGGCGCCGACAATCGTCACCGACGACCGCGGCAACTTCATAAATGGCCTGCAGCCGCAGGATTTCCGGCTTTACGACAACGAGTCACTCCAGAACATCAAGGTGGAGACGAGCTACATTCCCATCTCGTTGGTGGTGGCGATCCAGGCGAACGCCGGAGCCGAACCGGTGCTGGACAAGATCAAAACCATCGGGCCGGTCATCGAAGGCTTGATCGCAGGCGAGCAAGGCGAGGTAGCCGTGCTTGCCTTCGACCATCGCCTCCGCGTGATGCAGGACTTCACCAACGACGGCAAGAAGGTCACCGATGCGATCAAGAAGATCAACGCGGGAAGCACGACCAGCCGCGTTGTGGATGCCGTCGGGGAGAGTGTGCGCATGCTGCGGCGCCGTCCGGCGGACCGGCGGCGCGTGATCCTGCTTATCGCCGAGACACGCGACGGGGGTAGCGAAGGACATGTGCGCGAGGTGATGACCGAGGCGCAGGTCAACAACGTACAGGCCTACACAGTGAACATCAACCGCATGGTGACCACATTGCTGGGTAAACCGCAGCCGCCCCGGCCAGACGCCATCCCGACCGCCGCCCGAACGCTGCCGCCCGGTGCCGCGGTCACGCCGACGACGGTGGCGGCCTTTGGCGGCGCTGGCATGTACGGTAACTACATACCGATGTTCGTGGAGATCTTCAAGCAGGTCAAGGGCATCTTCGTGGCCAACCCCGCGGAAGTGCTCACCAGCTACACGGGCGGCAAGGAGTATTCCTTCAGTTCGCGGCGCGGATTAGAGGATGCCCTGGCAAAGATAGGCGGAGAGATCCACGCCCAGTACATCATCAGCTATAGTCCGAACAACAAGCTGGAGGGCGGCTTCCACAACATCAACGTTGTGGTTACAAGCAACCCGAAAGCCAAGGTGAGGACGCGGCCGGGATACTGGATGGCCGCGGTCCCCGATTAGAAGATTCAGGCAATCCGGACGCTAGCTTCGCCGGCCAGCGCGGCGCCATAGCCCCAGCGCCAGCATAAGTCCGCCGCTCGCCATCAGCATCCACGAGCCAGGCTCGGGTACGCCGGAACCCACGGTGTCCGGCACGGCGACGTAGTAGCCGGCGTTGTTATATGTGTCGTGACCTGCCAGGCCCTGGTTGTAAGCGTAATTCCAGACGCCCGTCCCACCGCCGGCTACGCCGTCTTTGGCGTAGAAATCGCCCCACATCGGCGCCCGGACCGAGTCGAAACTGATAGTGCCGACGCCGGCTGGCATCATGTCGAACTTGACGCCCGTGATGGAAGCTCCAGCGGGGAAACCGGGCTGTCCCGGATTGTCAGCGAACGTTCCGTAAAACAGTTGCGGCGTGCCAGCCACGTCATAGGAGGCGTTGAACACGCACTGGCTGGTGGGTGTGCAGTTATCGCTCAAGTCAAAGTCCACATGGCTCAAGGCCTTTCCCGACAGGCCACTGATCGTGTACTGGTAATGGTACACACCCGCTTCCAGGGCAATATTCCAACTGATAGAGAAGCTATCCCAGCGTCCGTTGCCCACCATGCCGGCTGACGGGGCCGAGCGGGTACCGGTCCACTCAGACTCGGTCACCGCGCTTCCGTACACCGGTAAAGGGGTCGCGGCGCACGTTGACACCAGTAGAATTGATAGGGCAGCCGCCATCAGGTAGTTCTTGGGCATAGTCAAACGCTTTCTCCTCCACCTCCAATCTAAGCGGCGGTCCTGTACGGAGCCATGGCTTGCTGGTACCGGAACTATCTCAATTAGTCCTAGCGGGGCGGTGGTAGGTGCGTTCTAGTACGACCGGGGGATGCGGTGAGCTTGGTCCCGTCGCGGGGCGAATCCATCGCGGAAGCGGAGGTTCAGCACCAGGTTCCGTACCAGTTTCTCGATCCGGTCTCGCGCCGCGCGGTGGGCGGCCAGATGTTCGCCCACTGGATCGGCCACTTGCCACTCGAGCAACTCGCCCGCGCCGGCAAACATCAAAGACCGGCCGGTCATGTTCACTACTAAGTCGAAAGCCGACAGGTCGTAGCTCGAAACGAGGCGGGGCGTGCGTTTCCGGATGGGGGTGTTCTTCTCCGCCATGGCGCGGCGGCTGAGGCTTGAAATCCGGCGGGATGGGAGGAGTCCGGCGCTGCGCGCAACCAGGATGTCCCCGCCGAAGGAACGGGCGAAAGCCTCCGCCATGGGGCTGCGGCAGGAGTTACCCAGGCACACGAAAAGGACGCGGCGACGGCCTCTTCGTCGCTGCCAGACTTCGAGCCAGCGCAAGATTCCCAAGGAAATGAGTGGGCTCGCGAGCCTGGAATTCTCCCGCCGGATCGCGGCTAGGAACCGGTGCGGAAGTGGAGCGCGGCGCAGCTTACCATGCTTTCCCCGTCGATGTTCCACTGTTGGTAAGCCGCCACGGCGGCCCGGGCCCGCGGCACCGCTTTCAGGAACAGGTACAGCGAACTCGCTCCGCACCACTTGAGATCATCGCGCGGCGCCGAGAGATCACGCCAGAACGCGGCGGCATCGCCTGCGCAGACGCGGTCCAGGCGGGCATGGTCCCTGGCTTCCACCTGCCTCGCCGGCTCTTCCGTCGCCTGGATGGCGAATTCGTCGCCGTAGCGGGGCCCCATGTGAGCCAGATCGATGCCCAGCACCCAGAAAAGGCGTTCCGCCTCGCGCTCGGCCAACCCGCCCATCGCTTCCAACACCCGTTGCACCTCGGGGGCATCCTCGGGCATCCCGTCCTCGATCAGTCCGTGGGAAAAGGGGCCCACCAGGATCGGGAGGATGCGGACGCCGGCTCCGAACAGGTGTTGGAGAAAGAGAACCTGGAACTCGATGGAATGCTCCGTGCTGTGGCAATAGTCTTCCAGTTCCACCCCTGAGCCGCAATCCGCCGCCAGACGCTCGACCAATCCGGATTCGGTCGCCGCAGTTCCCAAGGGCGTGACGAAGGGTTTCCGCGTAAGTCCTAGCCTGTCGGGCGCGCCCGCATGGGAGGTTCCCAGGATGACGAAAATTTTATCGCGATATTCCGGTGAAAGCGCGCTGTATGCGGCGCGGTAACACTCCGAGGCGCCGTCGAAGCTCGCATGCGGTGCCGCTATGCCGGTGAGCGGCTGCGCTTGCCCGCCCCGCGGAGAGGCTCCATCGAGATATGCGTCCAGCATCTGACGGAGTTCGCCCGCGTCTTCCGGGTAGGACTCGCCAGCGTGGGCTGGTTCACGGACCGATGCCTCGGCAAACTCCCGGCGGCACTTGCTGCGTGCCGCTTCGTAGGTCTCGTCCTCCAGAAACGCGGCGTCGGCCAAGGCCCGCGCCAGGCTCTCCCCCGCCTCGCCCGCCCGGACATCGCCGGTCAGACGCACCAGGAACTGGTGCAGATCGAGGTCGCTGGATTGGGCGTCGAACAGCCGCAGGCACTCCACCAGAACCGGTGGAATGATGAGCGTGGTCGTCGAGTAGCGGTACGGATCGCGGATCAGCAGACCCGGCCGATCCGGAACCGGCGATGGCAGAAATTCCAAATCCATCCGCAGCCGGGGCAATATCCGCGCCATATCTTCATCATAGCTGCGGCGGAGTTTCCATTTATTGCCGCGCGCGGTTAGGATAGGCTCTATGATCTCTCGCCTTGCTCAGATGACAGCCCTCGCGGCGTCTCTCGTGTTCTTCCGTATGGCAGCGCCGGCACAGACCTTCAACGGCTCCGCTGCACTCGACGAAGTTATCGAGCAGGGCATCAAGGACAACCAGATCCCCGGTGCCGTATTACTGGTGGCACACAAGGGGCAGATCCTGCACCGGAAAGCCTACGGTGCGCGCGCACTCGTGCCGGCCCAGGAGGAGATGACGCTGGACACCATCTTCGACGCCGCCTCGCTCACCAAAGTGGTGGCCACAACAAGCGCCATCCTCAAACTGGTAGAGAACGGTAAAGTCCGGCTGAACGACCGCGTGACGACCTACCTGCCCGAATTCCAGGACGGTAAAAGCGAAATCACGATCCGATTGCTGATGACCCACTTCTCCGGCCTGCGGCCGGATCTCGACCTCCTCCCCGCCTGGAGCGGCTATGAGACCGGCATCCGGAAAGCGCTGGTAGACATACCGGTGGCGCAGCCGGGAGAACGCTTCATCTATAGCGACATCAATTTCATCCTCCTCGGGGAAATTGTGCGTAAAGTGAGCGGCCGGCCGCTTGACGAATTTGTCCGCGATGAGGTCTTCGCGCCACTGGGGATGAACGAAACGATGTTCCGTCCGCCGGCCGAACTCCGCCCACGCATCGCGCCGACCGAGTGGCTCAAGGGCGACGAAGCGCCGCTGCGCGGCGTCGTGCACGACGAGACCACGCGGTACATGGGAGGAGTGGCCGGCCACGCGGGCCTGTTCACCACGGCTGACGACCTGCTGAAATTCGCCGAAATGATGCTGGGAATGGGCGAGCGCAAGGGAGTGCGGATTTTCAGCCCCCTGGGGGTCCGCAAGTTCACCTCGCCCGCCTCGCCCGCCGACCAGCCCATCCTGCGCGGCCTGGGCTGGGACGTCGATTCGCCCTTTTCGGGCAACCGCGGCGACCTGTTTCCGATCGGCTCCTACGGCCACACCGGATTCACGGGAACATCGTTGTGGATAGACCCGGCGACTCAAACGGTCGTGATCCTGCTCAGCAACGGGGTACACCCCACCCGGCGGCCAGCCACCACCCCGCTGCGAGGCAGGATTGCCACCGTCACTGCCGTTGCCCTGGGTATCGACGCGCCTGGTGTGGCAATCACGGGTTACAACGAAACCCTGGCGGGGGCGGGGGTTCATCGCGCCGTGGCCCGCATGGCCGAAGTGCTCACCGGCCTGGATGTTCTGGCTGCCCAGGAATTCGCGCCGCTGGCGGGCAAGCGCGTGGGCCTGATCACCAACCAGACCGGCCTGGCGCGCGATGGGCGGCGAAATCTGGATCTCATGCTTGCCGCCTGCGTGAAAGTGACCGCCCTGTTCTCCCCTGAACACGGTATCGCCGGTAAGCTCGATCAGGCGCGCATCGCCAGCACCAAGGATGCAAAGACAAAAATTCCCGTTTACAGCCTTTATTCGGGGAAGAACCGGCGGCCTACGTCCCAAATGTTGAAGAATGTCGACGTTCTGGTTTTCGACATTCAGGATGTTGGCGCGCGCTTCTATACCTACATTTCCACCATGGTCTATGCGATGGAAGAGGCTTCGAAGCGCGGAATCCCATTCATCGTTCTCGATCGCCCGAACCCCATTACGGGAGTCCACGCCGAGGGGCCTATGCTCGAAGCCGGTCTGGAATCCTTCGTCGGCTGCTTCCCCATGCCACTGCGGCACGGCATGACGGTGGGCGAACTGGCACGTATGTACTCAGGGGAGAAGAACCTGAAGCTGGACCTGGAGATAGTGGCCATGAAAGGCTGGCAGCGCGGCGATTGGCTGGATTCAACCGGCGTGACGTGGGTGGACCCCAGCCCTAACCTTCGCAGCCTGAACGCCGCCCTGCTCTATCCGGGCGTGGCGATGCTGGAGTATTCCAGGAATTACTCGGTGGGACGAGGGACCGACGCCCCCTTTGAGCAGGTGGGAGCCGATTGGATCAAGGGTCCGGAACTGGCTGCCTATCTCAACCGCAGGCTGGTGCCGGGCGTGCGCGCGTATCCGACGCGCTTTACGCCTACCAGTTCGAACTTTGCCGGCAAGGAAATAGGTGGAATCCGGCTGGTGATCACCAACCGCGAATCGTTCAACAGCACCCGCTTCGGCCTGGAACTCGCCGCTGCCTTGGAGAAGCTTTACCCAGGTAAGATCCGGCTCGGGGCCAACGAGAGGCTGATTGCAAACCGGAAGACCATCAAGCAGTTGGAGGGTGGACGCGACCCACGACTCATCGCGCTCGAACAGGATGAGGAAATAAAGACCTTTCTCGCTCAACGCGAGAAGTACCTTCTCTACCGGTGAGACCGGGGGCGAACCGACTCGCCCCCGGATCCAAATCTACGCGGCTGCTGTTTTGGCTGCTGGCGCTTTTCCCTTCACTGCAGGCGCCGGCGGGCGGTTCTTTTTCCGGATCTCGGCCAGCCAGGCGGGAGGACGTCCCCGGCGCCGGCCGCGACCTTGCACCAAATGTTCCAGAGTCAGGATAGCTTCGTCGATTTGCTCCCGCTCCTGCCTCAATTCCTCGAGAATCTTTGTAATATCCATGCAAGCTCCAAGAGAGTTTCGCTGCCGGAAGCCGCCCGTTCCAGTTTCAGAACACTCTTGCGGCCCTCATCAGCTTTCCTACTTGTTGTTTTACTCTAAGTTGGAACGGTTTTCAAGAGCCTTGTTCCGTTTTCAGAACAAAAAAGTGAAATTTTTTCATTCCGAGGAGCAATCCGGAACGCTTCCCGCCCGTAGGCGGCAATGTGGCCCGGGGTAGGCCGGCTTCCATCAGGCCATTTTGCGGTGTTTCCAGCGCAAATAGAACGGGATTCCAGCCACAATGAGCGCCAGGCCGAGAAGCGACTCGCGGGGGGACTTGACCAATGTCGACAAGACTAAGCCCGCCGCCATGAGGACGAACAGGGCCGGCAGCACCGGATAACCGGGCGTGCGGTAGGGACGAGGCATTTCGGGTCTCTTGTGACGCAGGACGATCACCGAGGCCGCGGTCATGCCGTACAGTATCCAATTGGCGAAAATCACGTAGGTGAACAACTGCTCATAACGCCCGCTCAAGACCAGGAAAGCGCTCCAACCGCTCATCAGAAGGATCGAAACGGAGGGGGAATGATACGCGGGATGGACCTTGCCGGCCGCCTTGAAGAACAGTCCGTCGCGGGCCATCGCGTAAGGCACCCGTGCGCCGGAGAGGATCGAGCCGTTCAGAGCCGCGAAAATTGAGATCATGGCGGCGACGCTCACGGCCGCCGCGCCGGGCGCACCCAGAATGCGCGCCATCATCGCGGCGGCGACCCGGTTGGTGCCGGCCACCTCGCCCGGCGAAAGAACGCGGAAATAGGCCAGGTTTGTGGCCAGATAAAGCACGACGACGATCACCGTCCCCACGATAAGGCTGGGCGGCAGGTTCCGCTGGGGATCGCGCACCTCGCCGGAGACCATGGTCAGGTTGTTCCACCCGTCATAGGCCCACAAAGCGGCCACCAGGGCGGCGAAGAAGCCGGCCCATCCTCCCGTAGCCGCCACCGCGCCGCTGGCCGCCGCATGCGGAGGAAGGGGTGCCAACAGACCCACTCCGATGGTGCCCACGATCAGCGTTACTTTCACGATTGTGACGGTAATCTGGAGTCCCGAACCGACCTTCAATCCGAAGTAATTGACCACTCCCAGCGACAGGATCACCACGATTGCCAGCAATTGGCCATAGCGGACTTCCAGCGGTCCGCCTTCCGGCCCGATAGGCAGAGGAATCGCGCACAAGACTCCTTCGAGCGATGGCCGGAAATTGGCCAGATAATAGAAAAACGCCGTGGCAAGGGTGGCAACGGAGCCGCTTTTGGCCACCCACATCTGCGTCCAACCGTAAACAAAGCCCCAAAACGGGCCGTAAGCCTCCCGGAGATAGACATACTCTCCGCCAGCCTCGGGCATGGCAGTCGAGAGTTCGGCATAGGCGAGGGCTCCGGCAAGCGCGAGCAGGCCGCCGGTGATCCACACGGCGAAGACCATGCCGGGCGTCCCGACCTGCTTGATCATGGCGGTAGGCACCAGAAAGATGCCACTGCCGATAATGGTGCCCACTACGATGGACGAGGCGCCCCACAACCCTAGTTCGCGCCGTAGGCCCGCGCTCGGCTCGCGCAACTCACTCACTGCGCCTTCTCCAGACGAAGCTCGCGCCGAGACCCGTGCACCACGTGACCAGCGTCCCGATCAGCACGTACCAGGTCCAGGCGATGGAGGTTCCCAGCTTCACGTAAAGCATGACGAACAGTCCCGCCACCATGCCGGTCATGGCCGCCACCTCACCCACGCGCCGGGTGAGCAGACCCAACAGGAACACTCCGAGCAAAGAGCCGTAGAGGACGCTGGAGATGGAGAGGCCGGCCTCCAACACCGAGCCCCAGCGCCGGGCCAGCAGTCCGATGCAGAACAGCACCACACCCCAGCCGACGGTCGTCCAACGCGCCCATTTCAGGAACTGGGATTCGGTCCGCTGCAACCCGCGCGCCGTCATGATCGGGCGCAGGAAGTCCATGATTGTGGTGGAAGCCAGCGAATTGAGCGCCGCGCTCAGGTTCGACATGGCGGCCGCCAGGATGGCCGCGATCACCAACCCGGCTACTCCCGGGGGCAGGTAGTGCCAGATGAATTCCGGATAGATGCGGTCGGGCGGCTGCGGCGCGGCAAGCCCGCTGAGCCCGTAATGGACGTAAAGCATCACCCCGATCACCAGGAACAGCGTGAATTGGAAGAAAATCACCACCCAGCTGGCCAGCAGCGCCGCGCGGCTCTCGGCTTGGTTACGCGCGGCGAGCAGCCGCTGCACCATGAGCTGCTCGGTGCCGTGGCTCGCCGTGGTGAGGAAGCAGCCGCCCAGCACTCCGGCCCAGAACGAATAGGTGCGCGAGAAGAATTCGGCGGTCATTTCGAAGTGGAAATCGAACACCTGAAACTTGCCGGCTTCCGAGGCAATGCCCGCCACCGTGCTCCATCCGCCGGGAATTGTCGCCAGAATCGCGAAGCAGCTCACAATGGCGCCCGCGATATACAGGAACATCTGCACGACGTCGGTCCAGATTACGGCCGTCATTCCGCCTTCAAACGTGTAGAAGAGCGTCAGGCAGACAATCAGGGCGATGGAAGCGGTTTCGCCAGTGCCCAGAATGATGGAAATGACGATGGAAATGGCGAAGACACGCACGCCCTCGGCCAGCGCCCGCAACAGCAGAAAAGTCCCGGCGGTGAGTTTGCGGATCCGGTCGCCGAAGCGGATCCGCATTAGCTCGTAGGCGGTATACATCTCGCCGCGGAAGTAGTGCGGCAGGAAAAGCCACGAAACAACCAGACGTCCCAACAAATAGCCGAATACGACCTGAAGGAATCCGAAATTACCGTTAAAAGCCAGGGCCGGCGTGCCGATGACGGTGAGCGTGCTGGTTTCCGCCGAAACAATCGAGAACGCAATAGCCCACCAGGGCGCGCTTCGTCCCCCGAGGAAGAAGTCGCGCAGATTATGCTGCGAGCGGCCGAATCGGGCACCGAACCAGGTGATTCCCGCCAAGTACAGGACGACGACCGCCAAGTCCACAAATCGCATAGGAAAAGGGGATTCTAGCACATGCGGCAGGGTGCGAATCCGTCATGGCCGGCGGGAACTCACCCCTCGCCGCCGGCGTCTAAAAGGCCAGTAGAGGAGGAACATGCAAAGGCGCTTGCACCGCTTGCTTTGATTCAGATATACTCCGCAATTGCACACCGGGTGAGGACAGGCGGTGGAACGAGGCTACTTGCCGAAGTTGCGGCGGCCCGGATTCACCTTGTTTAGGCGTGGCAAGAAAACGCACAGATCAGGAGGCACAGAGTGCTGGTTCGAACTTGGAAGATTGTAGCAGCGAACGCATTGGTGGCGGTGCTTGGCATTGGCACTGCCTGGTGTCAGGCTCCTAAGAAGGAAGTAAAGGATCGGGCCGAGTACGACCTGTTCATGAGCGTCACGAAGGAGACCAACGACGCCAAGCGACTGGAGTACTTGAACACCTGGAAAGAGAAGTACCCGGACTCGGCTTACAAGGCGGAACGCCTTCAGTACTACCTGAGCACATACAAGGGCCTGAATAACGGCGCGAAGATGTTGGAAACCGCCAAAGAGATGACGGCGATGGACCCCAAGAGCCTGATGGGGCTCTATTGGCAGACGGTGCTCACGGTGACTTTGGCGGACACGGCTCCAGATGCGTTGGCTGCCGGCGAAAAAGCGGCCAACAGTCTGATTGCCAACATGGACGCCAACAAGCCGGCGGGCGCCACCGAGGAAGCGTGGCAAAAGGAGAAGAAGACGCTCGAGAGCGTCGCCCATACCACGCTCGGCTGGGCGGCTATGCAGCGCAAGAACAGCGATGCGGCCGAAAAGAGCTTCGCGACGTCGTTGGAATACAACCCCAACAACGCTCAGGTGGCTTACTGGATGGGAGCGACGATCCTGGCGCAACGCAAGGGCGAACGCCAGGCCGAGGCTCTGTTCTACTTCGCGCGCGCGGCTGCCATGACCGGTCCGGGCGCACTGGCCGGCCCGGTGAAGCAGACCGCCGACCAGTATTTCACCAAGCTCTATACGACCTATCATGGCGACGCTTCGGGCATCGAAGACGTGAAGAAGTACGCGGCCGCCAATCCCAAGCCCGGCCCGGACTTCAAGCTGCTGAGCAAGCTGGAGATCCAGAACCAGAAGGACCAGGAGTTCGCCAAGCAGAATCCCCAGTTGGCTTTGTGGATGCGCGTGAAAACCGAACTGGCCGCCGCCAACGGTGAGCAGTACTTCGCTGAACACGTCAAAGACACGGCTCTTCCTCCGCTCAGGGGCCGGCTCGTTTCGCACAAGCCCGCCAAGTTCCCGAAGGAAATCGTGGTGGGGATCGAGAAAGCCGACGTTCCGGAAATTACGTTGAAACTCGAGAATCCGCCCAAGGGGGCCGTCAAGGCCGATCCGGGCACCGAGATCGAGTTTGAAGGCACGCCGGTGGCGTTCACTCGCGAACCATTCAACCTGACAGTCGAAGTCGAACCCGCCAAGCTGAAGGGCTGGCCCGCTCCGCCGCCTCCGGCCAAGAAAGCGGTGGGTGCGAAGAAGAGGGTCGTGAAAAAGAAATAGCCGCCTGGGGCGGCTTGCCACGCTCAAAGCCCGCTACAGGGATGAATCAAACGTCCCGGCGGGCTTTTCTGTTTTCAGAGGGTGCGCACTGCCTACATCTTGTAACGGCCGAGATCCTCGTCGTTGAGGTTTTCGAGCCACCTGCGCAATTCTTCGCTCGTGACCTTGTCGGAGGCCGACCCGGTGGCCTTTGACGTCTTCAGGACCGTCTCTTCGACGTAGATGGGGCAATCCAGGCGGAGGGCGAGAGCCAAGGCGTCGCTGGGGCGCGAATCGATACTGATCAACTCCCCGTTGCGCTCCAACCAGATCAACGCATAGAAAGTGTCGTCCTTCAGTTCGTTGACGACTACCTTGCGCACACCGGTTTCCAGGCCCATCAGAAGGTTCTTGATGAGATCGTGCGTCATTGGTCTGGGCGTTGAAACCTTCTCGATCTCGAGGGCGATAGCGTTGGCCTCGAACACACCCACCCAGATGGGAAGGATGGTGTTGCCGTTGACGTCCTTGAGGATGACAATCGGCATATTGGTGACCGGGTCCATCATGAGACCCCGGATTTTCATTTCGATTTCCATCGCCGTCCCTCCACCATTAGAGCAGATCCACGCTCTCGCCTGCCAGCGAGTTGGCGCCGGCGCGGGTGACCCGGACGCGGGCGTACCCTCCGGGGCGCGGCGAGCCGGCACCGGCACCCAGGATGAAGTTCAAAACACGGTTATCCAGGGTGCGGCCGATCCACTGGCCCGTCGCTTGATTGTAACCTTCCACCATCACTTCTTCGATGCTGCCCACCAACCCGGCGTTCCGCCGGACCTGGATGGCGCGTTGTTTCTCCTGCAGCGTGGTGAGCCGTGCGCCACTTTCCGCATCCGGGACCTGGCCGTCCAGAGCCAGCGCCGCCGTGCCGGGGCGCGGTGAGTACTTGAAACTGAACATCGAATCGTACTGGACCAAGTCGACCAGCGAGAGGGTCTCGGCGAAGTCGGCCTCGGTCTCGCCCGGGAAACCCACGATCATATCGGTGGAGATGGCGATCCTGCGGTGGGCGGCCTTGATCCAGCCGATGCGCTCCAGATACTCTTCGCGCGTGTACTGGCGCCGCATCCGATCCAGCACTCTCGTGGAGCCCGATTGCACGGGCAGGTGAACGTGGTTCGCAAGCACCGGGTTCGCGTCGATCGCGTCGACAATGTCCTTACCGAAATCGCGCGGGTGCGAGGTGGTGAACCGGACGCGCCGCAGGCCGGGCGTGCGCGCGACGGCGTCCAGCAGTCCGGCAAAGCCGCTCACGGCCTCCGAAGGATCGTTGTAGCTGTTGACGTTTTGCCCAAGAAGCTGAATTTCGGTGCAGCCGTTGTCAGCCAGACACGCGGCTTCTTCCAGCACCGAGCGCGCCGTGCGGCTGCGCTCCGGGCCGCGCGTGAACGGCACCACGCAGTAGGCGCAGTCCTTGCTGCACCCCTCCATGATGGTGATGTAGGCACGGTGGGGACTACTCCGGCGGGTGTAGGGCGTCTCGAAGGTCTCTTCGGTATCGGTAGAGAGCCCTGTGAGGCGATGCCCTCCATTTTCAAGCTGGGTAAGGAGTTCCGGCAGGTGGTTGTAGCTGGCCGACCCGCATACCAGCCCGACGTAGGGGGCGCGATCGAAGATCCGTTCGCCCTCCTGCTGTGCCACGCAGCCCAACACGGCGAACATCCTGCCCTGCCCGCCGTCCCGTTTGAACTGCTGCAGGCGGCTGTAAACCTTGCGCTCGGCCTTGTCACGCACGCTGCAGGTGTTGTAAACGATCAGATCGGCCTTATCGGGAGTGTCCACTTCCTGGTAGCCGCGCGCGGCGAGCACACCGCCGACCTTCTCGGAATCGTGCACATTCATCTGGCAGCCGAAGGTCTCGATGTAGAAAGTCCGCATGGAGGGTTTCTTTCATTATAAATCGGGAGCCTTCTCTACCTAGTGCTTGGGTACGACGCCGACGTCGGCCAGGCCGTTCAGAACAAACTGCACCGCGATGGCCACCAGCACGAGTCCCATCAGGCGCGTCATCACGCGGATGCCGATCTCCCCGAGCAAACCGCGCACGCGGTTCGCCCCCGCCAGGATGTAATACGATGCAAGGGAAGTTATCGCGATGGCCGAGAACACGGGAATTGCCTGCCACCAAACCCTCGACTGGCCCATCAGGACCATGACCGCGGAGATGGCGCCCGGCCCGGCGAGCATGGGGATGCCTATCGGGGAAATGCCCACTTCTTCCTTCTCTCTCCCCGCCGCACGTTCTTCCGGCGATTCCTGGGTTTCCGAGCGTCGTGCCTGAAGCATATCGAACGCCACAATGGCCAGCAGCAGCCCACCTGCGATCTTAAAGGCCGGCAGGGTGATGTCGAACGCTTTGAAAATCAGGCTGCCCATGGCGGCGAAAGCCGTGAGCACGAGAAAGCAGGTCCAGGACGCCTGCCGGGCCATGCGGGCACGTTTGGCAGGGCTGTCCATCTCGGTCATCACCAGGAAAGCGGGGATCGTGCCAAAAGGGTCCACGATGAAAAAGACCGAGCTTATGGTGACAAGAGAGAATTCGAGAACCGCTCTCAATTCGGCATTCATGTGACTTCACCCGCCTAATGGCGGCGCCTTCGCTGACCCTGAACCAGATCGCTCAATTCCCGCAGGGCGCCGAGCGCCGGCTGCGTGGCAAGCCGGGCTGCTTTCCATTGTTCGATGGAGGCGCGCGTCGCGCTTGTCTTGCGGCCGGCCGCGACTCGCGCCCAGGCTTCGCCGGCCTTTGCCGCATTGCCCGAGCCTTCCTGGCAGAGCATCTCCAGGGCATCCTGCAACCGGTAGTCGGGATTGTGCGGCTTGCCGGTACCGAGCCGTTCCGGATACTCACGCGAACCCGCCAGGCGGTCCAGCGCTTGCGCCCAGCTCCCCTTCTTCATCTCCTCCAGCGCCAAGGCAAGCTGGCACTGCACAAAGAGGCTGTGAACGTCACTCTGCCCCTCGGCAGGCAAAATGGTCGCGGTTTCAAGCTGCGTATAACACTCCTGGAAGCGGCCCGCGTTCAAGTAAGTCCGAGCAAGCAGGACGCGGATCCGGTCTTCTTTCGGAAACTGCTTCGCGGCCTCGCGTGCTAGTTCGAGAGCCTTGTCATGCATCCCGCGCGAGCCGCAATAGCTCGCCAGGTGGTACCAATTGCGCCAGTCGCCTTTGCCGGCGGTGAGCGCTCGTTCGTAATCCGCCAAGGCTTTCGCCGGGTCGGACCGCCGCTCCAGGTACCCGCGGCTGATATAGGCCGATGCATAGTCGGCCCGATCGCCGAAGGCCTCGAACTCTTTCAGCGCGTCAGCCGAGCGGTTCAGGCCCCAATACACCAGCCCAAGGTAGTACCTGGCTTTCCAACTGTCCGGTTGCTCGCCCGCGGCCCACCGGAAGACCGGGATGGACTCCTCACGGAATGGGAACACCAGATAGGGAGAGAGCGATGAAGCCTGCTTCAGGAGTTCCCTGCTCCGCGCGGGAGACTTTTCACGCAACAGATAGGCCTGCCAATAGCGCACGGTAGCTTGCTCAGGAGCGGCATCCAGCACTTTCACGGCGTCGGCATCGCGCCGCAGGTTGGCATAGTAGACGGCGATTTCCAGGTACGTCTCGTGCGGCAGTTCGTTGTGAATCAGCGATTTGAAGTCGGCCAGATCGGCCGCGGCGTTCGAGAGCAGGTATTTCTCGAAGCGCGCCTGATGATTCAGTGGATCGATTTCCAGGATCTTGTCGAGTGTTTGCCGGGCGTCGGCAGTCCGGCCGGCAACACGATAGGCCGTCGCCAGCACTTGAAGCGTGTGAATGTTATTGGCATCGTAACTGAGCGACCGGTTCAGGTAGGCCAACGCCCGCTCCATGTTACTCTCCATCAAGTAAATTGAGCCAAGCTCGCTGTAAGCCCCGGCGCGGAATTTCATGCTACGTGCCGCCCAGCCCAGGGTTTCCTTCGCGTCGACCAAATTACCGAGGCGCCGGGAGATGATGCCGTAGATGAAATTGGCGTCCGGATCGTACATCACGTAGTCCAGCGCCTTGCGGGCGTATTCGAGGGCCGTGGCGTACTCGGCGCGGCGGTAGTAGAGTTCAGCCGTGCGGGTGAGCGCGCGCATATGGAGCGGCTCGCGCTTGAGGCACGCCAGGTACTTCTCCAGCGCCGCGTCATAATCGCGGGCTTTCTCGTCTCGCTCGGCGCTTTGGTAAAGGCCTTCGAGCGTGGACTCATCGTAATTGCGGAAAGTCAGCGGGCGGCCAAGCAGCCCATCCTTCGGATCGTCGGTGTAGCTGAGCTTGTCGCCGATTTCGACGCGGAAGTCGCCTTTCGCCACCGTGAGCGGAACACGTTTTTCATACACGTCCATGGGGCCGAGCGCTACGCGGTCGCGGAAAACTTCCCTACCCCGGTCGCGCACAATCAGCGTCTCGTCGATGCGCTGCAGGGCGCAGAAACTGACCACCGTTTCCCGGCCTTCGGACCGGACGTTCAACGCGCCGTAGGGGGTCGCCTTCACCATGGGGCCGATTTTCTTGTACGGAAAATACAGCTCGCGCCACTGGTCCGTGGTATAGGGAGCGAAGAACTCGTGGTCGTTCTGATCGAGCAGGCGTCCGTTCTGCGGCTCGAAATAGGGGCCATCGTTGTCGGTGAGGAGATTCTCCCAGATACCGCCTGAGCGGGCCAGATCCCAGCGGAAGAACTTTTGTCCCGGCACCTCCTCGTGCACGGACCAGTGGCCGAAGCCGAACTGCGACTTGTGCCAGTAGGCACCGGAGAACTCGCTCAACTTGCCATAGATGAAGAAGCTGCCTTCATCGGAATCGTTGTGATCCGTGTAGCGGGCAAGGTTGCGGCCGTCGGCGGTGATGGGCCAAGGCCGGCTCGGCACGGCGTAGTTGTGGCCGATGTGCATCGTGCCGGGGAAGATGAACTCCAGGTCGTCGGAGATCCGATTGGCGGCATTCATCCACACGTAGTAGGACTGGTTGAGCGGCTGCGGGTTGTACCACAGCGACTGCGTTTCGATGTAGGCCTTGTCGGGGCGGATGGTGAACTTCACGCGCCAATTGGTGCGCGAGGGCAGGTCCATGTTCCCGACGATGCAGCTCACGCTGCCGTCCGCGTTCTTTCGCATCAGGTAGTCGACCGGAGTGGCGGTCGCGGGAGTGTGGCCGACGATGCCGAAGTTGAGTTCGATGCCCCCGGAAGTCCACGGGCCGCGCAGCGCGATGTCCCGGAACTTGCGCACGTGGTTGAGATAGATGAACTCCTTGCCGGTGTTCTTTTCGATGGCGCCGATGAGCTTGCCGCCTTCATCGGGCATGATGAGCACCTTGATGTATTTGTTCTCCATCACGATCACGTTCCAGCTCCGGTCGACGGCCGTGTAGCTCAGCGTGTTGAAGGAGAAGTAAGGATAAAGCCGCTGTCCGCGTCCCCACATATTGGAACGCGTCATGATCGGCGAGGGATCGGGGCCCGAGAACGGGTAGGTCTTGAAGACCTGTTTTTCTTCCCTCACGCTGGCTGGCTGGGCGCACAGGCTCGCCGCTGAAACGAGCAGAATCAAGATCGAGATCACACCGGAGCTTCTCACGTACCCTTCCTCCCGACGAAACCGCAAATCAGACATCCGTTGCTCAATGTACCATTTAACGGCGTGACGGCAGTATCGTGTCGCGGAGAAGGAGAGGCTTCGTGCCATCAGGGCTTCTCAGACTGATAGACAAAACCTACATACCAAAAGACAGGAATGGTTACGGTTTGACAACGGGAGAAGACCAACCAGCGGGGCGCAGGTCGTGGCCGTCCGGATAGTTTACAAAGCCGCCTAGTCGATTGGGTACTGCTCGCCATCGCACAAGCGCTTCACGTTTCCAAAACCGTCCGCATACTCGTCCCAGCCGTTCCCGTGGACCGGAATCACCACCTTCGGCATTAATGCTTTCGTGAAGGCGCGCAGATCCGCAGGAGACGCGTGTCCGCTCGTGTGGATATGGGCAATTTTGCTGCCGCGCGTCTGACACCATTCTAGCGCTGCACGATGGCAAGTCTCTGAAAGATAACCCTGCCACATTGAGAAGCTGTATGCATCCTCCGCATTCGGTTCAATGCCGCACCTTTCGTAATCCGGAATCAGGGCGTGGCGCAGCATGATGACGTGCCGGCCGCTGACGAGATTTCTGGCCGACAATCCGAATCCCGCCATGCGCTCGATGAAGTTCTCCCGTCCGAGCTCCCCATATACGGAACGGAGCCTCTTCGTTATTACGACCTTGAGGTTCGAGAAGTGTTTATCGGCGCGCGGAACTCCAGTCCCGCCGGAGACTCTGTCCAGAACATCCGCCGTATACAGGTCGATAACCAACGTACGGCTGGTGCGTCGAGCGGCGCGATACAGGGTAACCGTGCGGTCGATATTTTGACCTGCCCAGCTAACGAACACACGGCCCTTTGTTCCGTTAAACAGCGCCACGAACTCCTCCTCGATCTGCTGTTCAGTCTTCACGGGCTTGTCCGTCCCGAGGTTCGTGCCCTCAATGATAAGCACATCAATGTTGCCCGGAGGATTCGTCATTATCCGATCAACCAGGATGGACTTCCGCCCATGACGACGGAAGTCGCCGGTATACAGAATCCGTTTCCCGTCCCATTCGATCAGCAGCATATAAGCATCGAACGCCGAGTGGTCGGTCAATATCGGAGTGACGGTAAACGGGCCAACGGGGAAACACCCCGTACGACTGTCCCAGGTCTTGAATGTGCGCATGAGAGGCCGACGAGACAACTCGCCGGGTATAGCGATCAGTTGGGCCGACTTGCTACCGGTCAAGATCGGCCAGGACACGGGGAGTTGACCGATAACACCCCAGTGGTCCTGATGAGGGTGACTGATCAGGACCGTAGCGGGACGATTAAGGTCGAGGGACGATGGCACAGCGTCGTTCGCGCCTTCCGGCGCGTCGAGTTGCCTCCCGGCGTCAAGAATGAGCCTCTCGCCCGAGGGGTGCTGGATCTCAACACACGTCCCGCCGATCTGATGCGTACCTCGGTGAACCGTCAATACGAGACTCATACCCGTGTGCGAAGCGCCATGTCAGACGTGCCACGAATCAGTTGAACATCGATACCGTCGTGGCGCAGCTTGTCAAGATGGCCGTTGTCAATAAAGGCCGCGTTCTCCTTTGTTGCGTCGATGATCAACCGTGGTCTTATGTCAACATCGAGGTGTGAGGCATCTTGCCCCGCCACAGCGAAGATTGCATCCCCAAGTTCGCATCTGTTCGGATTTCGCGCCTTAGCGATTGCGTTCAGACGTACCAACGCTGCGCAGGTGTACTGATATGCAGCGCGCACGTCATCCTGATGCTTTTCAAGCCAAACCTTGTAATCCTTCAGCTGCCCTATGACCTTCGGTTCAGTGTTAGAACGCGCCTCTGAATTCGTGACGAGCTTGGCTTCCCAAAAGACGAGTTTGTACCGATCTCCACTGCCCTCAAGCGCCACCAGATCGATCCGCCTCGCACTCTTCTTGCTCCAGATGTCGGAATCCCATGGTAGCCCGGCCTCAAGATCGACTACACCCGGGTTCTGCGAGAGGAGGTCGTCCACGAAGCGTTTCTCGCTCTTCGTATATTCGTTCGCTTTCATAATCCAATCGCGCACAAGGCCATCACGATATGGAATACGTAACGCGTCGCGATTCTCGAATGTGCCATCGGTAATCTTGACGTATTTATCCCCGCTGCCGTCGTTGCCAAAAACGTACTTATTGTGGATCATCCCTTGAAGCTTGCCTTTAGCGAAGCTCACCTTCGCGACCGACTGGCCGGCACGGTAGAAATTCAGGTACCCGTCGCGAACCGCAAGTCGTAAATGGTCGGCCGGCGCCTCAGGCGCAGTTTGCGCGTCACGGCCTCCTTTCGCCTCACCGGCGGGGTACCAGTACCCCAGCAGGTCAAGAAACCAAGCGTTCTCCGGTGTCTCAATCTTTCCGATACGGTCCACATCGAACTTCCGGTTGAATTTGGTCATCGATTATTACGCTCCTGTGGATGAACTTGATACGAGTCAAAACTCGCTTTTACCAGCGACCTTTCGGCTGCCCTGATTCAATACACCACGCTAAGATCCATCACTGCGGCGCCTTGGATGCAGCAACCGCGTACTTCTATAATGGCTATCCTTCACAAACATCGCGCGTCCCGCAGGGATGCCGAAATGCTCCAGAACCTGCTGAAGATCGTGTTTGGATATCTGACTGTCGGCGTAAACAATGAACTGAACCTGGACGGCGTTAAACACGACCCGTCCCCTCGGCCACTCCTCGTACTCCGCGTCACGGAGGACCCGTATGACGTTTTCCGTCGGGCACCTCGCCCGCCAGCTTTCCCAAATGTCGTAATGGCCGTGTGGACAGGTGAGAAACTCTCCGTATTCCTCTACAGCGGACAACGCACAGCGGTGTGCCATCAGGAGGACTTTTCCGGAATCGTCCCGTACGAACCAGTAAGGACCTACGTACGCATCCATCGGACAGACCCCGACTTTCTTCGCGAGCACGTTAGCAATTGTACTCTATTCGGAGCTTTAATGTTTGCTTTATGAGCAGCGCACGAGTCGGCCCTCGCCAACCGATACTCCAAAACGACATACATTCTCGTATTCTGCCAGCCTAGGGTGAAGCCTGGGCCGGGTAGTACGGTTCGGAGGCGAAAGACGACGCGGGTTCCAGCAGGTTGAAGTAGGTGGGAATCCCGGCTCCAGATTCAGGTCTATGCAGTTGCGTGTTGAGGTAATCATCGAAAACCTGCGTTTTCGAGTTGCAGACGAGGCGGTAGTGTGGACAGTCCTTCTATCCGCAGTCATGGAAGAAGGGTTACTAGTCCGGATTGATGTCAGGCAAGGATCACTAATACTCCCCAGGATAATTGTTATATTCGACGTCGCCGAGAGTGACACCGGAGCCGAACCAGCGTTGGCATCGTGCCGGTTCTAACCCACCCATCGGGGGAAATCGGCTCCGTTGCCGTTGATGCCGCCGGTGAGCCGACGTTGGTGTTTCCCGTCTCGATCCATCACCCAGATGGCAGGATTCTCTCCGGTTTTGGCGCGGCAGAAAAGGATGCGCTTACTGTCGCGAGACCAGTCGGGGCGGAAATCCCACTGCGGCGGATCGCTCTGAGTCAGCGGCGTGCTGGAGCCGTCCTCGGGATTGAGGAAGCAGATCTGTGTCCCGCCCCGGGCCAGTTCGGGCTTGAAATCGCGGTTGAAGTGATTTGTGTCGGGCCGATTCGGTTGGAACTCCCACGGCACTTTGGAGTTCGCCAACCGCCGGGCGTATAGAATACCGGACCCGTCCGGCGCCCACCTGGGCATGATGGAACCGTCGCCCGGATTGTCGGGCCGACCGAAGGAGGACGCGAACCACGCGGACTCCCCTTGGGTCAACTGCCGGTTCATGGATCCATCGGGCCGGCTGATCCAGATGTCGGACCAGTCGTGGCCCGGATCGGTCTTCGGTTCGCACACCTGGAATAGCACCCACCGGCTGTCCGGCGACCAACTGGTGCCGAAGTAGATGTACCCCTTGCGTCCCGCAACCGCCACGCGATTCGATCCGTCGATGCGCGCGGTGTGTATGTTGTAGTCCGCATGAAACGCAATACGTGCGCCGTCCGGGCTCACACTCACGCCGTAGACGTATTCGTCGGGCTTGGTGATGGCGTGCCCGCGCGTGCCGTCCAGGTCCATGCCGAACAGTTGCTCCCGCCCGCCGAAGTTCACGCCCACCAGCATCCGCTCCTCATCCGGCAGCAGCGCGCAGGGAGCATAGAAAGGCGCGATGCGGTTCTTTCGGGCGATCTCGGTGAGCCGGCCAGTCGGAAGGTCGCAGATCCAGATGTGCGTGCGGCTCTTGGGGTAGAAGACGGTGAACGGCTTTGTCTTCCAGTCCTCGTCCATCTCGATGCTCAGCAGCAGAGCACGGCGCCCGTCCCGAAAGAAATCGTAGGCGCCCCAACCGGTGTGGTTCGGCCGTCCAAAATCGTAGACCCGCAGGCCGTTCCCGTCGGCGTTCATGAAGGCAAGCCGCTCGCCGCCTCCGAACATCCCGGATATTCCGCGCGCCTTGAAAACGAAGCTGCCACCGGGCGTGCCGGCAATCGCCGCAGCCGGGGTCGCGGCCAGGAGTTTCAGGGCATCGCGCCGGAGCATGGTGTGCATTTCGTTAGCCGTCGGGCACAGCAAGTATAGTATAGGGTCAGTCTGCCATGGCGCATAACAAAGTGAAGGTCGGCATCATCGGTTCGCAATTCGAGGCGGACATCCACGCCGCATCGTTTCAAATCATGCCGGAGGAGGCCGAGGTAGTAGCCGTCGCCTCGCCCACACCCGGCCACGCCGAGGCACTCGCCCGCCGCTACTCCATCTCGCGCGTCTTTCTCGATTACCGCGAGATGCTCCGCGAGAAAGACATCGAGATGGTCACCATCGCGGCACCGAACGGGCTCCACAAGCAGATGGCCTGCGACATCGCCGCGGCGGGCAAGCACGTGGTCTGCGAAAAGCCCCTGGCCATGACCACGGCCGAAGCCAGCGAGATGATCGATGTGTGCAAGCGCCACGGCGTCCTGCTGCTATACGCCGAGGAGTTGTTCTTCACTCCCAAGTACGTCAAAGCCAAGGAAATGGCCGATCAGGGCGCTTTCGGCAAAGTGCACCTGGTCAAGCAGAGCGAGAAGCACTCAGGACCCCACAGTCCCTGGTTCTGGGACGTGGAACGTTCCGGCGGTGGTGTCTGGATGGATATGGGCTGCCACGGCATCGCGTTCTGTTACTGGTTCCTTGGCCGTCCTAAAATCGAGTCCGTTTACTGCCAGATGGGCACCTACGTCCATCGGGACAAGACGCAGGGCGAAGATGAGGTCGTCGGCATTCTCGAATTCGCGAACGGCGCCGTGGGCATCGTCGAGAACAGTTGGACGCGGCGCGGCGGAATGGACGACCGCATCGAGGTTTACGGTGACGCAGGTCTCACTTACGCCAACCTTCATATGGGCAACGCGCTGCCAACGTACAGCGAGACGGGTTACGGCTATGCGGTAGAGAAGGCGTCCACCACCATTGGGTGGAGTTATCCTGTATTCGAGGAGTTGTGGAATTACGGCTTCCCGCAGGAGATGCGCCACTTTGCGCGCTGCGTGCGCGGCAAGGAGACGCCCCAAGCAACCGGTGAAGACGGCCTCGTTGTGATGGAGGCCCTCTGCGCGGGTTACGCTTCCGCCGGTAGAGGTTCCAAGGTGGCGTTACCGTTCGACGCTTCCGGTTTGCACAAACCGATTGATGCCTGGCTGGGGAGCAGATCCGAATACTGATGACAAACCGAATGATAGACAACATCCTGAGCCAGCCGCTGTCGCTCACCGAGGCGTGCGCGTGGCAGTTCGGCGATGGCGCGCCGGCTCTCGCCGCTGCCGCGTCAGTGCTGCGAGGCGTGCGCCGCATCGTTTTCACGGGCATGGGCACTTCGCTCTTCGCGACCTTGCCGGCCACCTGTTTCCTCCAGGCGCGGGGAATCTGCGCGGAGGCTGTGGACTCCTCGGAGTTGCTCCACTTCCTTCATCCGTCGATCCGTCCCGGCGATGCAGTAGTCGTGGTGAGCCGCTCTGGAGAGAGCGCCGAAGTAGTGAAGCTTCTGCCTTTACTTGGCGAGCGCGGCCTACCCGTTGTTGGCCTGACGAACTTCGCCGACAGTAAGCTGGCCCGCCAGTCCACGCATGCGCTGGCGATGAAATGCCGGGCGGACCGCATGGTGGCCGTGCAAAGCTACACGAGCAGCCTGACCGTGCTCATGCTGCTGGCCGCCTCCGTAATGAACGATCCACTGGACCCCTGGCGGGCAGCCATTGAAAAGACCGTTCAGCAGCTAGAGGTGGAGACCCGCAAGCAAATCGCGGCTAAGGACGAATGGACCGGCTTTCTTTCAGACGCGGAAGTCGTCTATCTGTTGGGACGCGGGCCGTCGCTTGCCTCTTGTCACGAGGGCGCTCTGCTGTTCCACGAATCCTGCCGTCTCCCGGCCATAGGGATGTCCACAGGACAGTTCCGGCACGGGGTCGTCGAAGTGGTGGACCGCCGGACTCGCGCCATTGTCTTCGCTTCACAGAACGGCACCGAGGAACTCGATCTGGCGCTGGCAGGCGATTTGCATTCGATGGGCGCTCAAGTGCGTGTCTGCCGGGGTCATGCGCCGGCTCCGGGACTGGAGACTATCCTGGAAATCTTACCGATGCAGGTGGCGGCTTGCTATCTAGCACAGGCCAAGGGATGGGAGCCGGGCGATTTCCGCCACTCGACCCTGGTCACGGATACGGAGGTCGGATTCCGGCATAGTTCATGACGAACCGCGGCCACTGGGCGCTGGGCATCGACATTGGCGGCACTAACACCAAGGTGGCGCTGGTCGGCCGCGAGGGTCTTATCGTGGCCTTGGAGACGATCCCGACGCGTACGGAGGGCTCGGGGGCCCAAGCTCCCGAACTGGTCCGGCGTATCGCGGAGAGTGCCGGCCGCTGTCTCCAGGGCTATCCCGCCGAAGCGGCGGGAGTGGCCGTTGCCGGTTTCGTCGACGATGGGCGCGAGTCCATGATCTACAATCCGAATTTGCCTTGGCTGGCGGATTTCCCGCTCAAGTCTGCATTGAGCCGGGCGCTCGGAATGCCCGTACTGCTTGAGGTCGACTCCAACGCGGCGTGCCTGGCCGAATACCGCTTCGGCAGCGGGCGAGGCGCGTCACGCTTCCTCTGCCTGACAGCGGGCACCGGGCTGGGCGGCGGCATGGTTGTGAACGGCGATCTGTTGCGATTCACCGGGCAATGCCTTGGCGACGTCGGCCACGTGGTGCTCGATGCGGACGGACCGGCATGCTCCTGCGGAGGACGCGGCTGCGCCGAAGCCCTCGTCGCACAGAGCCGCATAGTTGACCAGGCGGGATGCATGGGCGGGTTGCTGGATGTGATCCAAGCAGCCCGGGAGGGACACTTGCACGCCCGGAGCGCGCTGGAGTCCGCGGGCCGAGCGCTAGGCCTGCTGGCAGCATCGCTGGCGCAGATCTTCCAGCCTGATCGGATCGCCTTCGCGGGAGGCCTCTCGGAGGCTGGCGGCCTGGTTCTCGACGGGGCACAGATCGCTTTCTTGCGCAACAGCAGCGACGCGAGCCGCGACCAGGTCCGCATCGTAACGGCATCTCTCGGCCGTACCTCGGGCGTCATCGGAGCCGCCGCGCCACTGCTTACCGAGGATGGGGGAACTTTCGGTCCGCCTTGATCTCCATGATCTGCAGGATATGCCGCTGCACGTGGGTAGAGATCAGTAGAAGCCACTGATAGGCGTCGCAGCGCTCTCTCTCGACAATGTGGCCGCGCAGATCGTCATCGGTGGTCTTCGCATAGGCCAGCATCCGTGCTTGCAGTTTGTGGAACGCTTCCAGCCCAACCTTGAGGTCGCGTAGATCCCCTTTCGGCTTCTCCGCCGGCACCGCCTGCTGCCGTTGGCTTCTATCGATGCCATACCAGAGAACGTCGGCGTCCTTGTCCGGGCGGCCCTTGTCGCTCGGCGGCGCCTTCAGGGCCTTCTCGAGATCCTGCCAGTAGATCGGCCCGGCCACGATCAGATGATCCAGTACCTCCAGGATGTTCCAGGCGCCCGGCGCGGGACGGAATCGAACTTGCTCGCCGGAAAGGCCCCAGACTTCGTCGGCCAGCCAGTTTTCGGTCATTTCCAGGTGGGCCACCAGGCGCTGCCGTTCGAGTTTGGTCAGTGGAGCCGCCGTCATGACAACGCTGCCAATGACCAGGGCAGCGAAGAGCAGAACGCCTCGAAAACCGGCCGCTGTCATCGCCGGCTCAAGCGCGGGCGGTTGGCTGTCATTCTCCATTTATGGTCCCAGACACCAGCGATTATATCTCCGGCCTTAAAACTGGTGAATGAGCGCACCTTTCCGGGTTAAGATTGTCCGACATGAAGACCACGCTTCTGTTTCTCCTGGCAGCCGGTCTCGCCGTGGGGGCCGGCCCGCTGCGGCTTGCCGACAACGGCAGGACAACGTATTCGATTGTCCTTTCACCGAACGCGTCCCTTTCGGAGGTACGGGCGGCTTCCGAACTCGCCCGCTTCCTGGGAGAAATGTCCGGCGCGACCTTTCCCGTCGCCCGCGATGACTCGAAGGTCCGCGGCAATCTCATCCTTCTCGGCAAAAGCGCGATCACGGAGCGGCTCCGTCTGGACGTTCCCAACGACCCGGAGGGATTCGTCATCAGGACCGCGGGCAGGCACCTGGTCATTTCCGGGGGCCGCCAGCGCGGCACCATGTACGGGGTCTACACGTTCCTTGAGAAACTCGGCTGCCGGTGGGTGGCGCGCGACGCGAGCCGCATCCCGAAAATGAAAACCATCAACGTGGCTCCGCTCAATGAAATCCAGAAACCCGCCTTCGAATATCGGGAAGTCTACCTCGGCGAGGCCTTCGATAAAGATTGGGCCGCGCGCAACAAGACCAACGGCCAGAGCGCCCCGTTGGACGCCTCTACCGGCGGAAAGATACAGTATTTCCCCTTTGTCCATTCCTTCTATGCGCTGGTCCCGCCCGGGAAATACTTCAAGGATCACCCTGAGTACTTTTCGGTGGTCGACGGCGCCCGGCGCGGCGAGCAGGCGCAACTCTGCCTCACCAACCCGGACGTCCTCCGCATCGCCATCGAAACCGTGCGAGGCTGGCTGAACGAGCATCCCGAGGCGACCATCTGCTCGGTCTCGCAGAACGACTACATGGGCCAGTGCGAGTGCGAAAACTGCCGGCGAGTGGAGCAGGAGGAAGGCGGCGCGGCCTCCGGGCCCGTAGTGCGCTTCGTCAACGCCGTCGCGGAAGCCATCGAGAAAGATTACCCCGGCAAGCTCATCGACACCCTGGCATACGCCTACACGGAAACGGCACCTACGAAAACCCGGCCGCGCCACAACGTGCGCATACGCATGTGCCCCATCGGCGCCTGCAACGCCCACCCTTACGAGAAGTGCCCGTACAACGCCTACATCATGAAGAACCTGAGGGCGTGGTCGAAAATCACCAGTAACATCTACGTCTGGCATTACAACGCGAACTTCTCGCATTTCCTGCTGCCGGTTCCCGATTTCGACGAACTGGCTGCCGACGTGCCCATGTACAAACGCAATGGCGTGGTGGGCCTGTTCATGCAAGGCAGCTTCGCTCCTGGCGGCTCGGACGGCCCCCTGCGCGCCTACGTGCTTTCAAAGCTCCTGTGGGATACCAGGGCGGACGTGGGTAAAGCCATTGAAGAGTTTTACGACATCTACTTCGGCAAGGCTGCTGTGCCCTTGCGAGCTTACTTCGACCAGGTGCATCGCTTGGTGCGTTTCCCGCCGGAGGGCGAGGGGCAGCATTGGTGGTGCTGCCGCGCGCCCGGATTTTCCGATGACGGCCTCGCCAAGGCTAAAGGCCTATTCCGGCAGGCGCTGGCGGCGGCAGAAAACGACGCCATCCGCGACCGCGTGCGCCGGGCTGAGCTATCCATCCGCTACTTGGAACTTCGCCGTCGGCAGACTTTCGCCATACGCGATAGCGAATACGCGCCAGTGGGTCTTGAGACTTTACGCCAGTCCTTCCCTGCGTTCATGACCGACGTGCGCCGGTTGGGCGTCAGCCACTTTGGCGAGGAGGCCGATCTCGCGAAGGACGAGAAGACTTTCGCCGAAAGTCTCAAGACCTATCCCGTGGTGACATTGGAGAACGCTGCGCTGCGTCTGGATATCGTGCCCGGCCTCAATGCCCGCGTTGTGCGCATGACCGACAAGCGCACCGGTAAGGAAGCACTCAACCAACCCGTTTCGGTGGAGATGGCCTATCCGGACCGCAGCGGCTTCAGCGTCTCCGTATACCCCGACTTTGTCAACGCGCCGCCCTACCGTGTGCAGTGGCTCGCCAAACCGGCGGACGGCGGGCGTGAGATCACGCTCACTGGCACGACCACAGAGGGGCTCAGACTGCGCCGGGTAATCCAACTCGACGGCGAGCAAGCCCGCATGCACACGGAAACCATCGTCGAGAACGTCTCCGGTAAGGCCGTCACGAGCGCGATACAGTCCCAGTTCGATGCCGATGGCGGCCGCATGGACTCCGCGGCGGTGGAGTTCGTGGCGCTCGACGGTAATACAGTTCGCAGGCAGATGATCGTGCCCGAAGAGCAGCCCGTGGGTGGGGAAACCTACGGCGGGCAGGGGGCGCCCAAAGGCGAGTGGCGCATCGTCAACTCCGCGACCGGCCTGGTGCTCACGAACCGCTTCACCCCCGGACAGGCGGATCGCGCCGTGCTCGACTGGTCCGGCAAGAACGCGAACCGCGTTTCGCTCAGGCTGTGGTCGAAGAAGAAGGTCCTGCAGCCGGGGGAAACCATGCGCCTGGATGCCGACTACGAAGTCCGTTGAAAGCCCGATTCGAGTGTATAGTGATTTGGAGTTGGTAAGAGGGGAGAAGCGATGATCGCAGCATTCGCCCTGGCAGTTGTCTCCGTCATCCCGCCCACCGGCGCCGACCAGGGCCAGCAGTTCGCGGCCCAGGAACTCTCGCGGTATCTGGCCCGAGTCACCGGCCAAGAAGTCACCGTGGGGGATGCGAAAGCCGCGCACCGCTTCAGGTTGGGTGAAGCGCCCGCCGGAGTGCCGCTCAAGCCGGACGGCTTCCTCCTGCGACGACAGGGTCCGGACATCCTGATCCAGGGGCGCGGCTCGCGCGGCGTGCTCTACGGTTGTTACGCATACCTGGAGCGCCTGGGGGTGCGATGGTACTTTCCCGGAAAGGATTACGAGATCGTTCCCCGGCGCGCCATCGATTGGAACGCGGCGCTCGACGTCGTCGAGTCTCCCGCCATTCCTCTGCGCATCCTCGACTACTCCACTTACACGTACAGTCCGGTGGAAGAGTGGATCGACTTCGCCGCCAAGGCGCGTCTCAACCGCATCCTCTTCGGCTCGTCCTGGCCCGCCCGTGACTGGTTCGCGACGCAGCGCGAACGACTGCTCCCGCAGTTGCGCAAGCGCGGGCTCATGATCGAGGTCGGCGGCCACCTGTTGCCCACTTTCCTTCCGCGGACGATGTTCAAGGAGCGTCCCGACTGGTTCCGCCGCAATCGGGACGGCGCGCGCACGCCCGATTTCAACTTCAACCCATTCCACCCCGGCGCGCTGAAGTACGTTACCGAGGGTGCCGTGAAGTATTTGACCAGCGTGCCCGAAGCGAGCCTCTACCACCTGTGGCCGGACGACCTTTCCGAGGGCGGGTGGACCCACGAACCGGGCAAGGAGCAGTACACACCGTCGGACCAATCGCTGCTGGTGGCCAATAACATCGTCTCTAAATTGCGGGAAACGCTGCCTGCGGCGAACCTCGTGTATCTCTCCTACCACGACAGCATGCCGGTGCCCCGCGTAGTGAAGCCGGTGCCGGGGATCATTTACTTCTATGCGCCACGCGAGCGCTGTTACACGCATGCCATGGACGATCCGGATTGCGCCGCGAATCGCAAGTACGCCAAGGCGCTCGAAGATGCCATGCCGGTGTTCGGCGCGGCCAATGCGCAGGTGTTCGATTATTACGTCGACCAGATCCTGTATCAGAACATGGCCAGCCCGCCGCAACCAGAGGTTATAGCAGCCGACACCCGCTACTATCGCCGCCTCGGCGTTCCGCGGCTCGGCACGCTCACCGTGAATTCCTCCGAATACGTGACGCCCGCCGTGAACATGTTCCTGTTCCCGCGCGCCTATTGGAATCCGGATCAGGACCTGAACGTCCCGCTCAACGAGTACGCAGTCACCTACTTCGGGGACGCCGGAATGAAGGACTATTTCCGGGAGCTAAAGCTCGCCCTCGGCGGCCTGGTGAAGATGTGCCGTTTTGAGCGCATGATGTACTCCTGGTATCACCCGGACGCGGTGACCGAGAGCGAAGAAGCACTGTCGTTCCATGCGGAGAACATGGAGCAGGCCATTCGCGGCCCGCTCCCGCGGGCACAGGCGCACCTGGAAGCCGCCTTGCGCCGTGCGGGCAGCCCAGTCTATCGGCGGCGGATCGAGCGCGAGAAAGAGTCGCTCGACTACACGTTCCTGCAGGCGAGGCTGTACTGGCACCTGGTGCGCGGCGAGCGGGCGTTCCGCACGTGCCGTGAGCGCCAGGAGCGCGACGCGTGCCTCGTCGCGGCGAGTGCCTCCGTGCTGGCGCGGCACTACCGCATCCGGCTAGAACGCTTCATCGGCCGCACCAGACTCAAAGGAGAGCCGATTGTCGGCGATACCGAGGGCATGGCGCGAAAACTCCGCGGCTTGGCCCGCCGCAGCATCGTCAACACGAATTTCCTGTATCAACAACTCCCCGCCGGCGTGGACGGAGCAGTGATCGATTCGGGCGGCGATTCCCTGGCGGTGCTTTACACCGATGCGCCGGGGCCAGTTCACGCGAAGGCCAGTGCGGAGGCGGGCATTGAGTGGCGCGACGAGTTCGGCCAGCCATTGAAGACGCCGCTCAACGTGGCCGGTCGTCCCGTGGTCGCTTACGGGCGCGGTCTCGGACCCGTCACGCTTTTCAACCGCATCCTGGCGAGCCTGCGGTAGGATCCCGAACATCCCGGGAGATTGCGCTCCTCGGCCAATTCGACCTCAATCCGCTTTGTTGATCTTGTGGAATCTCATTGAGTTCGGACCATCGGCCGTCTCTATAGCGGGATACGGCGTACTCGGATCGTCCGTGAAGAGAGTGCCAGTCATCACCAAAGCGTCGCCCACCTTTCGCATTTTCCAAAATGCCTGAACGGAGAGAAACGGCGTGCCTGGGGCACTGGCTTTATAGCAATAAATCGGAACTTGCACGACGGTGCTGCCGGCCGGGCTCAACACTTGGTCTGATGTGCCTCCGGGGACCTCTTGCGCTCCGGCTATAACTCGCCCTGCTCCGGGGAAGCTACCGGTCGAGACAAGATCTTTGCCCTGGGCCTTTGCATAGCCGAGATATATCCCGCGGCGGTTATCAACGGCGTCGCCAACGGGGAGGTTTGCTATAGGGGGCACAGTGCAAGCCCTAATGAAGGTGTCGCTGAAACGCAGATCCAGGATGTCGTCCCCGCCCACGTGCTCAGTAATCTCCAGGGTTATAAGCCCGCCGTCCAGCGGATCGTTGCCTTGCCAGATACCGAGAAAGTCTTTCTTATCTGAGGCATGCATCGCTCCTGAAAACGTAACGGATGACAAGAACAAACCTGCGATCAGCCCCTTGAACGATAGTCGGTTCATATTCCATTCCCCTATCGGTCCAGCCTTTGCCGGTATGGACCGGAATATCCTCTTCGCTCTCCGGATAGGATGATTCTACATCCCACGCGCCCCAGCGGTACCCGTTTTATGGACACTTGTGGTACTAGGCGTCCCAGTTCGGCTGCCGGTCCGGGAATGGTGATTGAGTGTAATGTCCCGTGGTTCCCTACCGGTAATTCTTGTCATCGACCCTGCTCAGGTCGATCCCGTCATGGAGGACGCCTAAGGTCACGATGGCGAAGGTGAAGACCTTCGTATCCGGCTCCAGGTGGCCTCCGAACGCCCCATCCGGAGTTGCCAGTGTCACGTGTGCGTGCACGCGCCCAGCGATAATGTACCCGTTCATATTCAGCAAATCCGAAGGCTTCGTGGGATCCTTCACGAAGACGTTCTTGGACGGGAACGTGCTGTTGCTCACCTGGTGTACGTGATAGTTTCGCAGCGACCCCGCGCCTGCCAGAATCACCGCATTACGGATCTTCTGTTCCTTTACCATCTTCTCCAGCCCGCCCAGCAGGTCGGTCTGATACTTGAAGCGCAGGATCACGATCTTCTCGAACTGCCCCGTGATGGCATAGACGTCCGGCACAGCGGCGCTGTTCGGCTTCGCGTCCTCCGCCGGGGTAGTGGTGATGGTGACCTCCCTGCGGGTCTGTTGCCCCGCCGCTATCATGGCGGCAACAGCCAGCAAAAACAAAACTCGATTTGCTCTCCGCATCAAACACCTCCTCTCGATCCCAAGGTTTCATTTCGCCGGCAGCGCGTCAGCCGAGGGAATGCTCCTCCCCGGTGCCTGGGCTCCGGGAATCGACTACAATGACCTCTACCGTCGGCCGTTGCATTACTGATACCGCAGGTACAGATCCGGCGAACAGATACCCCATGGAGGCAATTGTATGTCGCAAACGCAGATCGACCGTCGCTCGTGGCTTCGCAACTTAACTGGAGCCGCCGGCCTGTTCGGACTCGAAGCCTCGTTTCTCGCCCAACGGAGCGACGCCGCCCAAGTTGGGCCAAAGGACAGGATCAAGGTCACGAAGGTAGAAAGCTTCGTCCTGAAGAACTCCTGGGTTTTCGTCAAGATCTCCACCGACGCCGGCATTGTGGGCTGGGGTGAAATGCTGAAGGACGACGCGAAGGCATGCGCCGCCGGAGCGCTGGAAGTGGGAGACTACCTGGTCGGGCAGGATCCCTGCCGCGTCGTCCATCATTGGCAAGCCATTCACCGTGGCGCCTTCTACCGCGGCGGCCCTGTCAAGACCGCGATATCGAGCGGCATCGACATGGCGCTCTGGGACATCACGGGCAAGGTGCATGGCGTCCCCGTCTACAAGTTGCTGGGCGGCCCCACGCGCGACCGCATCCGCGTATACGGGCACGTCAGCAAGGAAACCGGCGTCAACGCCATGAAGGTCGGGCCGCGCGGCGCCTCACGCGGAGCCATCAAGTACGTCGAAGGCCAGAAGTTCGTCGATGAAGTCGTGGAGAACTTCAGGGCCCTCCGGCAGAAATACGGTTCCGGAGTCGACATCGCGATCGACTTTCACGGCGCCGTGCAACCGCCCACCGCAATGTTGCTGGTAAAGGCGCTGGAGCCCTACCAGCCGTGGTTTTACGAGGAAGTGGTGCAGTGCCTGAATGTGGACGTGATGGCCGAAATCGCCAAGAAGACGCACATCCCATTGGCGACCGGAGAGCGGATCTTCACCAAGTGGGGATTCCGGGAGATCCTGGAGAAAAGGGCCGCGACCATCATTCAGCCCGACGTCTGTTACGCCGGCGGCATCACCGAGCTCAGGCTGATCGCCGGCATGGCCGAGGCCTACTACACACCTGTCGCGCCGCACAATCCGCAGGGCCCCTGCTCCCTGGCTGCGAGCATGCAGATTGCTGCCTGCATCCCGAACTTCCTGGTCCAGGAGCGGGGTGACAACAATTATTCCGACCTGCTAGCCAAGCCGCTTCCCGCTGTTCAGAACGGGCACCGCCCAATCCTTACGGATCCCGGACTCGGAATCACCATCGACGAAAACAAGCTCATGGCTCAGGTCGGCGAGCCCGGCGAGTACCGCCCGCAGCTCGATCCCGACGACGGCTCAGTGGTGGACTGGTAGCTCGCCGGATCTCAACGGCACCGGCGAGGCAGGTTTCCCGGCGTGCAAAGTATCACATCGCCGCGGATGCCTGCTGCTCCGGAGGCGGAGCCTGCGGCGGCTCGGCCGGGATCGCCGGCGGTGGCTCCGTCGTCACCGCGGGTGATGGTGCGATGGCGTCCAATGCCATCTTGGCCACCAAAAGAGGCCGTTTGACGTTGTTTTCGAGATCGGCCGCCATAGCCTCGATCTCCGCTTTGGTAGGCGCGGACTCAAGAACTCCCATGATTTGCTGCACGCGGGTGGCAGCACCTTCTACCGACGTGGCGACACTGGACACCGAGGCTTTGAGGGCTTCAATCTCGGTCTTCAAGATATCCAATGTGGACATGATCGACTCTCCTTGTTGAATTAACGAACGTAGTATACCGAGCGAGGGAGCATCCAGGAAATGCAACTCGCTACTACTATCCAGCGGTGCCTGGCGAAGGTCGTAATAAAGCAGGGCGTCGTCGATTTCGAGGTTGGTCTTCTCCTCACGCAGCACCCGTTGAAGTGTCCATCGGTCACGAATATTGCGGTGAGCCAGAAGGTGTTCTATCTCCCCTGCAACTTGGTCGCTGATGGCGAGCAAAATATCGGATCTTGAGAGACGTCCGCGATAGACCTCTGCGAAAAGGTGTTGCACGGCATCGGAGTGACTGATCCCGATCCTCTTGGCGATGGCGGCAGGCGAGTGCCCTTCCCTAAGAAGCTCGACGATTTCCTCGTGAACGGGCATACACGACTCGAACTGGCCAAACGGAATGAATTCGGTATCGTTCGTCTACGACATCAAGTCCGGATCGGCCGCCGATCAGTATACATCGAACTCACCCGAGGCGGCCAGGCGAACGATGGTGAGCCGGGCGGGACTCGAACCCGCGACGTCCAGCTTGGGAATCAGAGCGTAGACTGCAAATAAAGAATTTTGCGTCTACGGCGTGGATTAGAAGCGATAGCAAGTCCAACCCAGTTTCAGCAGGTTGGCTCCGAGCGGTTCTTAATGGAGCCATTTTGGAGCCACACGCCTCTGTAGCCTTGACGGAATCGCTCTCTACCATGGTGACCGCCAGAATCGCCGTGATGCGGAGCGCCGCCTGGGATCATCGTAGGTGATCGATGACTTTCAACCTCCCCCCCCGCCCGAGCTTCTCGCTTCCCGTACGGCGGCGCGTATCCATTCTATGGGCGGAACACCCGTGCGGGAGCTTCCCACCGCGTACGTGCGGCACGTTAACCCATATGCCCGTACCGATCGGGCCGACACTTCGACATCGAGTCCGTTTACGCGAATGGTGGGCGAGCCGAGAAAGCGCAGCGCTAGTGCCGTCGCTGCATCTTTTACTTCGACCTCGACTATCTCCGCTATAGCGCCTTCTTGTCGCACTGCTTCACGCACTTGGCCAAGCGCCGTCGGGTGATTAGGACAACCCTCAAAATACAAGATTTCGATCCTCATGCCCGGCTGCTCGATCCTTCGGGCGGGAAACTCCCACAGATAGTCCTTGATTTGGTCCCGCACTCGTCGAAACGCTGTGAGCCGCTCGTCTTCTGAGCCCTCCAAAGCCGCTGGATCTTCGAAGCTGTGGTGGAGACGGTTCCCGTGGCCAGGATAGATCGGACAGCTCTCCCTGGCGTTGTCGCAGACCGTTAGCACGTAGTCAAAGGCTTCACCCGCGAAGTCGTCAACGTGCTTCGATCGTTGGCTCGAGATATCGATACCGATTTCCTTCATAACGGCGATCGCTTCTGGACGGACCGAGCTTGGCTTGGTGCCCGCCGAGCGCACCTCGAAGCGATCGCCCGCGATGTGTCTGAGGAGCCCCTCGGCCATCTGGCTCCGGGCCGAGTTCCCCGTGCAGAGAATCAGTACCTTCTTCATTCACTTTCCTCCTGTCAGTTTTGCGCAATTCGCTTGGCACCGCACCCGGGACGACAACGCCGGATACGGCAAAGCGCCCGCCAGGACCTCAGCGCACAAATTGCTTAGGGAGTGAATCTGATCTGCCATCATGAGCCAGTTCGGGGGCGGCCCTGCACCGCTGGCTCCCTCCCGATTCCTCGGTGAACGGCGTCGGAATCGCCCTTCCTCGCCACTGGCTTCGTTCCGTCGAGCACCCGGTGGCGTTTGAGAGCGTCGGCGTGCAGTGAATAGAAAGTGAACTTGCCCTCTTGCCTGGCGGAGATCAACTCTGCTTCTTGCAGCATCCACAAATGGTGAGCGAGGGTCGAAGCAGCGGCTTTGAGTGCCGCGGCGATATCGCAGGTGCACAACTCGTGCACGGACAGCAAGCCCAGAATCTTCAGGCGTGTTTCATTTCCTAAAGCCTGAAACAATCGCGCACGTTTCGCGATGATATTGGCGTCACTCAGGACAGGGTGAATGCCTGAAGCACGTCTGGCAACTTCGCGGCATTCATCAGGACTGCACTTTAGCGCCCTCGGCTTTGTGACTGTCATCGTCAATGCGCCCCCTTCGCGCTCGTGGTGGCGGTCTCTCCTACGATTGCTTGTGCCCGCAACCGGGTCATCCGGCGACCGAACCACACCCTAAGCCTAAAATCGTTGAAACCGTTTCGCTAGGCATGATGATATGATAGCATTATAAAACTAGTTTTGTTTAGAAGATACAGTTTAGGAACGAGAGGAGACACGTCATGAAAAAGAATGAAGAAACAAAGCCAAAGGGCAAGGGGTTGTTTGCCACCCTCAAGGAATCGATAACGAAGACCAGCGAGGGTTGTGGCCCAGATTGCGGCTGCCACATCGAGGCGAAGCAGGAAAAGCCAAAGGGCAGCGAGGTCGCGGAGAAGAGCGGGAAGAAGTAAACCGCCCCAAGTGCGGTTGCGAAGTCGCTCCGGCTATCCCTCAGGGGAAACCTATACCACTCGTTTGATAGGGGGTCGCAATGTCTGAAGCTGATGATGTCCGAAGCGAACGCTACAGAGAGATCTTGGTGCTCTCGCTCGCCCCCACGCTGGTTCTTGCATTGACCTTGGCGAGCTGGGGACTGGCCCACTGGAAGATCGGCCCGACATTCGTCAACGCGGCGCTGGCGCTTGGCGCTGTCTTCCTCGGAGGAATTCAGCGCTTCATCTCGGGCGTCAGAGACGCTCTCCGGGGCGCGATCACGACCAATGTCTTCATCACCGTTGCGCTTGCGGTCACGATTGCAACCGGTGAGTTCCGACCTGCGGCGGTCATCATTTTGATCATGGCGGTGGTCGGGGCACTCGAGTCGTACACCCTCGATAAGAGCCGCCGTAGCATTCGTGACCTGCTTCACCTCACGCCTCCAACGGCTGTCGTTCGACGAGGCGATGTGGAGACCACTGTGCCGGTCCCCGAGCTGCAGGTGGGCGACGTCGTGATCGTGCGACCGGGCGAACGCATCCCTGTCGATGGCGTAGTCACTGCCGGATCTGGCACGGTCAACCAGGCACCTATCACCGGCGAATCGATGCCGGTTGAGAAGCTCAAGGGTAGCGAAGTCTTCGGTGGCACCCTCAACGAGACCGGGCGGCTCGAGGTGCGCACGGCCAAGATCGGCAGCGACACGACGCTCGCGCGGATCGTTCACCTCGTCGAGGAGGCCCAGGGGACCAAGGCGCCCATCCAGGGCATCGCCGACAGATTCACTGTCTGGTTTCTTCCTACCGTGCTGGTGCTCGCCATCGTCGGCTACCTCACCTCTGGCAACATCAAGGTGGCCGTCGCCATCCTGCTCGTTGCCTGCCCCTGCGCCTTCTCCATTGCGACACCAACCGCGGTCACCGCCGGCATAGCCAAC
>JAJFUV010000089.1 GCA_021372245.1 Terriglobales bacterium
GTGGATTGAGTACACTTCGGTGTGTATCCGATTCTACCGGCGGTCCTCGGTTTTGCCATGGCCTCTCAACAGCCCATCGGGTTCACTGAACGCACTATCGCGACGGGTCTGAAGGGCGGCTACCAGGTCCTGGCGGTCGACTTGAACGGCGACGGCCGCAAGGACATCCTTGCGCTGGCCAGCGATCTTGACGAACTGGTCTGGTTCGAGAACCCATCATGGACGCGGCACGTGATCGCGGGCGGGCGGCGCCGCATGATCAACGTGGCGGTGTGGGATTGGGATGGCGACGGAATTCCGGAGATCGTGCTGGCCGAGGAGTTCTCACCGAATCCGGCCAAGAGCGCGGGCGTGGTGAGCGTGCTCACGCGCCAGGGCGATGCCCGCCAGCCGTGGTCGGTTCGTGAGATCGACCGTCTGCCGACCTCTCATCGCCTGCGCCTGGCGCGCATCGACGCGAGCGGGAAGCCGGTGGTGGTGAATGCGCCGCTGGCCGGTGCCACGGCCGAGCCGCCAGAATATCGCGCCCGGACGCCGCTGGTTTTCTATCGCCCCGGCGAATGGAAACGCGAACTCATCACCGATGCGACCGAAGGGGTGATGCACGGCATCTTTGTGCTGGACTGGGACGGCGACGGACGCGATGAGATCCTGACCGCCAGCATGTCGGGCATCCACCTGCTCAAGCTCGGCAAGGACGGCCGCTGGAGCCGCCGGGAACTCACTAAGGGCGATCCGGCGCCGTGGCCGAAAAGCGGCGCGAGCGACATCGCCGTCGGGCATCTCGGCAAGAAACGCTTCCTCGCTGCCATCGAGCCATGGCATGGGCATCAACTCGCGGTGTATTTCGAACAGAAGAGCGCCTGGCGGCGGCAGGTGATCGAAAGCGGCATGGTGGACGGGCACGCGCTGCTGGTTGTAGATCTGGACGGAGACGGCCGGGATGAGATCGTGGCCGGCTATCGCGGCGGGGATCACAGCGTCCATCTTTACAGGGCCGCGGATGCCGCTGGCCGCAACTGGATGCGCGCGCCGGTGGACGAGGGCGGCATGGCCGCCGCTTCCTGCGACGTGGCGGATTTCGGCGCCGGGCGGCCGGAAATTGTCTGCATCGGCACTGCCACCGCCAACGTAAAGTGCTATTTGCCTCGCACGAAAAGCAGATAGCGTAGAATCGATATTTGACCGACATTCGGGTCACGGTTGCGATCCCTACTCTGGCGGCGGATTCCGTGCTGGCCGAGTGCCTCGAATCTCTGGCGCTGCAGACGGGGATCCGTGTCGAAATCGTAGTGGTGGACAACAGCGGCCAGGGCTTGGTGCGCCGGAAAGGGGTGGCCGGCGGATCGGTCCGTGTGATAGAGAACCAGCGCAACGAAGGATTTGGCGCGGCCATCAACGCGGTTTATCGGAGTTCGCAAGCCCCGTATGTAGCGGCGCTGAACGACGACGCGGTGGCCGGACGCGGCTGGGCGCAAGCTCTGGTGGACGCGGCGGAAAGCGATTCGCGCGTGGGGATGTGCGCCTCACGGATATTGCTGGCAGGCTCGGGAACTCTCGATTCGGCGGGCATGCTGATTGCGCGGGACGGCTCCAGTAAGCAGCGCGGCCACGGGCTTCCGGCGGACAGTTTCCCGAAGCGCGAGGAAGTGCTGTTTCCGAGCGGGTGCGCGGCGCTGTACCGGCGTGCGATGCTCAATGAGATTGGGGGATTCGACGAGGATTTCTTCCTCTATTGCGAGGACACGGATTTGGGCCTGAGGGCACAACGGGCGGGGTGGCGTTGTCTCTACGTGCCGGACGCGGTGGTGGAACACCGCTACTCCTATTCGGCGGGCCGCGCTTCGGCCCGGAAGGCGTTCTATGTAGAGCGCAACCGGCTGTTCGTCCTGGTCAAGAATTTTCCGCTGAGGCTGGCTCCTGGCGCGTGGTTCGCTGCGCTGGCGCGCTATTTCTGGCACGGCTGGTACATCCTGAGAGGGCGCGGCGCGGCGGCGAAATACCAACACGATGGAGGAAGCGCGCTGGAGTTGGCGTGGTTCATTGTGCGCGCGCACTGGACCTTGATTGCGAACTGGCGGATCCTTCGCGAAAAGCGCAGGCGAATCCACGAGACCGCGAAGATAGGCAACCGGGAGTTCATCGCTCTGCTGCGGCGTCACGCTATCACGGTGAGGGAGGTCGCCGCGATATGAGGCTCCCCGGCGGACCGGGCGCGGTGCTCATCATCGTGCCGGCGTATAACGAAGAAGCCGCGGTGGGTTCCGTGGTGACGGAGATCCGCGCTGTCGTGCCCGGCGTTCCGGTCCTTGTGGTCGACGATTGCTCGAATGATTCTACGATCACGGCGGCACGCATGACGGGAGCGGATGTCCTGCCGCTGCCGTATCACCTTGGCCTTGGCGGAGCCGTGCAGGCTGGTTACAAACTGGCCTTCGATTTGGGCTTTGAGTACGTCATCCGTTTGGACGGAGACGGCCAGCACGACCCGCGGGACATCCCGGCAGTGCTGAGCGCCTTGCGCTCGAGCGGTTACGAAATGGTGATCGGATCGCGCTACCTGGCGGCAGACTCGAACTACACCAGCCTTTTGCGTTCTTTGGGCATACGCTTTTTTCGCTTGATGCTGCGGCCCATCCTGGGCAAGCCGGTGCTCGACCCTACATCCGGTTTCGTGGGCGTGAATCGCGCCGCGCTCCAGGTGTTCAGCAAGAGCTTTCCTCTCGAGTATCCCGAGATCGAGGCGCTGGTCGTGTTGAAACGCCGCGCCTTCCGTTTCCTCGAGGTGCCTTGCCGCGTGCGGCCTCGCGTGGCGGGCAAGAGCACCATCACTCCGCTAAAATCGGTTTACTACGTGATTCACGTCCTGATGGGCGTGTTAGTGAATATCCTGAAATTCGAACGCCGCAGGTGGAGGAGATAGCTGTGGAGCCGTTGTTAAACGCGATCGCGCTCGCCAGCATAGCGGTGATCGTGCTGGTGCTGTTGTCGTTGCGCCGCGAGCACATCCGCGTGGAATATTCGGTGAGTTGGTTAGGCGCCGCCGTGGCTCTACTGGTGTTGTCGCGCTGGCGATCACTGCTGGAGCGGGTCGGTGGCTGGCTGGGTTTGAAAAACGAGCCGGCCTCTGCACTGGTCTTGCTGATCATCCTCGTTCTCTTCGTGCTCAGCTACCGGTTTTCGATCGTCATCTCCCGGCTCAAGGACGCCAACGTGGCCCTGACGCAGAGGATAGCGATGATCGAGTTTCGAATCCGTACATTAGATGAAAAGCAACAAGCCGACAGTTCCTCGCAAGACTGACCTTCCAGCGGGTCCCAGACCGTGGCTGTACGCCGTGGCGGCATGTGTCGCCCTGCTCGCCGTGCTCGAGGCGTATCAGCCCGCGCTGCACGGACCGTTCCTGTTCGACGATCTCTATCTGCCTTTCCAACTGCCGGAGCTCATCCAAGCGCCGCTTTCCCATTGGCTTCAGCAGACGCGCCCGTTCCTGATGTTCACTTTTTGGGTAAACCTGCGGGTGTTCGGACCGGACCCATACTACTTTCACCTGTTCAACGTCTTGTCTCATTTCATCAACGGAGTGCTGGTGTACCTAATCGCCAGGCGCTTGCTCTACAAGGTAGGCGTGGAGGGTTGGAGTCTGGTGCTGCAGGCCGGGTTCGCCGCGGGGGTGTTCCTGTTTCATCCCGTGCAGACCGAATCCGTGGCTTATGTGGCGAGCCGCTCGGAGACGCTGAGCGTGCTGTTCTTCTATGCGGCGTTCGCCCTGTTCCTGTACCGCCGGGAAGCGGCCGTTTCCTGGCGCGTGGCAGCCGCCGTGGTGTTCCTGTTTGCGGGAGCCGCTCTGACCAAGGAACACACCGCCGTGCTGCCGGCGCTTCTGCTGTTGACGGACTATTATTGGAATCCTGGCTTTTCCTTTGACGGCATCAAACGAAACTGGCGGCTGTACCTGCCGATTGCGGCGGCGGGGGCGGCGGGTCTTGCATTTGTCTGGAAGGTGCTGCGGGCCGCCGACACGGCCGGCTTCGCCGTGGCGGGCCTGCCCTGGCACGATTACCTGTACACGCAGGGGCGCGCCATTTGGGTTTACCTGCGGATGTTCGTTCTGCCCGTGGGACTGAATCTCGACCACGACTTCGCGATCTCGCGCAGTTTGTTGGACCATGGCGCCGTGATTGGCCTGGCGGCACTTGTAGCACTGGCCGCTGCCGCGTTTTGGCTCAGGCGCAAGTATCCGCTGGCGAGCTACGGCATCCTGGTATTTCTGCTGCTGCTGGCTCCGACATCTTCTTTCATCCCCATCAAGGACCCACTGGTCGAGCGCAGAATGTATCTGCCGATGATCGGACTGGTCCTTGTAGTGGCGGATGTGGCTCGGCGCATGCGCCTGTCCCGCGTAGCTCTGGCCTGGATCGGGGCGGGCATTCTGGTGACAGCCGGCGCGGCTACGCGCGTGCGCAACCACGTATGGAGCGGAGCGATTCCATTGTGGGAGGATTCGGTTGCGAAGTCGCCTCGACACTACCGGCCGCATTTTCAGCTCGCCTACGCGTATTTTCAGGCAGGACGCTGCGAGGAGGCAGTAAGGCAGTATGAGCTGGCCTCACGATTCACGGGGAAGAATCACAGCCTCCTGGTGGACTGGGCGCTGGCTTGCGACTGTGCCGGGCAGCCGGAGATGGCCGTGGAGAAACTCCAGGAAGCGAACAAGCTGGAGAGGACCGCGCACGCGTATGCGCTCATCGGCATGATCTACGGCAAGCGCGCACGCCGCACCGAGGCGGAGGCGGCCCTGGACGAGGCCGAAAAGATCGATCCAAGCTTCGCAAAAACGTACGTCTACCGCGGCAACCTGCAAGTCTCCCAGGGAGAATATGCTGCCGCAGCCGGTAACTTCCGCCGGGCGCTGTCTTTGGACCCGGCTGACGAAGATGCCGCCGCAGGTCTCGCTGTGGCGCGCCGAAACCTGAAAATTGCATACTAGTTCTATTGGGCGCGAGGGACAAACAACTCCGCATCGGGATCGACGCGCTGTACATGATCCCTGGCGGCGTCGGCGGAACTGAGATTTATTTGCGCTGCCTGCTGGCTGCGCTGGCCGCCGTCGACACCCGAAACCAGTACATCGTGTACGCGAACCACGAAGCCAGTTCCTCCTTGCAAGCTCCCGGGCCGAATTTCTCGGTTTCGGTTCAGCCGGTACACGCTTCGGTTCGCCCCTTCAGGATTCTGTGGGAACAGATCGTCATGCCGTGGCGGTTGCACCACGACCGCTTGGACGTTGTTTTTTGTCCAGGTTTCACCATGCCGTTGGCGACCCGCTGCCCGGCGGTAGTCGTATTTCATGATTTGCAGCATAAACGCCACCCGGAGTATTTCCGCTGGTGGGACCTGCCGTTCTGGGACTTCTTCCTGTGGGCGTCTGCCTGCCGTGCCACGAGGCTAATCGCGGTTTCCGAGGCCACGCGGCGGGATATTCTCCGGTACTACAACGTGGACGAGGGGAACCTCGACGTCGTGAGGCATGGCGTGGAGGCGCAGTTCTCTGAGATCTCCAAAACTCGCTATCGAGCCTCGATCCATCCGTTCCTGTTGTGCGTCTCGACTTCCCACGCCCATAAGAACCTGGACCGCCTGATCCGGGCCTTCGCGGATTTTCGCCACGCGCATCCGGAATTCCAATTGGTGATTGCCGGAATGCGCGGCCGCCACAGCAAGGAATTGCGGCGCCTGGTCCGGGACCTGGGCCTCATCGGCGCCGTGGACTTCACCGGCTGGATGCCGCGTGAGGAACTCTACGGCCTGTTCCGCATGGCTCACTCGTTCATTTACCCCTCCACCTTTGAGGGCTTCGGAATGCCGGTGCTGGAAGCGCTGGCGGCGGGCATCCCCACGGCCTGCTCTGAAATCCAGCCGATTCGCGAGATCGTCGGCCAAGCCGCTCTCAAATTCGATCCCAGCGACGTTGACGCCATCCGAAAGGCCATGGAGCGGATTGTCTTCGACAAGGAGTTGCGTGCCCAATTGAGCGCGGAAGGCCCTGCTCGCGCG
>JAJFUV010000111.1 GCA_021372245.1 Terriglobales bacterium
AGGCGTCGCATGGTGTTTCAACAACCACTGTCGCACAATCTATTATGCTGGTGTCAATGCACATGCGAACCCTTGCAGCCGCACTCTTACTCTTATGCGCCGCCGTGCCGCTGGCCGCGCAGCAATGGTGGGAAACGGTCACCGCGCCCACGAACGGAAAGCTTGTCCTTACGGGCTTCAAATGGTGGCCCAAGGCACAGAAGCTCAAACCGGGTGAGAAGTTCTTCGTCGATCTCAACAAGGATCGCAAGCCGGAGCTGATGGTGCGCCGGGAGGAGAAGAACCTCGTCGTGATCGTCGACGACGATGGCGACATGAAAAGGTCCGACAGCGACGGCGACAAGGATAGCGACTGCTACGTCGTGGATTACAACGCCGACGGCGTAGTGGACCGTATGGTCGACTACATCGACAACAATGGCGACAACGTGCCGGACGAGATGGAGATCCGCTACTACCAGAACGGCGAGCTGCGCTACGCCTGGTTCTGGGAGGACATCGACAAGGACGGCAAGATGTGGGACCTCGAGAATTACCAGTACAGCGCCAAACCGTACAAGTGCGACATGCTCGGGGACAACCTCTTCTACCTGAACAAGTACGATGCGCCGCGCGATGCCTGGATCCCGTTCTCTGAGTGCCCCTTTGCCTTCTATGACACCGACGGCGACGGCCGGACAGAGATGGTGGTGCGCGTCAGCGCCTCGCCCATCGGGTCGGACAAAGAGCACGATTACGCGAATAACTACAAGTTCATGTGGGCGCCGATGGAGGACTACATGCGCAATATCGGCAACGTGAACGTGAGATTGAGTTATTCGATCAAGAACGCCGACACGGCCAAACGCCAGTATGCCGCGGATATGGGTTTCACCATGAACGGCGAAGCGCCCTATCAATATCCGGATCAAGCGTACACGAATCCCAAGAGGCGTGCGCCGAAGACCGTGCAGCGCATCCCGTGGAACAAGGCCGTGGATGTGGCCGTCCGGTATCCAGCAAGACAGACTGGCTACACCTGGGACGAGTACGACGACAACGACCGGTGGGAAGGCATCTTCTGGATGTGGGAACGGCGCATCGTTCCCAACACCGGGGGGCCGAATCTGAAGTGGAACAAGCGCCGCGAGTACGACAAGGATCCCAGCAGCGAACGGAAGGTTTACTACTCGGGCGTCGACCGGCGCATTCACCTGTTCGGCGCGGAAGAAGGCTGGATCGAAGTCGGACAAATCCGCGGGTCGGGGAAGATCGGCGAAGTGCGTATGCTGGATACCGACGGCAACGGCTACTTCGACACCTGGGAATACGACCTGGACAACGACGGCGTGCCGGAACGCACAACGACAGTCCGGGACGAGAAGGCGCGGATGCTGCCGCTGGACGAGAAGCAGTTGCACGACCTTTACACCCGCGAGGTCCTGCCCGCCGCCATCGCAGAGAACGAAAGGCTGATCGGCAAGCTCAAGACGCTGGCCGAGGACGAGCAGGCCGCTGTGTTTCTGGTGCTGGCCAAGGATTGCGACAGCCCCGAACGTCAACGCTATCTGCTCGACCTGGCGCGCGAGAAGCTGTTTGCCAAAGCCCTGAACGAACTGGACCGCCGTTCGAAGGCGCAGGAGGCGAATTCGAATATGTCCAACTCACGCTCGACGCAACATCTGGAAAATCAGAAGCGCTCGGCGGCGTGGTGGGAGTTCACCCGCGGGATTCAGGACTTCCGGGGCGCCTATGGCGCCGGCGACTACGCCCGCGCCGGGCAATTATTGGAGAGGTTGGTAGCCTCAAAATGATGCGTGAACTCTTTGAAAGCCGCTTCGGCTCATCGCAGGGTGCGCGCCTGGTGACCGCGCCCGGCCGTGTGAACCTCATCGGCGAGCACACCGACTACAACCTGCTGCCGGTCTTCCCCATGGCGCTGCAGTTCGGCATCCGGATTCTCTTCCGGCCGCGCGGCGACGCGAGCGTGAGACTGGCATCGACGGCTCCCGGTTTTGGCGATCGTTCCTTTGAGTTGCAGACTGAAATCCAGCCGTATGCGGCGGGCGATTGGGGCAACTACGTCAAGGCCGCGGCACAAGCCGTCGCGGAGCATTGGAACCTGAAACGCGGCATGGATGCGGTGGTGAGCGGCGATCTGCCGATGTCCGCCGGTCTGAGTTCTTCCTCCGCCATGGTGGTGGCTTCGGCGCTGGCGTTGCTCGATGTGGACCGGGTCGCGGCCGACCGGATCGAACTAGCGGAATTGATGGCCGCCGCCGAGCACTACGTCGGCACGCACGGCGGTGGGATGGATCAGGCTATCTGCCTGGGGGGCAAGCGCGGCCACGCTGCGTTAATCGAATTCGCGCCACTGAGAATCACGCCAGTGGCGGTGCCGGAGCACTGGCGCTTCCTGGTCGCGCATAGCATGGTGAAAGCGAACAAATCAGCCGGCGCGCGCGAGCACTACAACCAGTGCGTTGCGGATTGCCGCTCGGCGGCGGCGATCATGGGGGATTTTCGCACGCTGGTCGGCGCGGCGAATGAGGAAGATGTCCTCGCGCAAGGACAAGCGCGGTTGGAAGACCGGTTGTTCCACCGCTTTCGCCATCAGGTCAGCGAAGGACGGCGCGTGTACCTGGCGCGCGATGCCATGGCGGCGGGCGATGCGAAACGGTTCGGCTCCCTAATGCTCGCCTCGCACAGGAGCATGCGGGACGACTACCTCATCAGTTGCCCGGAAGTGGACCAGTTGGTGGATACTGCCATGACGTCCGGCGCCATCGGCGCGCGCATGACCGGGGCAGGGTTCGGGGGCTTCGTCGTGGCGCTTACCGATGCCGCGAACGTCGATTCCCTGATCCGGCGGCTCGACCAGCGCTTCTATGCCGCACGCGGAGTCTCCGGTGTGATGGCCGGCCACTTGTTCCAGGTGGAGCCCTCCGGCGGCGCCGCAGTCAGCCTCGCATAGCCGATTTGCCTATCACGCGGCCGGCCCTATCGTAACTTGCGGGCTGCTTCGAGCGCCTACCATATGGGGTAGTAAATAATAGTGATGCGCGCAGACGGTAGGCCTCGATCATATTACTTTTTCTTAATCTCAATTCCGGTTCTCCTGGCAGTAGGTTGCACCTCAAAGAATTCAAGCAACGATGCCCCCGGCGGAAAAGGGAAGGGAGGCGGCGGTGCGGTCCCGATCACCATTGCGAAGGTCGTGCAACGGGACGTCCCGATCGAAATCCAGGTTGTGGGCAACGTGGAAGCGTACTCCACGATCACGGTGAAGTCACAGGTCACCGGCCAACTCCTCACGGCCAGATTTCGCGAAGGCGATTATGTGAAGGCGGGCGAGCTATTGTTCACCATCGACCGGCGGCCGCTGGATGCGCAGATCAGGGAAGCGGAGGCCACCTTGGCCAAGAATCTCGCGCAGGCCAAGCAGGCTGAAGCCAACCTGGCCAAGGACCAGGCCCAACAAATCTACCTCCGCGCGCAGGCTGACAGGTACTCCAAGTTGACCCAGGAAGGCATCATCTCCAAGGACCAGAACGACATGATGCAGGCCAACTACGGCGCGATCAATCAATCCATCGAGGCCGACCGGGCCGCCATCGAAAGTGCCCGCGCCGATGCCGGGGCAACGCGCGCCAATATCGAAAACCTGAAGGTCCAACTGAGTTACACCGCGATTAAGTCCCCCATCAGCGGCCGCACGGGCAACTTGAACGTGAAGGAGGGGAACTTAGTAACCGCGAACACCACGGAGCTGATGACTATCAACCAGGTGCAGCCAATCTATGTCACGTTCGCCGTGCCCGAAGCGCGCTTGGCGGATATCAAGCAGCATATGGCTGGCGGCCACATAGAAGTGTTTGTGACAGGACAGGATGGCAACCCGGCTCCCGAGCGGGGCGTAGTCACCTTTGTCGACAACAGCGTCGATACTACTACCGGCACTATCAAGGTGAAGGCCACGCTGCCCAACGCGGATCGCCGTTTGTGGCCCGGCCAATTCGTACGTGTGACGGTGCGGCTTGCGACGCGCGGCAACGCCGCACTGGTTCCAAACCAGGCGGTACAAACGGGCCAGGAAGGCGCTTACGTCTACGTCGTGAAGCAGGACAACACCGTGGAATCGCGCCGTGTTGTCACCAGCATCAGAGTGGACCAGGACCTGGTGGTCGATCAGGGCCTGACGCCCGGAGAGACCGTGGTGCTCGAAGGCCAGCTTCGCCTGGCGCCGGGTATGAAAGTGACCGTGCGGGATCCTTCGAAATTGCCCAGTGGAGCGACGCGGCGTCCCAAGAGTTAAGCGGAACCTGCGGTGAACTTCTCAGCCACCTTTATCCGGCGCCCCGTGGCGACCAGCCTGTTGATGGCGGGGATCGCCATGTTCGGCCTGATCGCTTACCGGGCGCTACCCGTGAGCGACCTGCCCAGCGTTGACTTTCCGACCATCATGGTTTCGGCGAGTCTGCCCGGCGCGGACCCCTCCACCATGGCCTCGGCTGTGGCCACGCCGCTCGAGCGCCAATTCACGACCATCGCCGGCATCGACTCCATGACGTCGGTGAACTCGCTCGGGTCCACGCAGATCACCCTGCAGTTCGATTTGAGCCGCAAGATTGACGGCGCCGCGGTGGATGTGCAGACCGCCATCGCCGCGGCCATGCCGCTGTTGCCGCCGGGACTCAGCAGCCCCCCTTCTTTCAGGAAGGTAAACCCGGCGGATTCACCCATCATTTTCCTGACGGTGTCTTCGCCCACGCTGCCTTTGTGGGTGGTGGATGAATACGCGGAAAACAAGATCGCGCAGCGCATCTCGATGGTCGATGGAGTAGCACAGGTACAGGTGCTCGGAGCGCAAAAGTATGCCGTGCACATTCGTGTGGATCCCACCAAATTGCAGACAAGGCAGATCGGGATCGACGAGGTGGCCCGGGCTGTCACCAGTTGGAACGTCAACCAGCCGACTGGGACGCTGTGGGGTCCCCACACGGCATACAACGTTCTGGCCAACGGCCAATTGATGAACGCCGCCGGCTATCGCGACCTGGTAGTGGCCTGGCGCAACGGCTCCCCGGTTCGTTTGGGCGATATCGGACAAACAGCGGATAGCGTCGAAGAAGAGCGCACGGCTGCCTGGATCTACACGCCGGAGGGTGGCCGCCGGGCCATCAACCTGATGATCATGCGGCAGCCGGGCAGCAACGTGATTGAAGTGACCGATGGCATAAAGCGGCTGCTCCCCAGCATCCAGGCGCAATTGCCGCCGGCGGTCCATCTCGAAATACGGGCCGATCGTTCGGCCAACATTCGACAAGCGTTCGCCGACGTCCGCTTCACCATGATGCTTACGCTCGTCCTGGTGATCGCGGTGATCTTCGCATTCCTGCGCAACGTGAGCGCAACGCTGATCCCGGCGCTGGCACTGCCGTTTTCCATCGTGGGCGCGTTCTCGGTGATGTACCTGCTGGACTTCAGCCTGGACAACCTGTCGATGATGGCGCTGATCCTCTGCATCGGTTTCGTGGTGGACGACGCGATCGTCATGCTGGAAAACATCGTGCGCCATATGGAGCGCGGAGAAGCTCCGATGGAGGCGGCGCTGGCGGGATCCAGGGAAATCTGGTTCACCATTGTGTCCATGACACTGTCACTGGCCGCGGTGTTCATCCCCATCCTCTTCATGGGCGGAATACTGGGGCGCCTTTTCCGGGAGTTTGCCGTCACCATCTGCGTGGCCATCCTGATTTCCGGATTCGTTTCGGTGAGCCTCACGCCAATGCTCTGCTCTCGCATCCTGAAGCGCGACACGGGCCCCCACGGAGCCTTTTACCGGGCTGCGGACTTCGTATTGAAGGGCATGGCGCGTCTTTACGAGGTCAGCTTGCGCTGGGTGCTCGACCATCGTCCCGTGATGGCGGGCGCATTTCTGGCGACCCTCGCGCTGACCACATGGCTTTACATCAAAGTGCCCAAGGGCTTCATCCCGGACACCGACAACGACCAGATCTACGTCACCACTGAAATGGCGCAGGGCACGTCGTTTGCCACCATGTCCAAGTACCAACAGCAGGTGGCCGAAGTGCTGCGCCGCGATCCGAATATCGACGGCCTGATGTCGAATGTCGGGGGCGGCTACGGCAGCACTTCCAACACAGGGCGCTTGTTTCTGCAGCTCAAGCCTCGCCGCCAGCGCGTCCTGAGCAGCGCGCAAATCCTGCAAACATTGCGGCCGAAGCTGGCGCGCTTTCCGGGCGTGCGCACTTACATGACATTGCCGCAGGCCATTCGTGTCGGGGGACGGTCGTCGAAGAGCACGTACCAGTTCACGTTGCAGAGCGCCGACACTCACGAACTGTACATTGAGGCCGGCAAACTCGCGCGTCAACTGGGCAAGTTGTCGAGCATCCAGGACGTTTCAAGCGACCTGGAGATGAAAACCCCGCGCGTGCGTGTGGACATAGACCGCGAGCGGGCCGCGGCTCTGGCGGTGGACGCGCGCACCATCGAACGCTCTCTTTACAATGCTTACGGCCCCAGTTGGGTGTCCACCATATACACTCCCAACAACCAGTTCCGCGTACTTCTCGAGTTATTGCCCAATTTTCAAGAGCATGCCGACATGGTGACGTCGCTGTTCATGCACTCCTCGTCCGGCAAGCTGGTTCCGCTGGAGGCCATCACCACACTCCGCGAGGACGTCGGACCGCAGAGCATCAACCATTCCGGGCAACTGCCGTCGGTTACCGTGTCTTTCAATCTGCGCCCCGGGGTATCGCTCGGCGACGCTGTCGCCGACGTCGAAGAGGTCGCGGCGCACAATCTGCCGGCCTCGGTGAACACCAGCTTTACCGGGACGGCTAAAGTGTTCCAGGACTCTTTGAAGAATCTGGGACTGCTGCTCCTGATCGCCATCCTGGTCGTATATATCGTGCTGGGGGTGCTATACGAGAGTTTCATCCATCCCCTCACCATTCTTTCGGGATTGCCTTCGGCCGGTTTCGGCGCATTGCTGACTTTGCTGATCTTCCGCGTCGAGCTGACCATCTATGCATTTGTAGGGCTGATCATGCTGATCGGCATCGTGAAGAAGAACGCGATCATGCAAATCGACTTCGCGCTCGAGGCGGAACGCAAACGGGGTATGCCCGCGAAAGAAGCCATTTACGCCGGCTGCCTGACCAGGTTCCGGCCCATCATGATGACGACCCTCGCGGCCCTGTTCGGCTCCTTGCCCATCGCGCTGGGCTTCGGCGCGGGTGGGGAAGCGCGGCGCCCGTTAGGCCTGACCGTAGTGGGCGGTTTGGCCTTTTCTCAATTATTGACCTTGTATCTCACACCCGTGGTTTATACATACATGGCCGGACTGCTCGACTATTGGCGACGGCACCATGCTCCTGCCGCCGTAGCCGGTAATCCTCTGTTGGACGTTAAGCCGTGAACATTTCTTCGACATTCATACATAGGCCCATCGCCACCACGCTTCTGATGATGGCCATCATCCTGTTCGGCTCGGTGGCTTACCGTGCGCTGCCTGTGAGCGACCTGCCCAACGTGGACCTTCCCACGCTCCTGGTGACGGCCAGCCTCCCTGGCGCGAGTCCGGAGACCATGGCGTCCGCCGTAGCGACGCCGCTCGAAAACCAATTCTCGATGATCGCCGGCATGGAGTCCATGACGTCTGTGAACTCACTGGGCTCCACGCAGGTTACGCTCGAGTTCGACCTGAGCCGGAACCTGGACGGGGCCGCGGTCGACGTGCAGGCGGCCATCACGCAAGCCACGCGCACGCTCCCCACCAGCATGCCCACGCCGCCGACCTTCACCAAGGTGAATCCCGCGGATCAGCCGGTTCTTTACCTGGTATTGACCAGCGACGCGCTGCCGCTGTGGGCGTTGGACGAATACGCCGAGACGCGCGTCGCACAGCGCATCTCGATGGTCACCGGCGTCGCCCAGGTACAGGTTCTGGGCGCCCAGAAGTACGCCGTGCACGTACAGATGGACCCCTACAAGCTTGCCTCTCGCCAGGTCGGCATCAACGAGATCGAGACCGCGCTGAGCAGTTGGAACGTGAACCTGCCGACGGGTACCATCAACGGACCGCAACGCGCCTTCACGCTGCAGGCCAGCGGCCAACTCGTTACGGCCGACGCGTACAAGCCGCTGGTGGTGAGCTACAGGAACAACTCGCCCATCCGCTTGGAGGAGTTGGGCGAGGTGCACGATGGGGTGGAAGACGAAAGAACCGCCTCCTGGCACATGAACAAGCGTGGCATGCAGCGCGCCGTCACCCTGGCCATCCAGCGCCAGCCGGGCACCAACACGATTGAAGTCACCGATGGCGTGAAGAAGCTGATTCCGGTCTTCCAGGCCGAACTGCCTCCGTCGGTGCACATGGGCGTGCTCTACGACCGCTCGGAAACCATCCGCGATTCCTACAACGACGTGAAGTTCACCATGCTGCTTACGCTTGTCCTGATCGTGATGGTGATCTTCCTGTTCCTGCGCAACGCCTCGGCTACTATCATCCCGAGCCTGGCGCTGCCGTTCTCCGTCATCGGCACATTCGCGGTGATGTACTTGCTCAACTACAGCCTGGACAACCTGTCGATGATGGCCCTGATTCTGGCCGTGGGCTTCGTGGTGGACGACGCCATCGTCATGCTGGAGAACATCGTCCGGCACATCGAGATGGGCAAACCGGCTTACGAGGCGGCGCTCACGGGTTCCAAGGAAATCGGTTTCACGATCGTTTCCATGACCCTCTCGCTCGCGGCCGTCTTCATCCCCGTGCTGTTCATGGGAGGCGTGCTGGGGCGGTTGTTCAAGGAGTTCGCCGTCACCATTTGCGCGGCGATTCTCATCAGCGGCGTCGTTTCGATTACGTTGACCCCCATGCTGTGCAGCCGCTTCCTGAGGCCGCCCGCCGAGCAGCGGCGTTTCTGGTTCTACCGCGTCACGGAGAGCTTCTTTGACGGCATGCTTCACGCCTATGACGTGAGCTTGCAATGGGTGCTGCGGTACCGGCCCGTGACCATGGTCATTTTCGTCGTGGTGCTGGCGGCCACCGCCGTGCTGTTTGTCATCATCCCGAAAGGCTTTATCCCAGATCAGGATACCGACCAGATGGCCGTCACGACCGAAGGAGTGCAGGGCGCGTCTTTCGACGAGATGGTCGCCCTGCAGCACCAGGTCGCCGGCGTTGTCAACGCGGATCCGGACGTGGATTCCCTGGTCTCGACGGTGGGAGGCGCGGCGTCTTCGTCCTTGGGTGGCCAGAACTTCGGCCAGATCGTCGTGCACTTGCGGCCCCGCTCGGATCGTGACGTGCTTGTGGGCGACATCATTGCGCGCATGAAACCGAAGCTCGCGAAACTGCCGGGCGTAAAGTCCTATTTGCAGAATCCGCCCACCATACGGATCGGCGGGCAGGTCACCAAGAGCTTCTATCAGTTCTCGCTTCAGTCGCCGGACAAAGAGGAGCTTTACGCGGCTTCGCGCATGTTGGAAGGCAAGCTGTCGGAACTGCCCGAGCTGGAGGATGTCACTACCAACCTGATGGTCGAGAGTCCGCAAGTACGCGTGAGCATCGACCGCGACAAGGCCGCCGCCATGCAGGTGAGCGCCCAGGGCATCGAGAATGCCCTTTACGATGCGTACGGTCCGCGGTGGGTTTCCACCATCTACTCATCCACGAACGAATACAGGGTACTACTCGAACTGCTGCCACAGTACCAATTGGATCCGGCGGCGCTTTCGAAGCTCTACTTCAAGTCCACGGGCGGGAAACTGATTCCGCTCGACACCCTCTCGCGCGTTGCGGTCGAGAACGGACCACAGTCTGTGAACCACTACGGCCAGTTGCCTGCGGTCACCGTCTCATTCGGTGTGAAGCCGGGCGCGTCGTTGGGCGGGGCCGTGTCCAAGGTGAGGCAAATCGCGGACGAGAGTCTGCCCGCGACCATCAGCACGACCTTCCAGGGAGCGGCGAAAGCCTTCGAAGGATCGTTGACCAACCTGTGGGTGCTGCTCATCATCGCCATCATGGTGGTCTACATCGTGCTCGGCATCCTGTACGAGAGTTACATCCACCCCCTGACGATCCTCTCGGGTTTGCCCTCGGCCGGCGTGGGCGCTCTGCTCACGCTCTACCTGTTCCACATGGATCTGAACATCTACGCCTTCGTGGGACTCATCATGCTGATCGGTATCGTGAAAAAGAACGCCATCATGCAGATCGACTTCGCGCTGGAGGCAGAGCGGAGCGGCATGCCGCCCATGGAGGCCATCTACCAGGGCTGCCTGATTCGCTTCCGGCCCATCATGATGACAACCATGGCGGCGCTACTGGGTGCGATTCCTATTGCGTTGGGATATGGGGCGGGCGGGGAAGCTCGTCAGCCATTGGGATTGGCTGTGGTGGGAGGACTGCTGTTCTCACAACTCGTGACTCTGTATCTCACGCCCGTGTTCTACACGTACCTGGCGGGCGTCCAGAGGGCCTGGAGCGCCCGCCAGGCAGCTAGAAAGAGAAAAGCGGCGGAGAGTCCGGTCGCGAGCGATTAGTTGTTCTTGAATGGTCCCGGAATCTTCACCAGGTCCGCCCGCATCTTCCCGTTTTCGTTCATGCGAGCCATGAAGTACACTGCCCCGTCCTTGCCGACGGCGATGGAATTCACATAGCTGGGCCGTTCGCCGTTCTGGTAGAAGATGGCGCCCTGGTCCTTATACTTCGCCGTAGGAATGTCGTACGTGACAAGGTGCAGATCTTCGGTGCCCTTCGACTCACCCTTCGCCGTGCTTTCCTTGCCGCGAACGCGCTTGCCATCCACATAGACCGGACCGCCGGTCAGGTAGTGGATCGTGCGGCCGTCGGGCCCGAGCGTGAAGCCAAGGTAGCCGTAGCTGAACTGGTCATACATGCCGCTGCGCTGGGACGGCAGCGACGTCAACCGGTCCAGCACTTCCACGCGCTCGGCCTTGGGGTCGAAGCGGAACAGATAGCCGGAATTGCCGTGGACGCCGTAAATCATGTTCTCTGGTGCGTACCAGAAGGTCTGGCGCCAATTGTAGGCCATGTGGCCGGGCGAGGTGACGTCATAGAGGCCGAAGTAGTCCTTCTTTAGATCGTCACCCTGGACGGGAGCCACTTTCTCCGTTTCGTAGTTGTAGCGGAGGATAGCGCCGCTGCCCACCGAGAAGTAAACCGAGCCGTCGCGCGGATCGATGCTGAACGACCGGCAGATGGTGCGGTAGGTCGCGCCCTTGCCGTTCTCGCCCATCTCGTTGAACTTGCCCAGGTCCTTCATCTCTTTCTTCGCCAGGTCGTAGCGGATGAAATACCCGGTCGGCCAGGTGAGCCCATAGAGCCGGCCGCGCTGGGGATCCATCGCAAAGGTCATGATGCCTTCGCCATGCGGTTCCAGACCGTAGTCCTCGAACTTGCCGGTGGCCATGTCATAGGACAGGAAATGCCCGCCACGGTACGGCTTGTACCCCTTGGTGGGGATGCCGACCTTCTCCATGCCGTCGATGATGCTGTAGTAGCCTATGTGCGTGGAGAAGTACAGCTTGCCGTTTGACTCGACGAAATTGACGTGGCTCTTGCCCTGGCTCACCACGTTCATGCCTTTTTCGCCGCAGGCTTCGGTCAAATCGCCGACGAACTTCGTCTTGTCCGTAGCCGGGTCATAAACGAACATCTGCCCGGCTACATCCTGCGGCTCGGCGCTCAGGACGTAGTAGATCTTACCGTCGCTGGCGGTGCCCATGCCGTTGTAGGTGTCATGGGCCAGCGCGAAGCCGGAATTGTAAGTCTTCGCAGTCAATTTTCCGCTTGCCATGGGTTTCTGGGTTTCCTGCTGAGGCGCGGGCTTCGTACAGGCGCCGAGCCACAGCAACGACGCAAGCGCCGCGGACACACCAATAGCGTGTTTCATCATATAAATGAACTCCAGGTCTAGGCTTTCGCCAATTCGTTAGCGTGCTTCTTGATCTTGCGGACTGCCTGGGCGATCAGTTCCATGTCCTGGCGCGTTGCCAGCAGCATGGTCTGCGTCAGCCAGAGCGCTTCCGCACAAAGCTTGTCGTTCTCGGGGCAGCGTGTACGTTCCTCCCACCCTTCGATGGATTCCTTGGGGTGCGCCGCACGGAAACCACGGCCCTCGATTGTCTTCTTGATGAACGGTTCCTTGTTGAGCGGGCTATAGCCGCCGGAGACGGGGATGCCCTCGGCCGACATGGCCTTCATGAACTTTGCGCGGGAAAGGCCGGCAAACTGTTCGGGCTGGTACCGCCACATATACAGGTGGTAAGCGTTGCGCGTGCATCCGTCGTACATCTTCGCCGGCGGTACACCGCCGATTTCCTTCAGCATACTGCTCAGGTACTGCGCGTTCTGCTCGCGGAGCTTTGACTGGGCTTGCAGTCTCGACATCTGTGCCATCAACAGCGCGCCCTGGAATTCGGTCATGCGCAGGTTGAGACCGCGGCCGGAGTATGTGAAATCGTAGCCCTCGGTTTTACGGCCCCGGCTGTTGTTGTGGAACGCGTAGCACTTCTCGACGATCTCATCGTCGTTGGTGAGAATCGCCCCGCCTTCGCCGGAATTGAGGTTCTTGGAGGCCTGGAAGCTGAAGCAGCCCGTGGCACCCCATGTGCCGACCTTGCGGTTACGCCACTCGCCCAGGTGCGCCTGGCAGGCGTCTTCCACCACCGGGATGCCATGCTTCTTGCCGATGGCTAGAATGGTGTCCATGTCCGCGGCCGAGCCGCCCAGGTGCACCGGCATGATGAGTTTGGTTCTGGGGGTGATCGCAGCTTCGATCTTACCGGCGTCGATCTGCGAGCTTTCACGGTCGGAGTCGACAAACACCGGCAGCGCATTCATCATGAGGATGACGTTGACGGTGGCCACGAACGTATACGGCGGCAGAATCACTTCGTCGCCCGCCTGGATACCCAACGCGTTGAGCGAAACCAAAAGCGCGCTGGTGCCATTGGCCGTGGCCAGGCAGTGTTTGGCGCCGGTCAACTGCGCATAAGCGGCTTCGAAACGATCCACGTTGAGCTTGCCAAGGCCTCGGTACCACTTGCCGCTGCGCAGCACGCCCAGCAGTTCGTCTTCCTCTTTCCGATCGAAGACGGGCCAACCCGGCCATCTGCCCTTCTTCGCCGGTGTACCGCCCAGCAAGGCGGGCTTGTCTTGTGCGCTCACGATGGCCGGACTCACCGCCACGCCTGCGGCCGTAGCGGTGGATAGGAATTTTCGGCGATCCATTTCAGTCTCCCTTCTTTTTGGGCAGCGTTTGCCCGCTTGGAATTTCCCAGGCGATGGCACGCGCACGCGCGCTGCGCGGCGCATCGGCGGTGTCATCCACCTGGTAGTACATAGTCAAAATGCGGCCGCCGGTGAGTTCCGCCGAGCTCGGATAGCCGCAGTCGCCATTGAGAGCGTCGCCCGCCAGAATCATCTTCCGGCTCAGGTCCCAAGTAACGCCTCCGTCATGGCTCAATAGAGCTTGTACGCCGAAAGGCCGGTTGCGCTGCCCGAAGGTCAGCACCACCTCGCCCGCGCGAGTGAGGATGATGTCCGCCGGATGCTCGCTGTCGCGCGTGACGACGCGAGGCTCGGTCCAGGTGCGTCCGCCGTCGCTTGAATGCACAGTAGCGATGTGACCACCCTTTTCCGAACGCATGGCCGCGAGCAAGCGGCCGTCGGCCAGTTCCACGACCGACGTTTCGTTGAAGTGTTTGCCGAGCAGGGAAGGCTCGCCCCAACTGCGGCCCCCGTCGCGCGAGCGGAAGATGTAGCTCTCGTTGCCGCGCTGGTCGTGGAACTCAAAGTAGACCGGCATAACAACCGTTCCGTCGCGCAACTGGATGATCTTGCTGAAAGGCGACACGGCGCCCTGACCAGCGTAAAACTTGTGGATGGCTTCGCTGCGCTGGGGGCGGGACCACGTCGTACCCTTGTCATGCGAGGCCACGCAATAGACGCCGTCGAACAACCACCGGGATCGGTCGGGCGACAAGCGTTTTCCGGAAGCGTCGTACCCGGAGAGAACCGCGTAAGCCAGTAGAATCGTGCCGTTCTTGAGCACGCCGAACGCCGGGTTGCGATCGTCTTCCGTGCTGTCGATGGCGGTGCGCGGCGCCGACCACGTCTTTCCACCATCTTTCGTGCGCACGATATCGAGCCGGCCGCCTCGCCCCATGTGCGCGCCGCCACCGCGAACCACGGCGAGGGCTTCGTCGCCACCGAGCCCGATCATCACCGGGAAATATCCGCCGCCCGTGATGACGTCGACCGGCGCTTCGTCCGGAGCAAGACCGCCCTGGAAGGTGATGCCGGGCCGCAGCACTTCCGCGATGGCCAGCCCCACGAAACCGGTTGTGCGGACCAGTTCCTTCACGCCGTGCGTGCGGCTGTTGGCCGGATCCAGTAGAAACGCGATGTATCTGTCGGCGGCCGCGCGGACGCGCAGGTCGTGGTCCACTTTGGTGTAGTACCAATTGAGCAGAGACAACACGCCCGCACTACGCTGCTGATCGTCGCTCCGGGTTGCGCCCCAGGTGCCGTCGGCGTTCTGCGTCTTGAGCAGCCACTCGATACTGGGCTTGATGCCGCGCGCGACTCGCTCGCGCGCCACCTGGTCCTCAATCAACGTATGCACGCCGATGAAACCTTCGCCGCAGTAGGTCATCACCGCCAACGGCCAAAAAGTTTGGCTAGTGCCGTCGATGATGTATGGGATGCCGCCCTCGGGCACCTGCAGGCTGAGAAGCCAGTTTGCCGCCGCGTATGCGTCCCGCGCGATTTCAGGCCTGCGGGTGAGCGAGAAGTACTGGGCGAAGAAAGCCGCGGCGGTGGTGGCCGTTGCAACCGTGTAAGGATGCCGGCTCAAATGCCCCCGGTAATAACCCGTGCCGATGGCGCCCTTGGCTGCCGGTGATTCGACAAACCAGGTTGTGGCCGCGCCGCGCCCCTTGCCCTGCGGATCGTCGACTGAGCCCTGGTAGACGAAGCGCACATAACGGTCCATGGCGCGCTGGTAGATCTGCTGGCGGGCCGGCGTGGCATAGCGGCAAGCGAGCGCCAGGGCTGTGGCGGCTGTTCCGGCATCGCCGAAGTAGATGTTGCCGGTAGGGCCCGCGTCGGCCCAGTAGCCGCCTTCCTCGCCCTTCGACGTGATCACGATCCGCTGCTGCTGGACAAACGTGTCCGCCCAGCGCAGCGCTTCGTCGAGATACGCGCGGTTGCCCGTGATCTGGTAGCCCGCCATCAGCATCCTTGCAAGGTTCCCGTTTATGAAGATCGACCACGGGGTGTCCTTCGTGTTCTTCAACTGGCCGCTGCCCACGTCGAGCGTCAGCGTCCAATCGCAGAGATCCTTCAAGTAGGCCTGCAGTTCGGCTTCGCTCGGACGGACCTGCGCCTGCGCGAGCGAAGCGAGAACCAGCAGCGCGACTAACAGGGTGCGTCTCATTTCTCGAACACTACCACCTCGTATTCGTCGACGCGTGGGACGCTCACCGTCACGCGGCCATGGCTGTTCTTACTCAACGTGAGTGGCTGCGGATGCACCAGTGTGTAAGCTTTTGTCGCGGATTCGCCCACCGGGAGCGTCACAACCACGTTCCTCGCCGGGAGCACCCGCGTGATGGGTCGCGTCATCTCGCCCGTGAAATTGACCAGGTGGAGCAGCTTGCGGTGTCCGTTCTGTTGCGAACGCCAGACCACTTCCACCGAACCCGGGATGTTCGACACTTCGACCGGGGCGGGCGCCATGCGGTGCGCCGCGTTAGCGGCCATTCTGAGGAACTCCGGCAGCCGGAAGGCCGCCACCGTATTTCCGAAGTCTCCAGCGAAGTATACCGCCGTTCCTTTGCCCGTCTGCTTTATGGCCAGCGCCGGATCCGGCGACACAGGCGGGACGCCGTCGTAGCGGCCCTTCAGCGGGACCGTGAATCGCAGCGGCACCTCGGCGCCTTCGGGTTTAACACGCACATAATAGGTGGCGGACGGCAACAGCTCGCGATAGGTGCCTTCGAGCATCCAATGCTGAGAGACCGGCTTCATGAAGTCCCAGCGGGTCGGCCCTACAATACGTTTGTTGTCGGTGACGCCGAACAGCGACGCCAGCGCGAAGTTGTCCCGCCGGATCCCGGTGTCGTCGTAGAGCGAAGTCTCGAAGGTGGCGAACAGGTTTCCGCCTTTCTCGACGTACTCCTTCACGCGCGCCGCCGCCTGGTCGCTCATGCAGGCGACGTTCGGCATGAAAATGGCGGAGTAGCGTGACAGCGGCTCGCGCTCCAGCGTGACGTCATCAATGACATCGAACGGGATGTGTGCGCGCAGCAACGCCTCCGAGACGCCGGAGAATTCCTGGTCCACGTTGCCCACGGCGGTTCGGGACGGGATCCGATCGATGTCGATCATCTGCGCGGGTGAGCCGGAGTAGAAGTTGGCCGTGGTCTCTGACCATACGATGGCCACCTTGGCTTCTGAACGGGTGCCCGTGTAATAGGAGGCGTTCTTCGCCACCAGCCGGTTCATCTCCGCGATGGCGTCGATTTCGGGCTGCTTGAAATCGAAGCTGGTCAGTCCCATCCAGACGCTGGCTGCGTTGGCGATAGTGTCGGCGTACAGGAGCCGCAATTCGGGTTTCGGCAGCAGTGAGAATGTCCAAGGCTTCAGCGCCGCGGCCGAGAAGATCACGGTAGGCTTGCCGCCCGCCTGCGTCTCAAGCATTCGCGCCGTCAGGCCCGGCTTCCACAACGGAACGCGCGTCAGGTCGCCGCCGATAAAGCCGCCTTCGCTGCCCAGCAGGTCCTCGTGTTCAACCAGGGCGCGGTTAATGCGCGCCGTGGCCCAGTTGGCTCCTCGCACGCCACCATTGGTATAGAAGGCGATGTTGGGATTGATGGACTTCAAAACATGGTTCGAGTCCTTGAAGTACTCGGCCATGCTCGACACCTGGAAATCGAGCAGGCGCTTGAACGGCAATCCGCGGCGGACTTGCTTCGAGGGCATTTCCTCGCCGTACAGCTTGCGGTACTTCGCCCGGCAGTAATTGCAGTAGCAAGACTCGGCGCGGTACACAGGGCCGTCATAAAAGATGCCGTCCACGCCATAGGCGGCCAGGTCGCGAAGCACCTGGAAGCACCACTCGCGCCACGGCGTGTTCAGACAGAAATCCGTGCCGTTATCGTAAACGCCATCGACCGGCTTGCCGGATTCGGTGATCTGCTGCCAGTCGGGGTGCTTGGCGCCGAACGCAGTCCGGTACCAGTGCACGTTGAAGTAGATCATCACCCGGATGCCGCGCTTGTGGGCCTCTTTGACATACTCGCCCAGGTAGTCGCGGTTGACGCGGCCGGCGACTTTACTCTTGAAGTAAAACTCCTGGTCGTCCAGGCCGCCTTCCATCCCCATGATCTCGAGGTGTTCCGCGTTAAAGCCGCGCGACGCTTTCCACTCGGCGAGTTCCGCGGGTGGAACGCCGTCGATGCGGTCCATGCTGGTGACAATGTCAGAGATGCGCAACGGCTCCTTTTGCCACCAACGCAGTGTGGGAGCAGCTGGCTGCGCGAGCAGGGAGCCGCTGAAAAAGACTACGAGCAAACCAATTCTCTTCATAGTGGTACCAGTGCCGCCACCGTCCGGAAGTGTACGGTAGTTTCGGTCTTGAGTCAAGGTAGTTACTTTCAATATGAGAAGTATGTAACGGCTGGACAAAAACACGAACGGCGGGCTGTGTTTGCAGCCCGCCGTTCTCCAAGGTCAAGCGAAGGATTGTCTCCTCAGAACAGGAGCTTCAATCCGAACTGCACCTGGCGCTCGGAACCGCGGCTGGAAATCTTGCCAACCGTGGCCAGGGTCGAGATGTTCGCGGCCGCACCGCCCCAGTTGGGGTGGTTGGGCAAGTTGAAGGCTTCGCCGCGGAACTGTAGTTTGAAGCGCTCGTACAGCGTGAAGTCCTTCAGTACACTGGCGTCGATCATGATTTCGCCCGGGCTGAACAGCATGTTGCGGGCGGCGTTGCCCCAAGTGTAGGCATCAGGCGTGTAGAAGGCCGCCGAATTGAACCACTGGTCCAGGGTCTGTTCGGACGGATAGAGATTCGCGCCCGCGACCACGCTGGCACGGCCACCGCGCCAGCCGCTTTGCGTAGCATTGAACGAGGGCGTGAACGGATTGCCCGTGCGGATGGACGTGATGCTGGAGATCTGCCAACCGCCCAACGCATGCTTCACGAGTGGATGGGCAGCCGAGAGGTACTTCCTGCCATTACCAAAAGGCAAATCGTAGCTGCCTGCGAACGTCCACATATGACGTTTGATCTGGTCCGAATTGCCGCGATCGATGCGGGCGTTGTAAGGATTCTGCGGGCCTCCGACGACAGGCACGTCGTCGAGGGAGCGGTTCCACGAGTACTCCATCTGGAAGCTCAAACCGTTGGAGTAACGCTTCACGACTTCGACCTGCAGCGCATGCAGGATCGAGTTCCCACCGCCCGCCAGAAGCAGGATATCCGACCACGGCTGATAGGGCCGGTTCGGCTGGATGGCGCCGGGAATCTGCTCCTTCGAGAGGTTGACCGGGTAGTTGTACCACGGCAAATGGTTGCCGCGGTTGCCGACATAAGAAACGCGCAGTCCGAGGTTCGCGAGAAGCTCCCGGTCCAACGTGAAATTCCATTGATAACTCTCGCTGTTCTTGATGTCGCGCTGAACCGCCGTCACGCTCGGGTTCGGGCTGATAGCGCCCGCTCCTGGGAAGGGGTTGGCGAGAGTGATGGAAGGTACGTTGCCTCCGGCGGCTTCAAACGATTCGGCCAGCAGGAACGGCGGGTTGTTGAATCCGCGCTGCCGCGGGCCGATGAACACCGGCAGGAAGTTGTGGAACAAGCCGAAACCGGCCCGGAT
>JAJFUV010000113.1 GCA_021372245.1 Terriglobales bacterium
CCAACGCGCTGAGCATCATCGATGTGAGCGCAGGCAAATCGCTCAACACCGTGTTGCTGGACGACGTCCACCTCGGCGCAGCCAATCCCTGGGGCGTGGCCTGCAGCGCCGACGGCAAGCTGATCGCCGTCGCACACGCTGGAACCCACGAGCTGAGCGTGATAGATCGCATTGGCCTGCACACCAAGCTGGCCAGGGAAGCTGGCGCAGCCTCAGCATCCAGCGATCTGTCCTTTCTCACGGGATTGCGACGGCGCATCAAGCTGACCGGCCGGGGCCCGCGAGGCTTGACCCTCATCGGCGGAAAGGCTTACGCCGCCGAGTATTTCTCCGACAGCCTGGCCGTAGCTGACCTGAACGCCTCTTCCAACGACGGAGTGCGATCTATCGCCCTGGGCCCCAAAATTCCGATGACACCCAGACGCAAGGGTGAGCTCTTCTTCAACGACGGCACTCTCTGCTTTCAGCAATGGCAAAGCTGCGCGAGTTGCCACCCCGATGCGCGGGCCGACGCGCTGAATTGGGATCTGCTCAACGATGGCATCGGCAATCCGAAGAACTCGAGAAGTATGCTGCTCGCCCACAAGACACCGCCGGCCATGAGCCTTGCAGTGCGAGAGGACGCTGAGTCCGCAGTCCGTTCAGGAATCAAGTTCATCCAGTTCGCAGTGCGTCCCGAAGAGGACGCCGCAGCCATCGATGAATATCTCAAGGCCCTGAAGCCGGTCCCGAGCCCGCACCTTACGCACGAGGGCAGGCTGAGCCCGGCGGCCGTCCGCGGCAAGAGTGTATTCATGAACGCGGGCTGCGCCAAGTGCCACTACGGCCCGGAACTGACATCAAAAAAGGCCTACGATGTGGGCACGTCTACAGGCATCGACAGCGGCAAGGCGATCGACACGCCCACCCTCATCGAGGTCTGGCGGACCGCGCCTTATCTGCATGACGGGCGTTCCCGGACGATGATGGACGTCCTCACGCGGGACAATCCAGAGGACAAACACGGCTCGACTAGAGGCTTGAGCGAGCAGATGCTAAGGGACCTCGCCGAGTACGTGCTTTCGCGGTGAGGCCGCAGAAGCGAACTGATACAAGACTAGTAGCACCTCTCTAAACCCGCTTATCATTAACTTGTGGCCGGTAAGTCTTGCTACCCCGTAGTCCGGCTCTCCAATGGCAAGAATTACCGGGTCCAGCCTAGACAAGCAATCAATATATTGAAAAACGGGGACTTATACAGTGGCCCGGCAAGTGCTCGGTAAAGAATGGGAACCACAAATTCCCAGGATGCGAGTGACGAGGAGGTCACGACCATGACAAACGATACTGAGGGCAGCCCGACCAGGGTGCGCCCGGCGACCGGCTGGAGCGTCTATGTTCTTGCCGCGGCGCTCATCGCCGCCTTTGGCGGCCTGTTCTATCAAAGCCGGCAGGTGGCCTCGGTCCGTCAGGATCTTCAGCGTCTGACGCAAACGCAACAACAGCAGCTTGAACAGTTCCATGGCCAGATGCAGGCCAACCTCGCGGCGGCCAAGGGCGAAGTGGACCAGACGTTGGGGAACATGAGTCAACAACTGGAAACCGCCCGGAACGAAGCCAGAACCGGCGTGAAGCGGGCCCAGATAACCGCGAGCAAGAAGGCGGGTGAAGTTCTTTCGAAGATGAACGAGAAGGACCAGGAGTTCGATCAGAAACTGACCGAACTGAAACAGTCCAACGCGGAAGCCTCGACGCAAGTAAATGAAGCCATCACCGGGATCAGGACCGATGTGGCCTCCACCCGCACGGACCTGAGCGGAACGCAAGCCGATCTGAAGCGCGTTACCGGCGACATGGGCGTGATGAGCGGTCTGATTGCGACGAATTCCAAGGAGCTGGAAGCCCTTAAGAAGCTGGGCGACCGCGACTACTTCGAGTTCACTCTCCCCAAGAGCTCTACCCCGCAAAGAGTCGGCGACATCCAGTTGACCTTGCGGAAGGCCGACGTAAAGCGGAACCGCTTCACGCTGGTAGTGCTGGCGGACGACCGTCGTGTGGAAAAGAGAGACAAGACAATCAACGAGCCCGTGCAGTTCTACACCGGCGGCACGCGAATCCCGTATGAAATTGTGGTGAACCAGGTGCGCAAGAACCAGGTGGTTGGCTACCTGGCGGTGCCGAAGGTGAAAATGCCGCTGCGCAGCGGCAGTGCGGAAATCTTGAAAGCGAAGTCCTGAACCTTGCACTGAACAGTAAGTCGCCGGGAGACGCCAGTCTCCCGGCTTTTTTGTGTCCCCAGCCAGCAAACCCGCTCCCAGCGAGGGAATCCCGGATAGAATAGGTCTACTGTCAACTGAAGGGAGGGAATGCGCTGTGAAGAAGCTGCCCGCGCTGCTGGTCTTCTTCACCTGCCTGGCCTATGCAGGGCCGAAGTGGGTGAGCCTGTTCAACGGCAAGAACCTGGATGGTTGGGAAGTGGTTGGCGACGGAGTCTGGGATGTGCTCAGCGACGGAACGATGGTCGGCCAGCGGCACCTGGGCAAGGCGGACCACCAGTCGTGGCTCTACACGAAGGAAGAGTTCGGTGACTTCGAATTCGAAGTCGACTTCTGGCTTCGACTGGATGGCAACAGCGGCGTTTCGATCCTGGACACCTCGCGCGGCCGTTACTCGCACGGTGTGGGGCACGATGGCTCAAAGCTGCCATCCGCGATCGGCTATGAAATTCAGATCGCATTCGGAAGCGCTGAAGGGCGCTTCCCGACCGGAA
>JAJFUV010000118.1 GCA_021372245.1 Terriglobales bacterium
TGTAATGCTCTGTATCAGAAATGGATTGGATGATTCGGCCGCCCCATAATAAGGCAATCGGGGGAATCAGCAGAGCCAGACTGACTGCGACGCGAGGCGAGCGGAAAAACACCACAATGCCGACGGTAACCAAAAGCGGAACCCAACCGGAAGACCAGGATCGTGCTACAAAGAGGCCGCGGTATAGAACCACCGCAGTGATGGAGAGGAGAAAGAGACGCGTAAGCAGCTTCAGATCGCGATTACAGGCGGACTGGCTCAAAGTGACAGCCACCAGCCATACCCAGAACAAGCTGCCCACGGAGCCACCAACCACCCACCGCCCCACCATATCTAGACCGGGGAAGGTCTGCGTTATGCAGGTAACGCTTCCCGCACCCACGAACACCCACGTTAGAAACCGTAAGTCTGGAAGTTGACGAACCAGACTTCCCACCGCCAGCATCAGCCCACCTGATACCAGCAACAATATAAGTCCCGCCGCTTGGGCTGCTAGCGGAGCACCGGCCATGCCGTCTTTGGGAAACTGGCCAACCACAAATGAGGCCACACCAAGAGCCATGAAGATTACTACCGCGTACACATCCCGGGACAGGACAAGCCCGGTGTGCCGCCGGAGCACAAGCACACCCAAAAGCCAAATAGCAACGATGCCTGCTGCCAGGGGGAGGGTAACATTCAACGGGTTCCTCCCGCTCCATCCATACTCCATTGGGAACATAACTGCGCTGGCAACGAGAACCGTCAGGCCCAGAATGCCGTTCCTGAGCTGGAGCGTGGCGGCCGCCAAACCGGCTACCGCCAGCAGCGTCGCAATCAAGGGCAGTTGGAGGACATGGAAGGGGACAGCGGCGCCGGCCCAGATGGCAACCGCAAAGGCCAACGCTGCCAACCCTAGCTTCCTGATGTCTGTCATGGAAGCGGAACTTCCAGCCGTTTCAAATCCACGCATCTGCTGAATTCCGTCTATAGTACGTCCCAGCGGTCTTTCATCGCGAACCGCGCAACGCCCAGCCGAGATGCTCAATGCCCACACGGATTGCCCGCTTGAGTGTGCGAGGATCGCTGCACAGCATCTTCAGGTACGTGAACGCGGGTCCGGGGCGAAACGCCCATTCTCTGAACGCCCGGCGCTGCCAGTACATCAGGTCCTCGGCGGAAAGATTCTCATACTGCAGCACCGTCTCTCTATCCATGTCGACCTGTTCCCACCTCGTTCCCTCGCGGAACCAACCGTTCTTCAACACCTCGAAGAAGAAAGGCGTTCCAGGATACGGCGCGGCGATATGGAAAAGAGCTATCTCGAGCGGTAGCGCTTTCGCGAATTCAATCGTCTTTCGAATCGTCTCCACCGTTTCGCCGGGGAGCCCGATGATGAAGTACCCCCAATTCTTGATCCCCGCTTTGTGCGCCCAAACCAACGCCAGGCGGACATTCTTCAGGCTGGCGCCCTTGGCGGCTTTCCGCAGGATCGTTTCGTCGGCGGTCTCAATCCCCCAGGAGATCATCCAGCAACCGGCACGCCCCATCATCTGGAGCATCTCCTCGTCCACATAGTCCACACGGCTGTTGCACGTCCACTTGATCTTCAGGCCTTCCTTCAGAATCAGTTCGCAGATGCCCATCACCTGTTCGCGATTTACTGTGAACAGGTCGGAGTACATGTGGATGTTGCGGATGCCGCGATTGTAAAGGATACGGATCTCGTCGACGACGCGCCGTGGAGAAAGCAGCCGCACGGACCACTGATAGGAGACGTGCTTGATACAGAACTTGCAACCCGCCGGGCAACCTCTACTTGTGAGTACAAAGCAGAAGCGGCCTTTCATCATCGGCATCCGGTACTGATCGAGCGGTAATAGGTGGTAAAGGGGAACTGGTAGATCGTCCAGGTCGGGTATGAATGGCCGATCCGGATTCTGGCGGATCTGGCCCGCGTCCCGCCACACGATTCCTTTGATCGCCACCAGGGTGGGCGTTTCCTGCTCCCCTGATTGAAACTGTGGGTCGGCCTTCTGCAACAGCTTGGCAATCCACTCAGGCCGGTTCGCCTCGTTGCTTTCGAGAACGTCGATCAACTCGCGAAGCGTAAGTTCCGGCTCGCCGCGCAGTACGAAGTCGAGAGCCGGATAGTCCCGCATCGTCTCGAAAGGCATCGGTGTGACGTGGGTGCCGAAGGCTATCGTCTGCGCGCCCATGCTCTTGGCTAACATCACCCCGTACATATCGTTCGTCAATGTCGGCGCGGTGACATGGGTAAGGTAGTATTTCGGCGCCTTCTGTCGAAGTAGATTCTCAAACGCCGGCCACGACATCCGTTCCGCTATGGCGTCCACAACACACACGGAGTAGTCCGGGTGGAGCATAGCCGCGAGTTGGGCAAGCGAACATTGCGGCCATACCATCTCCTCCCGGCTGCGGCGGCCGACGCGATGCTGCGTCCGAATGTATAGGCCTCCATCCGGCGAGGGCGGGTTCACCAGCAGAACGTCTACGGCGTTCTCGGGTCTGGACCGCCGGAGGTCTGCCAAAGCCGGGCCTGCATCCGGGAACTGCACCCCGCGGACGGGTTTGATGGGCCGGGTGCCACGGTTCTCGCTTTGAATTGCGACGAATTGCACCGGATTGTTCGTCACTGCCATACCCTTGTTACCGTCCCACCTCTCCCAATATCCACTCGGACGCTTCGGCTAAGGACGCTGCCGTGAAATCGGGAGTTGGCTCCACGGTCTCTTCGCCATCACCCGTGATCAGTACCGTGCGGCAGCCGGCACGACGGCCGGCCTCTACGTCGCGCCAGCGGTCGCCGACCAAGTAACTCTGCCTGAGGTCGATTCTCAGCTCCTCGGCCGCTTCCAGAATCATTCCCGGCTTGGGCTTGCGGCAGTCGCACTCATCCTGGTCGTCGTGGGGGCACACCTTGACACTGTGAATCCACAATCGTTCACTCAACCAGCGGTTGATCTCACCGAGCGATTCGGGTCTCTGTATTCCGCGTGCGATTTCTGGTTGGTTGGTCACCATTACCAGGACGTAACCCGCCGCCCTCAAACTGCTGCACCCCCGTTCCGCACCGGCCATGACCTCCACCTCGTCCAGCGTCCTCGGTGATGTGCGCTTTCCGCTTCGCAAGATGGTTCGGTTCAGAACGCCGTCGCGATCAAGAAACACTGCGCGGCCAGAACGATCGTCAGTTCCTTCCGGCATAGGCTCTATCGTGCAATGCGCGAACCGCTCAAAATCGCCTGCCTGACGCCGGGAATCGGAGCGGGACAAAGATCCGCACCAAGATCGGCGCCGATGCGCTCGTGTCTGTGATTGAGGGTCTGTATAACGCGAAGGAGCATGGAAAACAGCGCAAGCTGGATACCGCTCAACAGGCAAAGTGCGCTGCCCAGCAACCAAAACCAGAGCCGCGTGATCTCCCACCCCTGAAGAGCCAGGATCAGACTGAGCGCGCCGGCACCGGCACCACACGCCGATAGCGTGGCCGCGATCCACCCGAAATTCTGTTCCGCCGGGGCGCCCAGAACCTTCGCCACCAGGCTGGGTTGCCGGATTGGCCCGGAATGAAAAAGCGCAACCAGATAATTGGAGGCGATGCCGAGGGAAAGCGTGCTCACGCCTCCGACCGCCAGCACCAGACCGCTGTATGCGGCCGCTACACCCCAGATCCCCAACTCGGCAATGCCATTGAAGCGCGCCACGATGAACAGCGTGCCAATCACGCCGGCCACACTCATAGCCCCAAAGCCAACCATCTCCAAGATTCGCGCCGGGTTGTATTGCAGGACCGTCCAGATAATCGTGCCCAGGAAACGGAGGCCGTCTCGAACGATACTCAGCTTGGATCGGCCTGTCCGCTCTGCATAAGGGATGGGAAGTTCCACCACCGTCAGCTTTTCGTGCAGCGTCCGCGCGCTCATCACCGGCGTGAAGTTAAGTCCATCCGGTAACGGATACAGCTTCTCCAGGCAGTGCCGCCAAACCACGCGCATCCCGCTTGCTGGGTCCTCTACGGTGGTGTTGCCAATCAGGCTCAGCAGCGATGACCAGATCAGGTTCCCGATTCGCCGGACGAGCGGCATCCGGCTCTCCCCGCCAGACCTCCTGCTCCCGATGACCACATCGGCGCGACGATCGAGTGCGACCTCGCACAATTTCGCCAGGGACTCCGGCGGATAGGTACCGTCAGCGTCCAGGAACGCAAGCAGCGAACCTGATGCGTGGCTGAAGCCGGTCTTGATCGCGGCGCCGTAACCTCTGTTTGCCTTGTGTCTGAAGAGCTTCACGCCGGGAGTGCGCTCCACGATCTCCGCCGTGGCGTCTTCGGACCCGTCATCCACGACAATCACCTCCAGTTCGCGGATCCCAATACGCTCAAGTTGCCCGCCCACAGCGTGAAGCCGCTGCAGGATATTGGCGATGCCGTGCTCCTCGTTCAAAGCTGGGATGACTACCGAGAGGACCGTTCCGGCAGCGCTGGTTTCAAGACTTTGTTCCATAGGGCTGCTCCTCGAAGTAGACCTCGCTGGGGGGATGAGTCCGGTTGGCTTTACCGATCTCCCTGATGACGCGCGCCGGAGTTCCGGCGGCGACTGTGTATGGCGGCACGTCGCGCGTGACGACCGAACCGGCGGCGATGACGGACCCTCTGCCGATCGTCACGCCATCCGTCACTATGCTTCCGGATCCGATCCACACGTCGTCTTCCACCGCGATGCCCTGCGCCGTAATTCCTTGCTCGATGAACGGCCGTCCTGGATCGTCGAACACATGGTTCACCGCAACGAGTTGAACCATCGGCGAGGTGTAGACCCTGTCGCCGATCCGTACGCCGCCTTGGCCTCGGATGACGTTGTACTCGCCGATGAGACTGTTCGCCCCAATCCAGATGCCCGCGTGTGGCAAGCCGCGGAAGTTATAAACGTGCAACACCGAGCCGTGCATGACCAAGGAATGCTTTCCGACCCTTATGCCATTCGGGCAGGCATGCAGATAGACGCCCTGGTCGATGTAAGCGCCTTCGCCAAGGGTGATGTTTTCTGCAAATCGGATCCTTACTCCCCGTTCGATCGCCGCCGGTCCGTTCATCTTGAGAATGCAGCGGTAGGCGAGCGACCGGCATCCTATGCCCGCCAACGTGGGGATCCAGCCGAATACCCCCAAGACGCCCTGTTCCCAGGCGTATCGTAGCGGGCTGGACGCCTGGCGCCGGACATACAGGCGCGCGCCATCTAATGCTTTCGAAAACACGGTTCGCAGATTTGAGCTGGGCTTCGGAACTGCTCTAAGCCTTGTGGTAGTAACGGTGGTAGTAAGTCGACTCCGGGTCTTCGCCGCCCGTACCGTTCAGAACGATTCCCAGGATGTTGGCGCCGGCACTTTCCAGCAAATTCCTGGCTCGAACTACGAGATTGTTGGTGGTGTGCCGCGCTCGAACCACCAAAACCACGCCGTCGGCCCTGGCTGCCAGCACTCGGGCATCCGAGACGGCCAGCACCGGGGGAGTATCGAGCACGATAAAACGATAACCGGCCTCCGAACTCATGTCTTTCAGAAATACGCGCATCCGCTCCGAGTTGAATAGAGCCACTGGATTCGGTGGCTGCGGTCCCCCGCTGATGAAGAAAAGGTTGTCGTTGTCCGTTTCCTGGGCCGTGGGAAGATGCGGCATATGGCCCGAGAGAAACAGGCTCAGCCCAGCCTCCACATTTGATGCGAAGGCTCTCGATAGCATCGGATTCCTCATATCTGCTTCGACCAGAAGGGTTCGGGCGCCTGCGTCGGCAAGCGCCCGCGCCATATGGTTGGCGATGGTGCTCTTGCCTTCGGCGGGAGTAGCCGATGTGATCACGATCACCCGAAGTTCCCGGTCCGATTGCGAAAGCAGAAGTGAGGTGCAAATGCCACGTATGGCCTCCGCCATCTCGGGTCGAAGAGGTGGTCCGAAGTCGCCCGGCTTAGCTGCGAGGCGTGGAGACGAAATGCCACTGGAGCCCGCGCGAACCATCGCCCTCGCGGGTTTGTTCTTGAGCCACAGCATGCCGCGGGATGAACCGCCGGAGGCAAGCGACTTGCATAATGGTACGGAACCGAGTCCCGGAAGCCCTACTAGCCGCTCAGCCTCCGCAAGGTTTGAAATCGACCGGTCCCAGAAGCCCACCAGCAGCGTCACGCATGCGCCCAGCGCCAACCCCAACATGGACGCCAGGCCGACATTCTGCCAGATGCGAGGACTTGCCACATTGGGATCGGCGCGCCCTGGTTCAAGCACCTGGATATTCCCGAATTCAACGCCTCCCGACACACCGGTTTGTTTCAAGCGCTCCAACAGCCCCTCATAGAGCTTCTGGTTCACCTCCGCCTCGCGTCGCAGGATGTTGTATTGGATGTATGCGCTGTCCAGCCTATCCACGAGTCCCTTCTGCCGCGTTATCGCTTCCTTCAGCATGGCTAGCCGGCGCTGTATCGTCTGGAAATCCACTTGCGCCTGCTCCACGGCGCGATTCAGTGTGGCGGTCTGCTCACCGTCCAATTGAGCCCTCGCCATGTTCAACTCGGTCCGCTTCGCTTTAACTGCGGGCCACTGTTCCCCATACGTCGTCCGAAGGCTGACAAGTTCGTTTTCCAACTGAAGAACCCTATTGATGAGGCTCGTAATAGCCGGAGTGACCAACCGATCCGGAAAGCTCCTCGTGGAGGCACGCTGAAGCGCCTCCAGCTTGGTTTTCGATTGTATGAGTTCAGTTTCGGCTTGTGCGATCTCGTTGTCCAGGATCATCAGCCTCTTCTGGACCAGGCCGCTCTGGCCCGGTTCAGGCTTCACGATGTTCTCGCGCTGGGCGTAACTCACCAGTTGTTTCTCTGCAGCCTGCACTCCCATTTCCAGGATCTTCAGTTCCTTCCGGAGTGAATCGCGCGCCCTTTCCCTGGTCTCCTGGCGCGACTCGAAATGCTGCTTGACGTACTCCTCGGTGAATAAATTCACGATTCGAGTGGCGGTCTCAGGTTTCGGCGCCAGATAGCTGAGGCTGTAAAGTTGGCTAGTTGGAATTCTTTTGACTTCGAGCCGCTCCCCCAAATGGGCAGCTTCCGCAACCAGCGCGCTGCCCGCCGGCTCTGCTTGCAACCTCTTTGCGACACGATCCCTGAGGCTAGGGCTTCTCAGTAGTTGATCCTGCGTTGCCATGTAGGCTTCGAAGTAACCTCCGCTGCCGTTGTCCGCGACATCGCGGTAGGGAAGAACCTGAACGGGCTCAGGGTTGATCTGAATCACGGCGGATGCCCTGTAAAAGGGTGTGGCCAGGTAAGAACCGATGAGGACCGGGATCAGAACCAGCAGCATGATCGCAAGGATTTGCAGTTTCTTGTGAAGCAGCGACTCCACGAGGGAGCGGACGTCCAGCGTCTCATTCTGGACTTCGTTCTCTCGCCGCTGCTGCCGCCACGGACTGACAGCCTGGTTCGTCGACAAACTCCTCGCAACCGTCAAGTCGTTCATAGCGCCTCTCGCATCGCCCCGGCTTGCTGCCAACAAACAGGCGCACCGGGCTTCACTGTTGATAATTGAACGCTTCCGTCGTGCGGCCGGGGGCAGGCACACGGCGCGCAGGTGAGCAGGGGACTACCCAGCGGCGGTCGATCTCGACAGCCACGGACCGCTGCAGGAGTTGGACCGAAACCACCAGCCGGTCGAGGCGCTTCGTCCTGAGCAGGATGCCCTCGACACCATAGAAGGGACCAGTTTCGATGCGTACCGGATGACCGGTTCGCAGGAACGGCCAGGGTTCAGCACCGCACTCGGATGTAGCCAACGTTTTGACGGCCATGATTTCAGACTCTGAAATCGGGCACGGATTCTTTCCGACCCCCACAACGCAATCCACCCATGTTGTTGTCAGTATCGGAAGACGGTTGTTTGCATCGAAACGGCAGAAAAGATATCCCGGAAACAGGGGCAGTTCCACATCCCGGTTCTTCCCGGACCAGGTCCGTCTTGCACGGAACAGGGGCAGCAAGGTGTCGTACCCCTTGTCGCTGAGGGATCGAGCCACCGATTTTTCCCGGCGGGATCGAACATGTAATGCGAACCAGCTCTGGGAAGATGTCTCGCTCATTTCAGTGCGCCTCAGAGAAACCAGGAACTGCTTTCCTTTCCATCAGTTGCGTCCAACTCCAGCGCGGAATCGCACAGGCTACCGCCATTAGGAGTCACCCTGCCGGTCTCCCTGGTCTTTCCGTACACCACGTTTGCCTCACTCCAGTAGCAGTTCGCAGGCCAAGCATTAACCATAAGAAAACAAAAGGACGCGATGAGCCGGCATCGCCGCTCTCGGCCGGAGAGTGGGAATAAAGGAAAATCTGTTGCTCTCCACTCCACATTGCGGACCGGATCGGCAAGCGTTAGTCTCTGACCGAAGCCCCTGGCGCTAAGCGTGTTGGTCAACGAGGATATGAGTGGAAGATAGATAAAACAGATGGGGATTTGTTGTTGTATATTCGAGATGAAAACCGTCTACGGCAAACCTTGAGGGCCGTGACCATGTACTGGCATTGCATGCGGCAACGACTTCTTTCTGGGCACGGCAGTTGCCTCCTTATCGTGCTCTTGCCGTCTCCATCCATCTGCACGCCCGCATCCACCGTCACAGTGGCCAATCCCAGCGCCGGTTTGAGCATAACCTATATCTCCGATAACACAGCTTCCTATCCGGCTCAAACAGTGCCCCGATATGCAAAATTCGAGGTGACCTTCGATGTCAGGAACACGGTGGCGTCCAACCTGCAGTTGCCTTACGACGCCAGTCCTCCCAGCGGCATCGAACCAACTAAGTACCCGCTTCACAACGGGATATCCGTAGATGCGCTGTTCTCGACGGACAACTTTGTCACTACTTACACCCAGCCGGCTTTCCCATACCAGCCCTATGATGACAAGGTGAAAACGGCGGACGACGGGCGAAGCCGCGAGTGGCATTACCCCGTCGGCGGTGTTGTTTGGAAGGTGCGTTTCGCTCCCCATCTTACTGGAACCTGGCAATACAAGATTGTCGCCCGGGATGCCGGCGCGACAGCCGAATCGGCTGTGTTCAGTTTCACTGTCTCCCCGTCCGGCAGCAAGGGATTCATCAGGGTCAGTGCGAAAGACTCCCGCTACTTTGAGTTTGACGATGGAAGTCCCTTTATTCCACTGGGTTTGAACGACGCGTTGCGCCTCGCTGATCCCGCACAAGCGACCGAACCGATCTATAAGACTTATGCCGCGAACGGAATCAACCTACTGCGCGTGTGGGCGAGCAGTCTACACGGTTCGGCTTGGCTTGAATGGATAGGTGGCCGGAATATCTACGACGGATACCTCCCCAGATCGGGACTGGAGGCGTTCCAGGATATGGCTGGCAACAAAGCTCAGCTCACCCAAGTCCTGGAGTACGATGGTCAGAACCTGCAATCGGCGTGGTACGATCCGTGCCGGTTTCAGTTCTGGGACAACCCCGAATCCGTTAAGCCCAACACCACTTATGGATTGCGTATCACTTACCGCGGCGAAGGCATAGCGGGGCCGAGGGTGTCCGGCCGGTCCAGCTACGGGCTGGTTGGAAAGATCAGCAACGAGTGGCTGTCGAACTGTTACGAACCCAATACGGGAACCGTCATCACGAACTACGGGCAGAACACATCGGACTGGGCTACGCTTGAAGGGACGTGGGGATCGGGGAGCAACTACTTCCTGCCGAAGGTCTATCTTGGCCTCGAAAACGTCACGCAGGGTAGAGTGCTTGTAGACTCTGTGTCCTTGCGGGAGGACTTGGGCAATGGTCAGTTCGGACCGGAGATCATCGCTCAGCCCTCGATGCAGTACGACCTCTACTTCTCACAGGAATCGTCGTACTCGCTGGACAAGATCGTGGCCCTTGCGGAGCAATCCGGGATCTACTTGAAGATGGTGCTCGAGGACAAGTCCGACACAACCTACCAGAAGATGGACGACGACGGTACTTATGTGTTGGGTGCTGAACAGGACAACCTGGACGGATTTTACGCGCTGGGTCGAAAACTGAATCGCGCGAAGTGGATCCATCAGGCATGGTGGCGGTACGTGCAGGCGCGCTGGGGATACTCGCCGGGCATCCATTCCTGGGAGTTGACCAATGAAGGAGATCCGTGGCTGACAGCACACTACGAACTGGCTGACGAAATGGGCAAGTTCATGCACTGTACGGTTTTCGGGGTCAGCCCCGTTACGGGCGATGCGCAGAAGTGCACGTACAGGCATCCGGCGAGCCACATGGTCACGACGTCATTCTGGACATCCTTCCCGGCGCTGCAGTTTTGGAAGAATACCGCTTACCCGAATGTCGACTATGCCGATCTGCACGCTTATATCAGTACCAGCGACATCGGTATCGCAAAGGACGAACTGAGTAAGATGCAATGGGATTCGGCCTACTACCATCTCGGCCACAGTAAGGAAATTGCTGGCTGGGGGCTAGGAAAGCCCGCAATGAGAGGCGAGGCGGGGATCGACTCGCTTACGGTGCAAGAAGAGCAGCCGGATCTGTCCAAGGATACGCAGGGGATCTGGCTCCATAAGCTTCTTTGGTCCACGTTGGATTCCGGGGCGATGCCGGAGCTTTACTGGTGGCGAGAAACCATCGAGAACGCTCCCGGCCCCGACGGAGTTCCGGGACTCTATGAAGTGTTCCGGCCGCTTTCCAGATTCATACAGGGAATCCCAATCAACAATGGCAATTACGTTGCTGCGAGCGTCACAACGTCCTCGGCAGCTTTGCGGGTGGTCGGACAGCAAGACTCCCTGAACGGTAACGCACATCTTTGGCTTGACAATTCGGCCCACACCTGGAAGAACGTGGTCGACAACGCGGTGATCCCGCCCATCGCCGGAACCATCACTATCGCCGGCATGCCGGCGGGAGCGTACACCGTCACCTGGTTTGACACATACAGCGGAGCTACCTCGACAAAGGCTGTTGAGTCGAATGGCAGCACTATCGTACTTCCAGTCAATGACTTGGCGAAGGATATAGCAGTGAAGGTTGAAAGGCAAGCGTCGCATCTCCCGCGTCCTCTGCGAAGACCAACCGTACCAGAACGCCCATATGTCCTAGAACCGAGATAATCGCCTTGCCCTTCCGGCCTACCCCGTTGTCAGGTATGGAGTAACAGGAAAGGTGCGAGTGTTACACAACCTTTGGCTAAGGCTGGCGCAACCTTCGATGTTTGGAGCGGCACAGAAAAACGGCCAGAAGACAGGCGATTGCCTGTATAATCGATCCTGTCCAGCCAACCGAGAGGGGAATCCCGGCGTCGGCAGAAGTTACCGTTCTCAAGGCATACGGTGAGGAGGATGGCATGCCCCACTACGAACTCCAACTGCACACCGCGCATCGGGTTGCTTTGTCTGCTGCTTTCGTAGCATCGATTACGGTTGGCGCGGTACCAACTCTTCAAAGCGAAATATCTTTCGATTACGCAAAGGAACGTTTTCAGCAAGTCCATGCGGATTGCGGGATTGCCAGCGGCCTTCGGAAGAACCCGGGTTTGACCAGTGCAAATACCGGCCAGGCCAAACGTTTTCAGCACCGCCGCAAAACCTGCGGATGCCTTGGATAACAAAAATGAAGAAACGGTTCGTCCTAGGCATGATATTGCTCACCGCCGGCGCGGCTTCGCTTCGCGCCGACTGGCCCATGCTGGGCGCCAACCCCAAAAGGACCAGTTGGGTTGCGGACGAAGTCGCAGACACCCCCTCGGTCGAGTGGTTCAGGGTCATTGACCCCTATGTGGATCCCAAGACGCAAGTGATTGCAGCCACAGTGAGCGGGGCCGCGATAGCCCCGCGAAGGCTGTTCGTCTCCACGGCACGCGGGCTGTATTGTTTCAGCGCAGACGATGGATCCGATTTGTGGGTGTATGGAACCGAACTCCCTCTCGGACACTCCCCAACTTACGCTAACGGTGTCCTTTACGTTGGCGGACTTGACAGACGTGTGCACGCTGTGGACGCTGTCACCGGAAAGCTGAAAGCGGGATGGTCTTTTTACGAAGCAGGCGCCGGCTTTGAGACAAACCCGATCGTGGCCAATGGCCGCGTATACCTCGGCAGTCGCGACGGCCGGTTCTATTGCCTCGACGCTAACACGGGCGGTCTGATCTGGACCTATCCTAGGCTCGACGCGCCGCCGCTGGAACCGATCTTGTACAGCCCGGCTATGAGCGATAACGGACTGATCTATTTTGCCTCGAACAATTCCAAGGCGTATGCGATCCGGGCGGCCAGCGGGGAGCTTGTCTGGGAATCGGCCAAGTTGACTGGCGCCGGTTTCCATTCCTACTGGCCAGTAATCTACACGGATCGTGCCACGGGTAAGGATTACGTGATTTTTTCAGGATCTAAGAAGTCTGCCTTCGGTGCGGTGGGTGGATACGATACAGCAGATCGTGAGCACTATTTCAAAGAGAATTATGACATTTTTGCCAAGGGCGATCTTCCACTGGCGGACACCGATGCGGGCGACTGGGTCACTGGAACGCGAGTGCTGGACGCCGGTGCGATCAGCAATTATCTGAGGAACAATCCGTGGAAGCGTCACTGCTTTGTCTTAGCTGCGGACACTGGCACGGAATTCACTTTCGATGCAGGGTCTTACGCGCCTATGAATTGGGCTGGCGCCACGCACGGTGGAAACAAGTACCCCCCCATAGTCGGTTACGACAATGTCCTTTACACCTATCGAGGATTTTTGGCCGGCGGGAACATGGGGGCAAGCGGCTTCCTGTCGGGCTGGAAGTTCGGGACAAGATACATAAGTCAGATTTCCAGTGACAACGGACCCGCGGACGAGCCGATTTCCTACACGGGGGGCGGTCGTTTTTTCTACTGGTCGGAGGGGTATAATTCCAGCTCTCATCAAACGACATATGGCGCCATTGAGATCTCGAAGCCCATGGGTAGCAATGCGCGCCTGTATTACTGGGTCGTTCCGCCAGCGATTAAATACACAGCTATCAACCTCGCAGGGACTTTTGGCAAGAATGGAATCTATAGTTACTTCGACGGCCGAACATGCATGTCACAGGTTCCCTACAACAACAAGCTCTATCTGATCACCGGCAACTCGCTCTTCGCATTGAGCCCGGCCGGTGGACAGTATCAAGGCCCCCCCGTGTCCAGCCCTACGTACAAGTCGCCCGTGGTGGTGCTGCCTCCCGCGGAACTGAAGAAGCGTATCGAGGGGCAAGTGGAAGCGATGATCAATGCAGGTCATCTCCGTCCTGGATATTTGGATTCTGGCCAATGGACTGCGGCCGCCGCAGGCATGTTTTGGCCGAACGTGTCCGGTCATAATCTGGGGCAGTATTTTTCGAACCCATTCGATACCATTCTCACCTTGATCCTGGCACTGCCCCATTTATCCGCTTCTTTGCAGCAGGCCGCCCGCGTCTACATTCGAAATGAATTCAACGGCGTCGGTTATTCGACAGGGCTCAAGGCTTACGAGATTGCTGACATCGGTTGGAAGAACGGTGCCTCCAGAGAGATCTTCGATGACACGCCACCCATGACAGCTCTTATTTCCAGGGCTACCGACAACCCGAATCTCAGTTTTGCTTCCGTGCCGCGCTCTTACGTATACAGGTTGTCCGATCAGTTTAATGTCGGGAGCTACCCGCAGAACGCCTTTTACGGTGCGTGGAAGTATGCGCAGCTGGAGATGACTTCTTCGGAAGCAAAGGCGATGTTCGATGCGATGAAAGGCAAACTGCAAAACCCGCCCGCCTTGAGCAACGCCGATTTGCTGAAGCACGTCCACCTGTTGAATTATTACGTGACCGGGTATCTAGGCTACATGGAGCTTGAGAGACTGGCTGGGTATACGACGAACATTGCCCAAAGCACTCTCTACTCGAAATACACTGAATTGCTCAATCTGCGTGTCACGAATTTCAGCAAGGACACGCCGTTCACCTCCACCGATGGGACCTGGCAGGACTTGAACGTGGCAAGGAATTTCATGTACCTCACGCCGGAACTTGCCGAAATTCTGAGGAGGGACAAACTGGCGGCGGTTCAGTCGGCCGTGGCCGAGTATAACGAGATCGCGCCCTATTGGTTCGTCGCAAAGTATGATCGCTCCAACTTGGAGGCCGTATGGGCGCCTCTTCACAGCTATGCCGCTCTCTTCCAGGCCAAGGCATTAATCCTCAAGGAACCGTACGAAGAACTGGCAAAGTACGTTGATGTACCGGCTTTCTATCGCGGCGATTTGTTCTATATTCGGAATCTGGCAGCCGCGCTTAACGCCGCAAGTTCAGTGGTTCAGAACTCATGTCCTTTGGTACTCTCGCCCCGCTCTGTGTTGGCACCGCAGGCCGGGGGAACGTGGACGGTCACGGTGACAAGCGGGAGCACGTGCGGATGGCTGGCCACCAGCAATACGGCTTGGATCGCTGTTACCAGCGGCTTTGCGGGCGTCGGGAACGGAACTGTACAGGTCACCGTCCAGGCGAACGCTGCAACGGCTGCGCGCACTGCGAGCATTACGATCGGCAGCCAAACGCTCATTGTGCAGCAGAACGGCACCGGCGCCGCGGGCACTCGTCCCGTGGTAACCTCAGTGGTCAACGCTGCCCACTTTCAGCCTGGTTTCGCCTCGGCCACCTGGATCACCATCTACGGGAATAACATGGCTCCGACCAGCCGCACCTGGCGCCTATCGGACTTTGTCGGAAACAAGTTGCCAACCCAACTCGACTCCGTCTCAGTCAACGTCAACGGCAGACCCGCTTTCATCAGCTACATTAGCCCCGCCCAAATCAACGTCCTGGCCCCCGACGACTCAACGCTTGGCTCCATCTTGGTAGAGGTCATTACGCCCGACGGGCTGAGCGCTCCCGTTGCCGCCGACAAGGATGCCTTTGCGCCGGGTTGGTTCATGTTTGATCCTGACGGGCGCAAGTACATTGCCGCGGTCCACCCCGACGGGGCGTACCTTGGGAAGGCCGGACTCTATCCGGCGTTGGACTTTCGTCCCGCCAAACCGGGAGATACCGTCATGCTTTTCGGGACTGGCTTCGGCACCGCGGATCCTCCTACCCCAACCAGTGACTTAGTCTCCCAGCCCGGCCGCCTCACGAATCAGGTTAGCGTTCGGATCGGCGGTTCTCCGGCCGAGGTGCGGTGGGCGGGGCTCGTGTCCCCGGGATTGTACCAGTTCAACGTTGTCGTGCCGAATGTCCCCGATGGGGACCAGGAGGTGATTGCAGAAATCGCCGGCTTTCATACTCAAGCCGGCGCGTACATCACAATTCACGGGTAGAGACCGTAGATTCTACTTCGCAGCCCCCAAAACCCAGCACAACGCGTTTTCGCGGAAGATCTTCCGCAGTGCTGCGCCCATCTCGGCCATGCCGGTCATCAACTTCTCCATTGCCGACGCCTGCCGGCCGTCCGTGGCAGTCAGGTCAAAATCCACGCGCTTCTCCTTGTCCTTCAGGAGAACCTCGCGCTTGATCTCACCAATCCGTACCACGTAGAGGCCGGGCTGCAAGCCTTCGAACTTGTAGCGCCCGAAGTTGCCGTGGTTTCGCCCCGCCCGAGGAGTCCCGAAATCTTCAGACCTTCTCCTTGGACCAGGCCGCTGAACAGAGCAGCAAGAAACAAACGTAGCCCACGAACAGAAGTCTCTTTCCGAAAGCCATTTCAGTCACCTCTTATGCGTCGCTATGCGCTCTTCGTCCCCTTTTCACTCCGCAGCCACGATGACGGCGTTTGGGGAACTGTTACCAATGCACAGCAGCAGTTCCACCGCATCTCACCCCGGCACGTTTGCTGACACCTGCACGTTCACCTGGCACATCCCCGTGAGCCCCGGCGCTAGGCCCGCCAACAGTACCACCGCTTTCTTGCGGCGGGTTGGCCACCGCGCCCAAGCCCTTGCAGTAGATCTCGAGGTATCCTCCACGCTCACCGACCGCGATCCGGCGAACGTGTCGCGTCACGCCGTCACCCCCTGGTTGGCGATCAGGATCGCCCCTCGCCCCGTCCCCGCCTGGTTGGTCGTGAGTAGTGCCGGTACCGCCTGCGCCACCGGGACCAGTCTCGACATCACCATACCCCGCCGCACCGTCAGCGGCAACTTCAGGCTTTCGCATGGCTCCTGCGAGCCCGCGCGTCAGCAGCTTACCATCACCTCAACGCCAAGTATCCGCACCGGCTCCGCGGCTGAGATGGCGATCGCGTTGTCTCCATACCTTACGCATTCTGACGGCACATCGAAATCGACGGATATTTCCGTGCCTTGCGGCATCTGATTGTAAGGCTCTGGGCAAAGGGAAATCGGAGGAGTACCCGCGCGCTCGACCGCCAGGCGGCCATTCACACGCACTGTGATCGGAGTATTGGGCCCATCCGCCGCTTGCTTGACGCGCAGAACGAATTTCTTTCCCTTCCGCTGCCTCTCTCCCAGTAGCAGAGACAAAACCGTGTCGGTGTTGCGCGGTAGCTGCGGGGCCACATCAATCGCCGGGTCGTCAAACCGTGGCGCCGTCGTATCCACCAGGTAGAGCTTAGGCCGCCGCTCGAGCGTGTTGTCTTCCCGGATTTCCGACAGCACTTCGAACGGTTCCATGTGGCTTGTATCCCTTCCTTCGACGTCCGGCCCGTTGCCCCTGGGCGCGAACATATTGAACAGGTGGATGCCGTCGGCACCCGCGGCATAGGCGGCCGCGGCTGCACCCCGGTACATCTCGGCATTCGCCTCGCGCGCGAGAAACATATCCCCTTTCCACACGCCGCCCACGATATAGTCAAGCGACGCATAAACCGGCACACCGCTCTCAGGCACCTTGAAATCGCGGACCGGCAGCCGGTAGAACAGATGCAGAAACTGTCCCACGGCCAGCAGGTCGATGAGTTTCCCGCGCTGCCAGGCGATCGGATCGAGGCCCGCTTTGCGGCATCCTGCCAGGCTCGACGGCACCCTCGCCGTCAGGATAAGTTTACGATTCAGCCTGCGCATCATGGCGCGCACTTCGCCAAGGAACGCAGTCATCACCACGCAGTTTTGCTCGCCCGTGCCCTTGGGAAAGAAGGGAACGCCGCGGAGGAAATCCAGTTCCAAACCGTGGAACGGATAGCGGGTCAACAGTTCCTCGAAAACCGCCAACCTGTAGCGCCTCACCTCGGGGATCGCGTAGTTCAGCCCTCGTCGCGGCAGCCGCCATTGCGGATGGTCCCGGTAGAAGGCATCGGTGTATGCTCCCTGCCCGCCCTCGTTCAAAACCATGTGCATGTCGTTCATGCGGAAGCTGGCGAACACTTCAAGCCCTGCGTCGACTGCCGTCTTCACCAGCATCCCGAACGCATCCAGTCTTCTTGACCGCCATGCTTCGGCCACATCATAGGCGGCGCGTGCCACCACGTCTCCCATTCCTTTGTAAATGTCCGCCAGGGCCTGTTCGGAAACCCTTTGCGTGTGGCACATTTCTCCAACGCGGCTGGGATAGCTCAGGCTCTGCCCCACGTTCGGGCTCAGCGCCAGCGTGGTCACCTGCGTGTTCAGCAGAGGGGCAATGGCCGCGCGAATGGCCTTCTCCGAATGTCCCTGATAAAACGGAGCCCACGCGTCGTAGTTGTAGATCAGGCGCCGTCCGGAACGCGCGTGCAGGACGGTGGAGGCCATCTGCAACAAGAATGCGCGACGACCGGTTGGCATACATGAGATCATAATCCACGATGAAAGCCCGCCTGTTGCCGCTGCTTTGTGTCTATTCGACGGTTGCACTCGCGGCCGCCGATTTCTATATCTCTCCCGCCGGAAACGACGGCTGGTCGGGCCGGCTGGCGGAACCGAACGCTGCGCGTTCCGATGGCCCGTTCGCCACCATCACCCGCGCGCGCGACGCCGTTCGCTCGTTGAAGCGCGATGGCCTTCGCAAGGACCTCCTCATTCAGATTCGCGAAGACGTCTATACCCTCACGTCACCGCTCGTGTTCACGAGCGAGGACTCCGGCACTGTGGACCACTCGATCACTTACGCGGCCTATCCGGGTGAGCACCCGGTCATCAGCGGCGGCCGCGAACTCCGGGGTTGGAAGCCCGGCCAGCGCGGCCGCTGGACACTGGACACCTCCACGGTTCCCGCCTTCCGGCAGCTATTCATCGACGGACAGCGGCGCCCCCGTGCCCGCACACCCAATGAAGGGTTCTTCCGGATCGAAAAGTCCTTCGCCGATGACCGCAACCGCTTCCAGTATTCCAGCGAAGACATCCGGAGCTGGGACAATCTTCAGGATGTCGAATTGGTGCTGTTTTACGACTGGGAGATCGCCCGCAGCACCCTGGCACGCGTCGAGGAAGCCACCCGCCTCGTCTTTTTCGCGCATCCGGTCGGTAACCTCGACGATCCCATGTGGGGCTTCAATCGCTTTGAGCCACACCAGCGCTACTATCTGGAAAACGCCCTCGAGTTCATCGACAATCCCGGCGAGTGGTATCGTGATCGCCGCTCGGGCTTACTCACTTACTTCGCCATGCGCGGCGGCGGTGAGGACATGGCTTCGGCCCGCACCGTCGCAGCCGTCACCCAACAGCTCCTGCTGGTAAGGGGCACCCTCGACAAGCCGGTGCGAAACCTGCGTTTCAACGGCCTGCGCTTCGAGTACGCCGCCTTCCCGTTGCCTGAAGGAGGCTACGCCGGCATCCAGGCCGGCCACTACGCCTCGCGTGGTCCGCAATGGAGCATTCTGCCCGCCGCCATCTACCTGGAAGCCGCAATCGGATGCCGCATTGAGAACTGCCGTATCCTGCGCCTTGGAGCGAGCGGGATCGGATTGCGCCGGGGTTGCCGGGAGAACGTGATTGCCGGGAACGAAATCGCGGACACTGGCGGGAACGGCATACAGATCGGCGAACCCGCCGGCGAGAAACAGGATGAAGCCGCCAATCCCAATCCGGCGAACCCGGCGGTGATCGTGCGCGGCAACGTGGTCTCGAACAACCGCATCCATCACACCGGGCAGGAATACTTCGGCGCCGTCGGCATCTGGATCGGCTTCGCGCAGGACACCCTGGTGGAGCACAACCTTCTCCACGATCTGCCTTACACGGGCATTTCCGTGGGCTGGGATTGGGGCAGCCGGCCCACGCCTTGCCGGGGAAACCACATCGAGTACAACCACATCCATCACGTGCTCGGGCAGTTGTCCGACGGCGGCGGCATTTACACTCTTGGCTGGCAACCGGGGACAGTGCTCCGTGGAAACCTGATTCATGATACGGATCGTCTGCATGGCCGCGCCGACCAGAACGGGATCTTCTTCGATCAGGGCAGCAAGGGTTACCTTGTGGAAGAGAACATCATTTTCCGCACACCCGGCGGAGGCCCCATCCGCTTCAATCTGAACGAGCAGTCCTGGCACACGTTCCGCAACAACTACTTTGGCGTCCTGCCCGATGACCCACGATTCCCGGCCGAAAAGGCCCGGAGTGCGGGATGCAGGCCCTGCGGATCCGTGTATCCGGTTCCCTAACCGGCCGCAAGACTCAGCAGCGCTACTTCCCCGCCCCAGGAACCCAGCGCAGCGCGTTTTCGCGGAAGATCTTCCGCAGCGCCTCGGGCGGCAGCGCCAGTCCCTGCACGCGGCCTACGCGCGTCTCGATCCATTCGTCGCTCGAGAAGTATTTCCAGTCGAGCTCATAGACAGTACGCATCGATTCGATCGATTTGCCGACGTCTGCTTTTGGCCCCAGACCCAGGTCGGTTCCATACAGCACGCGGTCCTGGTAGCGGATCAGAAACGCGCGGACCTTCTCACGCGGCTGCACCATCAGGTCCGCGACGCGCGCGGCCGTGTCCACTGCGAAGTTCGGATAGCGGTCCAACCGCTCGGCGATGGTGTCCACATCCTGTTCCATGCTGCCCAGATGGCAGCCCACCATGCGCAGGCCGGGATTGGCTTTTAGAACGTGGTCGCGCGCGGCGAGGATGGTTTCTTTCTTAGGCCGCTCCGGGTGCTGGAACATGTGCCAGTCGGGATTGTTCTTGTAATAACCGTAATGAGGGCTCTTGGGATCGAGCGGGAGCCAGGCGGCGGTAGGCTCGGCCAGGTGGGCATAAAGAGTCCGGTTGCGCCGGGCAATGAAGCGGTAGATGAGCGCGAACGCCGGATCATCCGCCATCAGGTACTCGCCGGAGCGAGACTTCAGCTCCATGCCAATGCTCTTGTAAATCTTCACGGCAACTGCGCCTTGCCGGAACCTCTCATCGAGAGACCGTTCGACCTCGCGGGCAAATCCGTGCTTCTCCCAGTCGCCGGGATCGAAGGTCGCGCACCATGCTACTTTGTGTTTACTTTCTCGAAAGGCGCGTTGCGCAGTGGCCTGCTGCGGCGCAACCGCTTCGAAGCCCGCATCGTATTTATCCAGGACGCAGACATTGATAACACGGAGGTTGAGCGCTCCGAGCATCCTGTAATACTCAGGCGACACCTGAAGCACGTGCACGTGCGCGTCGATACGCTCAAAATCCGACTGCCCGGCCATCACCGGGCACGCCAGTGCGGCGGCCGCGAGCGGGATCACTATCTTCTTGCAGGGCATATCCGTTCCACATTATCACCACGCTGCACTCCCGCCTGCTTGGTAAGATACTCTCGAAGTCCGCTAACTGATATGCCACACTCCCAGTTGCTCGTAAACGGACGACGGCGCACGGTCGAGGCCGAACCCGGCGCTACTCTGCTGAGCGTGCTGCGGGACCGGCTCGATCTCACCGGGACGAAGTACGCTTGCGGAGAAGGAGTGTGCGGCGCGTGTACCGTGCTGCTGGACGGCAAGGCGGTGCGCGCCTGCGTGACCACGATCGAAGAAGTGGGGAACCTGCCCGTAGTGACGATCGAAGGGCTGGCTCGTAATGGCAAGCTGCATCCCGTTCAGCAGGCGTTCCTCGATGCGGGGGCGTTCCAATGCGGCTACTGTACGCCGGGCATGATTCTGGAAGGAGTGGCTCTGCTTGCGCACGAACCATCGCCGGACGACGCTCGGATCAAGCGGGAATTTGAAGGGCATATCTGCCGGTGCGGCACCTATCCGCGCATTGTAGAGGCCGTGCGGCTGGCTTCGAAGGGAGGCCGGCGTGGCTAGATCCACTCGCCCGACCCGCCGCGAGGCCTTCGAGACAATCGGCGCGGGAGTTGTCTTTCAATTTGTAGCGAAGGGCGCCCCAGGCACGCCTCTCGGTGCGAGGTTGCACTTCGATGCCGGCGGCGTTGTCACGCTGCTCACCGGAAAGGTCGAGCTCGGGCAAGGATCTCGCACGCTGCTCACGCAGTGCGTGGCGGAGGAACTCGGCATCGCGCCAGGCAAGGTGCGCGTCGTCATGGGCGACACGGCGCTGGTGCCGGACGACGGCGGCACCTATGCCAGCCTCACCACCCCGCTCGCGGTTCCCGTGGTGCGCCAGGCGGCGGCCGCGGCCCGGCGGTTGCTCGAAACCATGACGCCCGCCGAGGCCGTCAAGCGCGAGATCCCCGTTGAAGTGGATCTCACGCCGCCCGCCAAGTGGAAGACGCTGGGCAAGCCCCTGGCAAACGTGAACGGCCGCGCGATTGTCACCGGGGCGCTGAAGTACTCGACGGACTTGAAGGCGCCCGGTATGCTGGCGGGCAAGGTTGTGCGCCCAGAGGCCTACCAGGCGGCGCTGGCCGGTTTCGACGCAACAGCAGCTCAGAAGTTGGTAGGTGTGAAAGTGGTGCGCGAGGGAGATTTTCTGGGAGTGGCCGCTCCCGATGAGGCCACCGCCGGGCGGGCTGCCTCGCTGGTTCGCGCCGAGTGGCGCGCCGAGGAACTCGTCCCCGCCGCGAAACTCGCCGGGCACTTCAAGAAGACCGCGGTGGCACCGGTGGCGAATTTCGCCACGCGCTATCCGCCATTGCTGGAGAAAGGCAACGTCGAGCGCGGCCTGGCCGAAGCCGCCGGGCGCCATGAGGCAACCTACACGCTGCCGTTCATCGCGCACGCGCCGATCGAGCCGCGCGCGGCCGTGGCCTACTGGGGTGAAAGTGGACTGACCGTGCTCGGCGGATCCCAGGTTCCCTTCACCGTGCGCAGCCAGTTGGCTACCGCTTTCGGCATTCCGGACAGGCAAGTCCGGTTGATCTGCTGCGACGTGGGAACGGGATTCGGTAGCAAGCACGGACCGGAAGTGATGTTGGAGGCTGCGCGCCTGGCCAAGGCGGCCGGCAAACCCGTGCGAGTCGCCTGGAGCCGAGAGGAAGAGTTTGTCCGGTCCTATTGCCGGCCGGCGGCTCTCATCGAGGTACGCAGCGGCATCACGGCCGGCGGCAAGATCCACGCGTGGGACTTCCGGAACTACAACTCCGGCGCGGCTTCCCTCACCGTGCCTTACGACATCGCGAACTACCGTTGCGCTTTCTACCGCGCCTCATCACCGTTGCGGCAGGGCCCTTACCGGTCGCTGGCGGCGGTGGCCAACACGTTCGCGCGCGAAACACACGTGGGGGAGTTAGCCGGGATGGCGGGGCTCGATCCGGTCGAATTCCGATTGCGCCACATCACAAATGCACGACTGCGCGAAGCCATCGAGCGCGCCGCGGAGCGTTTCGGCTGGGGCAAAGCGCGCGAAATCTCGGGCATGGCGTGCAACATCGAAAAGGGCGCCCACATGGCGCTGTTTGTCGCGCTGGAGGTCGCCGCCGGACGCGTCCGGCTGACGCGCATGGTGGTGGCATTCGATTGCGGCGCGGCGCTCAATCCGGACAACCTGCGTAATCAGATCACTGGCGCGACCATCATGGGGCTGGGCGGCGCGTTGTTCGAAGAATTGCGGTACGACGCCGTCAAGGTTGTGAACAATCGGTTCAGCGACTACCGGGTGCCGCGGTTCTCCGATGTGCCACCCATCGACGTGATTCTGATCGACCGTCGCGAGGAGGTTCCTGCCGGAGCCGGCGAATCGCCCATCACCGTGGTCGCACCGGCCATCGGCGCCGCCTTGCACCGCGCGACGAAGAAGTGGTTTCGCGAGCTGCCCTTCGAGAAGACGCTCGCGCTGCGCGGGTAATTCCGGGAACGGCTATAATTCACCTATTGAGGTGTACATATTTCTGGAGGTGGTTCGATGCGAAAGAAGGTGACTGTAGTCGGGGCTGGGAACGTGGGGGCCAGTTGCGCGCTGCGCATTGCCGACAAAGAACTGGCCGACGTGGTCCTGGTGGACATCGTCGAGGGGGTTCCGCAGGGAAAAGGCCTTGACATGTTGGAGTCGGGCCCCGTGCAGGGGTACGACGTAAGCATCGTAGGAACAAACGGTTACGAAGCCACGGCGAACTCGGATGTGGTCGTAATCACGGCCGGATTCCCCCGCAAGCCGGGGATGAGCCGCGACGATCTGTTGTTGGCCAACTACGACATTGTGAGCAATGCTGCCAAGCAGGCGGCTGCGTACTCGCCCAACGCCGTCCTAGTCGTCGTGACCAATCCGCTGGACGCCATGTGCTGGACCGCATTCAAAGTGTCTGGCTTCCCCAAGCAGCGAGTCGTGGGCATGGCCGGCATTTTGGACACGGCCCGCTTCCGGACCTTTATCGCCGAGGAGCTGGGCGTGTCGGTAGAAAGCGTCACGGCACTGGTGATGGGCGGGCACGGCGACACCATGGTGCCGCTGGTGCGGCTGGCCAGTGTTTCCGGCATTCCCCTCGCCGAGTTACTGGATCAAGCCACCATCGATCGCTTGGTGCAGCGCACACGGGACGGCGGCGCGGAAATCGTCAAATACCTCAAGACCGGCAGCGCTTACTATGCGCCGTCGGCTTCCGCGGTCGAGATGGTCGAATCCGTCATCAAAGACAAGAAGAAAGTACTGCCGTGCTCGGCCTATCTCGAAGGCGAATATGGCTTCACCGGCGTGTTCGCGGGCGTGCCGGTCACACTGGGAGCCGCTGGCATCGAGAAAATCTACGAGGTAAAGCTGAGCCAAGCCGAGCAAAGCATGCTTGCCAAGAGCGCAGCCTCAGTGGAAGAACTGATCGACATTCTCAAGAGAAAGATGGCATCCTGAATCGGGCGCTAGGAGGCGTATCCCCGTGACACGGGAGACAATCGAAATTATCTGCGGCGTACTCTGCGTTTTGTTGGTGATCGCGATCATCTTGCGTCGCAAGGCAAAGAGCACAAAACAACAGGACGATCAGCCTTAGGTAAGGCTGGGGCTGCCGGGCAGTCTCCGTCAGGTTCTGGAGAACAGCGACAGGAATCCGCCCAGATGTGGCTTATGACGCGGGTGGTCCTGGGCTCCGCAGAGACCATCCGCCAAGGCCGCCAGGCTCTTCCCGATGGCCGAGTTCGTGGCCAGCGGTTTGCCGTCCATCAGTGATCGTTGGACGGCGTCGTAATCGTACGGAATCACCTGGGATATGTCGATTTTGAGCGCGGTTTGGACAGCATCGTCCGACAATCCCATCTCGCGCGCGTAGCGATTCAGCACCAGGCGCATCCGGGAACGAGAGACTCCCCGGCTTTCCATATATGTAATAGCCCGCTGGGCGGCCTCCAGAGCGGGCAATTCGTTGGTGGTCACTACCAGCACCGCGTCCGCCAGCCGCGAAACAGACAGACTGAAGTCGGTAAACGGACCGCTCGTATCGGCGATGACGGCGTCATAGATCCGCCGGCCATATTCGATGATGACCGTGGCGTCCTGCGCTTCCTGCATCCCGTCGGCCGGATTCTCAGGGCTGAGCAGGGCGTCGAATCCCTGGTGGTGGCAGGTCATCGCTCTCCAGAGATCGGCATCCAGACTGGTAGCGTGTGCCAGCGCATCCACAAAGCTGTAGCTGGACTTCAGCTTCAGCAGAAATGCCACGGTCCCCGTGAGCGGGTCAAGGTCCGCCAACAAGGCTTTTTTCGCCCCCAGGCGCTTGTGATGCCCCGCCAGGCTGCAGGCTATGGTGGTCGCCCCGCAACCGCCCTTGGCCGGCACGATCGAATAGACCTTGCCCAGCCCGTCCCGTCCCGGGTAAAGCTCCGGAATCTGCTTGGACAGTTTCTCGGCGATCATCTGCACCTGATCCGGCGTGTACGGCCAGATCATGAACTCGCTCGCGCCTTGCCGGAGCGAATGCAGGATGGTGTCCGAATCGTTGGAGGACAACAGCGCCACAATGGCCAACCTCGGATCGATCGCGGTCAGATCCGCCACCAGACCGAGCGCCTTTTCCGTGTCGGAGGTGACATCCACGAAACAGATGGCGGTGCCTGGCGGGTTGAGAATCTCGGCTGCAGTCACCCGTTGAGGCGAGGCTTGTATGTGCGTAACCGGGACCAATGGCAGCTTTTGCGCCAGCAGCGGCGTCAGGTCGGCGACAAGGCCCCGATCGGACGAAACGATGACGGCGCGAAGTCCGTTAGAACGCGGCGAATGGGTCGGTGGTTTTGACATTCGTTCAGGGTGACCGGGGAGTCACCACCCGTTCTAGATCGGCAGTCCGGGCGGAAAACATGAGATTCCAAGGCCCTCGAATGTACTAAAGGTAAGGGGACATGAGTCGATAAGTCATGCGAAAGTGACGCGGAAACCGCGGAGCTTCACACTTAAGGATACGGAGAATGGATCAGACATCGAAAACGGCCGTGGGGATTTGCGAGAGCCAGCCTGTCACTTCGGAGGGGCTTCGGAAGCTGTTGGAAGCAACGTCCGACCTTGAAATCAGTTGGGCGGCGAACTCATTGATGCGGGCGCAGGAACTGGTGCGCGGCGAGCGGCCTGCGGTCGTTATTGTCGACAAGGCATTCGGTATCCAATCCGTTCTGGAGTGGATCTCCGAAGCCAGGACCCAGCCCGAACACCCCAACATCCTGGTATGGGGCGGTTCCCTTTCGGAGGCAGAAGCGCTGCGCTTCCTGCAAGCCGGTGCCAAGGGTATCGTCTCGAAAACGGCCGAAACGGCCAGCCTCCTGGCGTGCCTGAGGTCCGTAGTTGCCGGTTCCTGCTGGATGGAAGAGAGTGTATTTCGGGGCGTCCAACGCCCTGAGCGCCGGGGGCACTCCGATCTCACCCCGCGCGAAATGCAGGTGCTCGAATTGGTCGAACAAGGCCTCAAGAACAAAGAGATCGCCCGTGAGTTAGGGATCCGGCCCGGCACGGTAAAGATACACCTCAAACATATCTTTGAAAAGACAGGGGTTCGCGGGCGCTACGGACTCGCCCTCACTGGTTTGCGGGCTAAAGGCCTGCTGTCGCTGCCGCACATGTAAACAACCCGGGTCCGTTTCCCGGTGCGTGTTATTCTGTGGTTTGTGGCTGTCACTGCCCGTGTAGGCTTGCTGCTCCTGATCACGCTTCCGGCCCTTACCCAGACGCCGCCCCTGCTCGGAGTGTTAAGCGCCGAACTGGACCGCAACTATTCGATTCTAAAAGAGAAAGGCGATCCCCCGCCGTACTTCGTCAGCTACGCCGCTACCGGCAGTGAAGCCTTTTCCATAACGGCGACGGGCGGCGCAATCCTTGCGAGCGAGCAAGGCCGCAATTGTCGGCTGGACGTCAGTGTTCGCGTAGGCTCGCCCCAGTTCGACAACTACCATCATGTTCAGGGCGAGCGCCCGCGTTTCACGAGCGGGACTGCCATCGCGATCGACGGTTCGCCCGAATCCATCCGCCACTCGGTCTGGCTGGAAACCGACCGTGCGTATCGCGCTGCCGCCGAGCGGCTCATTAAGATCAAGAGTGCCGCCCAGGTGAAGCTCAGCGAGGATGCGTCGGCTGATTTTTCCAAGGAAACGCCGATTCGCTTCACCGAAGCTCCACCCAAAATCCACTTCCCGGTAGAGGACTGGACCGGCCGTCTGCGCAAGTGGTCAGCCGGCTTCAACCGCTATCCTTTCCTGTTGGGATCCGCCGTAGGCGTGGCCGCCCGCCGGGAAGAGAAGTATCTGGTCAACACGGAAGGCACGCGCCTCGAGCACGGGCGCATCTTCGCGCAGTTGAGCGTTACGGGACTCGGCAAGGCCGCCGATGGGATGGACCTGACCGCCCAGGAAACCATTGATATCGAAGACACTGCCAAACCGCCCAAAGACAGTCAGGTGAACGCGGCGGTGGAGCGCGTGGCTTCGACGATCGACCGGATGCGTACTGCTCCCGTGGTGGATCCGTACGCAGGTCCCGCCATCTTGAGCGGCCGCGCCGCCGGCGTGTTCTTCCACGAGATCTTCGGCCATCGCGTCGAGGGCCACCGCCAGAAAGACCCTGGCGAAGGTCAGACGTTCGCCAAGAACGTCGGCAAACCCGTGCTGCCGGATTTCCTGTCGGTGATCTTCGATCCCACGGTCCGCCGCGCGGGCTCGACCGAACTGAATGGCTGGTACCTGTACGACGATGAGGGCGTGGCGGCACGGCGCACTCCGTTGGTCGAAAAGGGAATCCTCAAGACGTTCCTGATGTCGCGCTCGCCGATCCCGGGCTTCGATCACTCGAACGGCCATGGCCGGCGCCAACCGGGGGCCGAGGTGGTCTCGCGGCAGTCGAATCTGTTCGTTGAAAGCACGAAAAAGATCCCTGCCGACCGCCTGCGCCAGATGCTCATCGAGGAGATCCGCAGGCAGAACAAGCCTTATGGCCTGTATTTCGAACAGGTTGTGGGCGGCTACACGTCCACGGCGGTACGCGGGCTGCAGGCTTTCACGGTGATTCCGCTCGTAGTCTACCGCGTCTACCCCGACGGACGGCCCGACGAACTGGTGCGCGGGGTGGACATTGTCGGGACACCGCTGGCGAGTTTTTCCAAGATCGTCGCCACATCGGACCGCCCCGAAGTCTTCAACGGCATTTGTGGGGCCGAATCGGGCAGCGTACCGGTGGCGGCGGTCAGTCCGGCGCTGCTGGTATCGGAGATCGAAGTGCAGAAGAAGGCCAAGTCGCAGGAGCGTCCGCCGCTGCTCGCCGCCCCGGGTGAATCCAAATGAGACTCCGGTTGGCGGTCGCGGTATTCGCCGTGGCGATGACAGCGGCGCAGGCTCCGCTCGCGGCTTCCGACATGCTGCTGGATGCGATGCGCGCCGAGCTGGATCGTTCCCGCGCCCTGAGGCTGGGCGATCTCGAACCGCCTTACTACATTGAGTACACGATCGAGGACATAACCGGCTACGGTGCGGTTGCCTCGATGGGAGGACTCATCGAGGCGCGGCCGGATCGTGTGCGCGCCAGCGCCGTACAGGTCCGCGTGGGCAGCTACAAGTTCGACAACACCAACTACGTCGGGACCGACTATTTCTCTCCGGGCCGCAACGATGCGGGGCGCCTGGTGCTGGACGCCGCGCCGCAACTCATCCGCCGCCACTTCTGGCTGGCCACGGATCGCGCTTACAAACGGGCCCTGGAGGGCATTGCACGTAAACGGTCCGCCATGAAGAATGTCGCGCAGGACGAACCGCTCGACGACTTCCGGCCCGCCCCGCCCATCGAACTGGTTCGCGACGTCACACTGAACAAGCTCGACCAGGAGGCATGGAACTCGCGCGTTCGCAGCCTCTCGGCCCTGATGCGGTCCTACCCGGAAGTCTTCAACTCCTCGGTTGAGTTCCGGAACACGCAGAACGCGCATTATTTCGCGAACACGGAAGGCTCGAAACTGCGCCTACCCGAGAAGATATCGTACCTGCGCGTGCGGGGCCGCGCGCGAGCCGGGGATGGAACGGAACTTTGGCACTCATCCACGATCATCTGGCGCACCCCGGCAGCGGAGCCTTCAGGGAACAATCTCACGGCCGCAACCGAGCAGGTGGGGCGCGAGTTGACCGCCGCGGCCCGCGCCGCCGTCGCGGATGCCTACGTAGGGCCGGTGCTATTCGAGGGCAAGGCCGCGGCGCAGTTATTCGCGGAACTCCTGGCACGTAACGTGATGGTGACGCGCAGGCCGGTGAACGAACCGGGCATGTCGCTGCCGGTGGCGGGAAGCGAGTTGGAGAACCGGCTGGGTTCGCGGGTGTTGCCGGAGTGGATGAGCGTTGTGGACGATCCTACGCGCATGGAATGGAACGGCCAACCGCTCATCGGCCACTACGAAGCCGACATGGAAGGCGTGCGGCCCGTGCCGGTCGAGCTGATCGCAAAAGGGGTTCTGAAGAACTTTCTCGCCACGAGGCAACCGGTGAAAGGCTCGACATCGTCCAACGGAAGAGCGCGGCTGCCCGGCGCGTTCGGCGCCCGGTCAGCCGCTTGCTCGAACCTGTTTGTCGAGGCCGCGGAGGGGTTGCCTCTCAGCGCGCTGCGCGCGAAATTCATGGATATGTTGAAGAGCCGCGGCAAGCCATACGGCATTGTGGTGAAGGCCATGGATTTTCCATCCTCGGCGTCGATAGTGGATCTGCGCCGGCTGGCGGCGGGTATGGCGCGCGGAGGCGGCGAGGCGCGCCCGGTGTCCACGCCCTTCGAAATCTACCGCGTGTATCCGGATGGCCGCGAGGAGCGCGTGCGGGGGCTGAGATTCCGTGGTCTAGGCGTCCGTTCCCTCAAGGACATACAAGCTGCCTCGCGGGAGCAGACTTTGTTTGAGTATCTTGAGAATGGCGTGCCGTGGGCGCTGGTGGGGATCGGCAACTACGTGGCTGAAACCTCGGTGGTGGCGCCATCGGTCTTATTCGACGATCTGGAACTGGAGAGGATGGACGCCGAGCGGCTCCGGCCGCCCATCGTGCCGCCTCCCGGCACGGTCACGCGTTAGCCATGGGAATTCTCACCCGTAAGGTTCTCCGCGAAGTCTTCGCCAGCGCGCTGCTGGGATCGCTCCTGTTCACCTTCGTTCTGTTCTTGCAGCGCGTGGGGAAACTGTTCGAACTGCTCGTGCGCAGTTCGGCTTCCACTTCGACGGTAGGGTACCTGTTCGCGCTGGTGCTTCCCTTCACGCTTACCTTCACGGTCCCCATGGGGGTGCTGGTGGGAGTGCTCATCGCGCTGAGCCGCATGTCGGGAGACGGCGAAATCACCGCCATGCGCGCGGCAGGCGTACCGGGCCGCCGGATCCTGGCGCCGGTGATGCTGATCGGTTTTAGCGCGATGCTGGTTACGGCGGCCTGCTCTTTGTGGCTCACGCCCTGGTCGATTCGCGAAACCTATCGCGTGGTGAATCAGCTGATAGCATCGCAACTGACGGCCGAAATCCAGCCGCGCGTATTCGAGGAACAGTTCCCGAGCACCATTCTCTACGTCGGAGACGTGATCAGTGGCCCGGTAGTTCGCTGGCGCAACGTCTTCATGGCGGATCTGACGGCGCCCGAGAAACGGCAGGGAGGCTCGCAGGAACCGGGCGAAGGACCGCGTGTCACGGTGGCGCGCGAGGCTGTCGCGGTGGCGGATGCGGCCAACAACCGGATCCAACTCACCATGGTGGATGTCAGCTCGCACGAGGCCGAGAAGGATCCCCGGCGTTACATGAGCACCTCCTCGCCCAAGGGTCAGCAGGCGCTCGACGCGCAACCGCCCGAGCAGCGCACCGCCAAGGCTTACAGCGAACTGGACACCATTCCGCTAGCCCGCC
>JAJFUV010000122.1 GCA_021372245.1 Terriglobales bacterium
GTTCGATTTCGGCCGCTGGTGCGAATCGGCCCTGCGGATCCCGGTCACCGCTTCAGCGCCGGGACCGGTGGAAGTAACCACGCCAATTCGGAATTGGGCCGGCCAGGACGTCCTGTTTGCCGTGCGCGCTTCCAAGGCCAAGGGCCGGTTCTCGGATTGGGCCGGTCCTAATGCGCTGCGCGTGGTGGAACCCGTCCGAGTGCCCGAGGGCCTGCACGCGGAAGCCGTACCCACCGGCGTGAAACTGAGCTGGCAGGCGGCGGCACGCGAAGCGCTTGGTTTTCGCGTCTACCGCCGCGCGGAAGGCGAGAAGGAAGACAGAATGGTTGCGGAGTCCGCGGCCTCCGGGTGGATCGACACGTCCACGGTCTATGGCAAGGGGTACGACTACCGCGTGCAGGCTGTGGTGAAAACGGGTGAATCCGTGGCAGAAAGCGAGATCTCGCCCCCGGTCGAGATTGTGACGGCGGACAAATTCCCGCCCGCCGTACCGGTGGGGCTGTCGGCCGCCTCCACGCCGGAGAGTGTTGAACTCACCTGGGAGCGCAACACAGAACCGGATTTCGCCTTCTACCGCGTCTATCGCTCCCTGGACGGGACCGCGTTCGAAAAGATCGCCGACTCGCTCCAGTCCCCCAGCTACAGCGACCATACGGCCGCCCGTGGCAAACAGTACCGTTATATGGTTTCCGCCGTCGATCTGCTGGGCAACGAAAGCGTCCGCTCGCAACCGGTCGAAGCAGGAATCAAGCAGTAAGGAATCATCATGGAAAGAAGAGTTCGTTTCAGTCTTAACCCGAATCTGGATTTCACTACCCCGGACGGCTGCAAAGACGCCCACTACGGCATTATTGAGGGCGATCAGGTCATCGAAACCTCCTCGCTCATGTCCACCGATCGCGGAGCCTCGCACCCGTGCTCGGCCGTACGTCTACTACCGCCATGCTCCCCATCCAAAATCGTGTGCGTCGGCCGCAATTACCTGGCGCACGCCAGGGAACTTGGCAACGAGCCTACCGCCGAGCCGGTTATTTTCTTCAAGCCGCCCTCGGCGCTAAACGGGATGGGCGGCTCTGTGGTCTACTTGCCCATCAGCCAGCGTCTCGACTATGAAGGCGAGCTGGGCATCGTGATCGGTCGCCGTGTGCGCAACCTGAGCGCCGCGCAGGCCAACGAGGCCATCTTCGGTTACACCTGCGTCGACGACTTCACCATGCGCGATCTGCAGAACAAAGACGCCAATTGGACACGCGCCAAGAGTTTCGACACTTCCTGCGGCGTGGGCCCCTGGATCGTGCCGCGCGACCAGGTGGATTTCGCCAGCCTCAGAGTCCGCACCCTGGTCAACGGTGCGGTGAGGCAAGACGCTTCCGTGCTGGACATGATGTTTCCGCCCAGTGCTATAATCGCTTACGTTTCGCAGTTCATGACATTGCTGCCCGGTGATCTGATTGCCACGGGAACGCCCTCGGGTATCGGTCCGCTCTCGATTGGCGACAAGATTCAGGTTCAGATCGAAGGTGTTGGCACGCTTGAAAACGTCGTAGTCGCCAGCAATTGAGGACTACCGGAAGCTGAAGGACATGAGTAACTTCTCCCTGCTCCACGTGGGACTTACCCCGGCCATGCAGGTGTCCGCGCTGGCCGTCATTCTGGTCCTGTTGTTGGGAGCGGCCGTGGTGATCGTCATGCGGAAGCGCCGCAACCCGCGCGAACGTGAGAGAAGGCGTCGCCTCGCCGTCAACCGCTACGGGCGGTTCGGCGATGGAATGGTTGTCGACTGCCAGGAGGACGTTCTCTATTACAACTACTCTCACTGTGGCGTGGATTACACCGCCTCCCAGGACGTGTCCACGCTGCGCGAATACCTGCACGGAGACCTGGCCTCGTTCATCGGCCCAGTGACATTGAAATACTCCTCCCGGAATCCCGCCAATTCCATCCTCCTTTGCGAGGAGTGGTCGGGATTGCGGGGCCATGCCGCATCGGCCGGCGCCAGCCGGTAGCGGGACGATCTGGTGAAGAAGACCTATATCTGGGTCTTGGTCGCGCTGCTGTGGGTGGTGGCGCTGCTTAACTACCTGGACCGGCAAGTCATCTTCTCGGTTCTGCCGCTTGTGGCTAGGGACCTGCACGTCCCGGAGAGCCGTTTAGGACTTCTGGGCGGCGCGTTCTTGTGGATCTATGGGATCGTCAGCCCGCTGGCAGGTTATCTCGCCGACCGTTTCGGCCGCCGGCGGGTGATTCTGGCCAGCCTGCTCATCTGGAGCGCGGTGACCTACGCCACCGGGCTGGCCCGGAATTTTCCCGAGGTGTTGGCGGCCCGCGCACTGATGGGCGTGAGCGAGGCTTGCTACCTGCCGGCCGGGCTGGCCCTCATCGCAGCGTTCCATTCCGCCAGGACGCGTTCGCTCGCCACCGGTCTCCACCTGAGTGGTGTATACGTGGGCACCGTGCTGGGTGGCGTGGGCGGAGGATGGGCCGGCGAGCATTTCGGATGGCGCGCCCCATTCGCCTTTCTGGGCTTGGCTGGCATCCTTTACAGTGCCGTGCTCGTGTTCGGCTTGCGCGAGCCCCCAGCCCCATCCGATTCTGGAAGCGCCGCCGAAGAACCGCCCGTCAAACTGATCGCCACGCTGCGCGAATTACTCCGTCTGCCCGGCTTTGCGTACATGACCGTCGCTTTCGGCGGCATGTCCATCGCCAACTGGCTCATTTACACGTGGATGCCCTATTACTTGTACGAACGCTTCGGGCTGAGTCTCGCCGCAGCCGGTTTTCAGGGCGCCTTCTACATCCAGGCGGCGAGTTTCATCGGGATTCTGGCGGGTGGGTGGCTCGCCGATCGCTGGAGCCAGGCGAACCCTCGCGGGCGTATTCTCACGCAGGTCGCCGGCCTGATCGGCGCCGCGCCGTTCCTGTTTCTGGCGGCATCCACGGCCACGCAGTGGGTCCTGATAGCGGGCCTCGTCGCTTACGGGATCGGGCGCGGTTTCTATGACTGCAACGCCATGCCTGTGCTCTGCCAGTTCGCGCGCGCCGAGCAGCGGTCAACCGGCTACGGCATCTTCAATCTGGCCGGATGCCTGGCCGGCGGCACGGCTGCGGCACTGGCCGGTTTTCTGAAGTCCGTGATCGGACTGGATGGATCCTTCCGGGCGGCGGCGGTGGTAGTGTTCGCCTGCGGCCTTCTGCTGGCCCGGCTGCGCTGTCCGGCGCCGGACCCTGCACGCTGAACTCCTGCTTGCCCCCACGAAAAAGAAGCCGAGCCAGCGGAAAAGCCGGCCCGGCTTTTGGGAAAGTTGATAAGGATGTTCCCAGTCTGCGGCCACAACTCAACTTTCACAAGCGCATTTGACTGCCTGCCGGCAGTTGGCGTACTTTGGCGATGAACGACGTGCCGGAATGCCGTTCAAAAGACCATGACCGACAGCTACACACACATCGACCTCACCGCCAAGGACCCGCTTGGAGATCTGCGTTCCAAGATGGCGGCGGGCGGAATCCTCCGCGCCTTCGTGGTGGAAACCCTCAAAGGTGACAACCGCGAGCATCTCCTCGCGTTTTTGAAAGAACGCGACCCACGCTTTCGCCTGGCTTTCTGCTACCGGCCCGAGTCGCCCGGCGCGGCGAAGCAGTTCATGACGGACCCCTGGGTAGCGGCACTGCGCATCAACACGGCGCAACTCGAGGAGGATACGGCGTGGCTCGCCGGATTGGAGGCGTCAGGCAAGTATTTGCTGATCCACGCGGAAAGCGGCATTGCGCGCCTGGTGAGGAACGCACGAGCCGCAGTAGCGGCGCATCCCCGCCTGCGCATTTACGTACCGCACCTAGGCTGGCCGCGAAACGAGGGCAAGGACGATCCCGCGTGGCGGGACTCCGTGCGCGCGCTGCACGCCATCCCTACCGCCATCATCGGGATTTCCAGCCTCCTGACGTTCTCCCGCCAGCCGTTTCCCCACCCCGACGTCCACCCTTTCGCCCAGGAACTGATCCGGTTGTTCGGTCCGGAACGCCTGGTGGCCGGCAGCGACTTTCCTTTCATCGAGAAAGCGCGCTATGGCGAATACGTCGCGGTGGCGCACCGTTGGATTCGCGACATATGGCCGCAATGGGTTGATTACGCTGGAGTTTTCGGCAAAAAGCCCCCTGTGCCGTAGCGCTGCTGTATCATGGTAGGCATGGGAAGTCCGACAGAATCGCCCGCGACCTCCGGCATGAACGTCAACGTCATGGATCTCGAGCGTGATTATCTACTTCAGAACTACAGCCGCTACCCGGTCGTGTTGCGCCAAGGGAAAGGCGCCTGGCTAACCGACATCAACGGAAAGCGTTACCTCGATTTGGTTGCCGGCATCGGCGTCAACGCGCTCGGCCATGCTCATCCGCGAATTACCAGGGTGATTCGGGAGCAGGCCGGGATGCTCATCCACAGCTCCAATCTTTACTATCACCTGTACCAGGGGCCGCTAGCCAAGAAGCTGTGTGAAATCAGCGGATTACAGCGCGCATTCTTCTGCAATTCCGGAACCGAGGCCATGGAAGGCGCCCTCAAGATGGTGCGCGGCCACGGCCGGAAGATCTCGCCGGAAAAGTACGAAATCGTGGCATTGGAAAACTCCTTCCATGGCCGCACGCTCGGCGCGCTGTCCATCACCGGGCAGACCAAGTACCGTAAGGACTTCGAGCCCCTGCTCGAGGGAGTTAAGTTTGTTCCGCTCAATGACATAGCGGCGCTTGAAGCCGCGGTCACCGCTCACACGGCCGGGATCGTGGCCGAGTGCATCCAGGGCGAGGGCGGCATCTACCCTCTGAACGTGAATTATGCGCGGAAAGCGCGCGAGTTGGCCACCAAGGCAAACGCCTTACTGGTCTTCGACGAGATTCAATGCGGCGTGGGTCGTCCAGGCCGCTATTTCGCTTATCAACTGGCAGACCCGGTAGTCCTGCCGGATGTGATGGTGGCGGCCAAGCCGCTCGCCTGCGGGTTGCCGCTCGGCGTCATCATGTCGAACGAGAAGGCCGCTTCGGCCATCGGCCCTGGCATGCACGGCACCACTTTCGGCGGCAACGTGCTCGCCTGCCGAGTGGCGCTGGAATTCCTGGACATCCTGGAAGGGCTGCTCCCGCACATCTACGCACTCGGCGCGCAGATCCGCGCCGAATTTACTGAGATGAAAAGGCATTTCGGCTTCATCAAGGAAGTTCGCGGCTTTGGGCTGATGATCGGCGTGGAGTTGGACGTCCCCGGCAAGCAGATTGTGCTTGACGCGCTCGAGGAGGGCCTGCTCATCAACTGCACGCATGAGAAGGTCATTCGGCTGCTCCCGCCTTACATCCTTTCCGAAGGGGATGCCGACCGCGCCATGAAGAGGCTCAGCAGGGTATTCAAGAAAGTAAAGACGGCCGACTAAGGCCCGGTTATTTCGCGAGCACCCGCGCCAGGTCCATGAGCGCCGGGTCTAGCGGTTTCTTCTTAGCCGCCACTTCATCGAATGGGGTGGCGGCAATCTCACCTCGGATCTTGCCCACCAGCACCCCGTGTTCACCTCGCAGCAGGCGCTCGGCCGCCGCCGCGCCCAATTCCGTGGCCAGCATCCGATCGGCAAAGGTCGGAACGCCGCCGCGCTGCGTGTGACCCAGGATCGTAGCGCGCAACTCGAAACCTAGACGCCCCTTTTGGCTGGCGCAGTACTCCATGAGCCCATTAGCGTTGTATTTCGACCCTTCCGCGGCCACCACCAGCGCGTGAGGTTTGCCGCGTTCGTAGGCGCCGCGGATTTCACTGGCCACCGCCTCCGGATCCGCCTCGACTTCGGGGATGCAGATCGCCTCGGCGCCGCCGGCAATGCCGGTCATCAGGGCAAGGTAGCCGCAATCGCGTCCCATCACCTCGACGACGAAGGCACGATGATGGCTGGATGCGGTCACTTTGAGCCGGTCGATGGCTTCCAGGCCTACGTTCAAGGCTGTGTCCACGCCGATGGTCACGTCCGAGCCGTAGAGGTCGTTGTCGATGGTGGATGCCACGCCCACCACGGGAAAGCCCATATCGGAGAGGGACTTCGCCCCCGTCTGAGTGCCGTTGCCACCTATGGCGATCAGACCGCCGATGCCACGGTCCGCTAACCGGTCGAGCGCGCCGCGACGCACCTCGATGTCGCGGAATCCCGGCAGACGGGCGCTGCCGAGAAATGTGCCGCCGCGCTGCATGATGCCGCCCACATCACGGGCGGCCAAAGGTGTGAGATCGCCGTCAACCAGGCCGCGATAGCCATGGTGTGCGCCGAACACCTCGGCGCCCAGTTCGATGGCCGTGCGCACCACGGCGCGAACGGCGGCATTCATTCCCGGGGCGTCTCCCCCGCTGGTCAGCACAGCAATCCGCTTGATGGAGGACATGAGTTGAAACGACCATGCTATCACCAAGTGCGAACCCTTTCCGCACGCGCCCGGCGCGCAAACGGCGCGTTGACACCGCGCGATACACTAGTTTAGAGAATGGCTTCCGCCCCAATACCAGTGCACGCCGGATGTGTGGCCAACGCCGCGGAAGCGCGAGGTGTGCGCGAGTGCCTGCAATGGTTCACGCGTGAGAAACAGTGGATCAACGAGCGCCACATCGAACTCTGCCGCATTCCGGCTCCCACTTTCTTGGAACAGGCCCGGGGCGAGTGGATGGCGGCCCAATTCCGGGCGCTCGGCTGGCGGGTGGAGACGGACCGGGCCGGCAATGTGGTCGCCACCAGTGCCGAACTCGCCCAGGCGCCTTCGGCGGCCCTTACGGCGCATCTGGACACAGTGCTCGCGCCGCGCAGGCCCGAAGAGATACTGGTTTCCGGCGACGGCCGCTTCCTGGGGCCCGGAGTGGCGGACAACGGAGCGGGTTTGGCCGCGCTGCTGGCCGTGGCGGCCGCACTGAAGAGTGCGCCGGAGAGCGATTGGGGCCAGAGCATCGCGCTGGTGGCCAACGTAGGCGAAGAGGGTGAAGGCAACCTGAGCGGAATGCGTTACCTGTGCCGTCAATCCCCGCTGGCCGCGACGCTCAAGAGCTTCGTCGTGCTGGACGGTCCGGGCACGGACACCATAACCGCCCATGCGCTCGGCAGCCGCCGCTTCGAGGTGGTCTTCACGGGACCTGGCGGACACAGTTGGACCGACTACGGCACGGCAAACCCGGTGCACGCCTTGTGCCGCGCGGTGGTGCTTTTCAACGACACGCAGGGCGGCGACGCACCGGCTGGCGAACCGCGCAGTTCGTTCAATTTCGGCATCATCGACGGCGGGATGAGCATCAACTCCATTCCATCAGAGGCACGAGCCAAGGTCGACCTGCGCGCCGAGACACAGTCCAAGATGGATGAGCTGGCCGATCTGCTGAACGATTGCGTGGAGCGCGCCCTGGAAACCGAGAACGATAGGACAAGCGGCGGCAAACTTGCGGTGCGCATTCGGGAAATCGGATCGCGCCCAAGCGGCCGGCTTTCGGAGCGGGCCGCCATTCTCGATGTGCTGCGCAGTGTGGATCAGCACCTTGGCATCCGTGCGCAACTGGATTGCTCCTCCACCGATGCGAACATTCCGATTTCACTGGGCCTCGACGCGGTATCCATCGGCGCGGGAGGCCAGGGAGGCGGGGCCCATACCACCGCCGAGTGGTACAACCCGGAGGGACGCGACCTGGGGCTCAAGCGAGTACTGCTCGCCATGTGCCTGATGGCGGGCCGAAGCCAGGAAGCCGGCGGGCTTTCATGACGGCAGGCCGCTTGAAAACGCGGCGCTGGCAAGCGGAACTCGCGCTTGTGCTCATTGCGCTGATCTGGGGTTCGACATTCGTCGTGGTCAAGCAGGCCCTGGAGAGCGTCAGCACGCTGTTGTTTCTCGCCCTGCGGTTCGGGCTCGCTTCGGTGGCGCTGCTCGTCGCGTTCCGGCGCCTGCGCCCCGCGCTTTTCGAACAAAAGCGGCTGCTCGCGGGCGGTGTTCTCGCCGGAGTCTGCCTGTTTGGCGGATACGTTTTTCAGACGGTGGGATTGCGTTCGACCACTCCCTCCAAATCGGCCTTCATAACCGGCCTTTCGGTGGTGCTGGTACCTTTGCTGAGTTCGCTCGTCTATAGAAATGCCCCCCAAGTGGACGAGTTGCTGGGGGTGCTGCTGGCGGCCTTCGGGTTGGCGTTGATGACCCTGAATGAAGAGAGCTTAACTATTTCCTCCGGCGATGCCCTGACGGTGCTCAGCGCCTTCGGATTCGCGATTCACATTATGGTCCTGGGGCACTACACGCGCGCGGGGGGGTTCGAAGCGCTCAGCGTGATCCAGATCGCGACTTGCGCCCTGATTTCGCTGAGCACCTTCTGGTGGGTGGAAACCCCCTATGTCGCCTGGAGTCCCAGTTTGCTGGCGGCCCTGGCCATAACCGGCCTGCTGGCTACGGCGCTTGCCTTCACCGTGATGACGTGGGCACAGCAGCACACAACGGCAACGCGCACCGCGCTATTCTTAGTTTTGGAGCCGGTTTTCGCGGCGCTCACCTCGTTCGTTGTGGAGGGGGAGGTATTCACCCCGCGGGGCGGAGTGGGCGCGGCATTGATTCTGGCGGGCATCGTAATGGTCGACTTGAAACCATTCAGCCGCCCTTCGCATCCATGAGTATGGATGCTCGAAAGGCTGCGTCTCTTATAATGATTAGAGAAAGCGGCGACACTCGGAGGTTTTCTTCGCAATGAAATTTCTACGATCCATGACCAACCGGAGACTTGCCACAATCGGCGGCCTCGTTCTCGTGCTAGGGGTCGGCATCCTGATCGGCACGCTCATCAACACGGGAGTTAACGCGGCCCGCTCGCAAAGCCAGAACGCCGCGCCCGACGCCACGCCGCTGGTAATTCCAAGCCCCGTGCAGCTATCGAGCGAGTTCAGCAAGTTGGCGAGGCAACTGGAACCTGCGGTCGTGAATATCACTTCGTCCTATGAACCCAAGGGAGAACGATCCGCGCTGCCACGGCGGCGTCAGCAGTCGCCGTCGGACGAAGAAGGAGACGACGACGGCATGGATCTGTTCCGGCGCTTCTTCGGCCAGCAGGGTCCCGGCTTTCAGATTCCGCGTCAGCGGCCCGCGGCTACCGGTTCGGGCGTGATCGTGGACCCAAAGGGGTACATCATCACGAATAACCATGTCGTGGACGAAGCAGAGTCGATCAAGGTTCGCTTGCACGGCGACAATACCGACTACAAGGCTAAGTTGATCGGCACCGATCCCGCTACGGACCTCGCGGTGATCAAGATTGACGCCGGCAAGGCTATGCAGTTCGCGAAGATTGGCAACTCCGACGCCGTACAGGTGGGCGATTGGGCCGTTGCCATCGGTTCTCCGTTCGGACTGGAAGCTACGGTGACGGCCGGTATCATCAGCGCCACCGGGCGCGACCAGATAGGCGGCCAGTTCCAACGCTTCCTGCAGACCGACGCGGCCATCAATCCAGGCAATAGCGGCGGTCCGCTTATCAACGTCCGCGGCGAGGTGATCGGCATCAACACCATGATCGCCACGGCCTCGGGAGGTTCGCAGGGAGTGGGCTTTGCGCTGCCGATCAATATGGCCGTCAAGGTCTACAACCAGATTATCCGCGGAGGGAAGGTCACGCGCGGCAGCATCGGCGTCCGTTTCCCTGCTCAAGATCGGCCCGAGTTGCTGAAGAGTTTTGGAGTCAAGCAGGGCGTCCCGGTTTCGGAAGTGACGCCGGATGGTCCCGCGGCCAAGGCTGGCCTCAAGGTGGAAGACATCATCCTGGCCATGGATGGTAAGCCAATCCGGGACGGCAACGAACTGGTGGAGCGAGTGGCCGAGTCGCCGGTCGGTTCGACGGTGGTTCTCTCCGTGGACCGCGGCGGCAAGAAGATGGACTTCAAGGTCACCATCGCGGACCGCGCCAAGTTGTTCCCCGATGAAGCAGGTACTTCACGCCGGGGTGGCGAGCCTGAATCCGGAGAGGCTCAGCAGGCCAAGTTCGGCATCTCGATCCGGGAGTTCACCCAGAGCGAGAAGGACCAGTCCAACTTCAAGGACACACACGGCGTAGTGATCACCAATGTCGATCAGGGTTCGTTCGCCAGCGAGATCGGGCTGCAACCCCGCGACGTCATCGTTTCGATCAACCGCCAGCCGGTCAGTTCGGTGAATGATGTGAAGCGCATACAAGCGACGATCAAGCCCGGCGACGCGGTGGCCTTCCGCGTGATGCGCGCGGACCGGCGCCAGCGCCCCGTCGAATGGATCAGCCTGTTCCTGGCCGGTACACTGCCAGCCAACGAGTAACAAACCGAACATGGGAGGGGAGGAGCGAATAGCTTCCCCTCCCTCCCCGTTTGCTAGACTCATATTTTGCGTTCCTTCATATCTATCCTGATCGCCGCATTCATGGCGATAGGACCGTTCACGGTCCCGTCGAACGCGGCCCCCACCCATTCGGTCAGGAAGAAGTCTGCGTCGAAACCGACCTCCAAGAAGCGGACATCGAAGAAACAGACCTCGAAGAAAGAAACGGCCGGAAAACAAACCTCAAGACACAAGAAGAAAGGCGCGAAGCCGACGGATAAGCGGCGCGCTTCTTCGTCCAGGGAGCGATCGAGCCGGCGGATGTCGCAGCGATCCCCCACGCCCGAGCGGTACAAGGAGATACAGCAAGCGCTCATGCAGCGTGGCTATCTCGCGGGCGTTGCCACGGGTGTCTGGGACACCAGTTCGATGGACGCCATGAAGCGTTTTCAGAAGGATCAGAACCTGCCCCTGACAGGCAAGCCCAGCGGGCTCGCCCTGATTGCCTTGGGCCTGGGGCCCAAGCGTGAACCTGATTCGCAGAACGGCCAGTTCCGGCCGGGAGTGCCGCCAAAAGCTGATTCGAGGACACAGCCATGATCGTCGGCATACCTAAGGAAGTGAAAGATCACGAGACCAGGGTGGGCCTGGTGCCAAGCGGTGTGATGGCTCTGTGCGAGGCCGGTCACGAAGTCCTGGTTCAGGCCGGAGCCGGCGATGGGAGCTCCCTCTCCGATCAGGATTACGTGGCCGCCGGGGCGCGCATCGTAGCGGGTGCGTCAGAAACCTGGGCGGACGCGGACCTGGTGGTAAAGGTGAAGGAACCGCAACCCTCCGAATACGAGCTGATGCGGCCCGGATTGACGCTTTTCACATACTTGCACCTCGCGCCGGTGCCGGAACTGACCGACTGTCTTGTTCGAAACAAGGTAGCCGGAGTGGCATACGAGACCATGCGCGAGGCCGATGGATCGCTGCCGCTGCTGACTCCCATGAGTGAGGTGGCCGGCAGGATGGCGATCCAGGTGGGCGCGCAGTACCTGATGGCGCCAAACGGAGGACGCGGCTTGCTGATCGGCGGGGTGCCGGGAGTGGCTCCGGCGAACGTCGTGATCGTCGGCGGCGGCGTGGCGGGCCACAACGCCGCGAAGGTCGCATGCGGAATGGGCGCGCACGTTACGATCATCGACAAGAACCTGGACCGCCTGCGCGAACTTGACGATATCTTCAACAGCCAGGTGGTGACGCTGGCTTCCAACGCCTGGACGATCCGCGAGTCGGTCGAACAGGCGGACCTGGTGGTGGGTGCAGTACTCATTCCGGGCGCGTCGGCTCCGCGGCTGATTACACGCGAACTGATCTCGAAAATGAAGCGCGGCGCGGTGGTCGTGGACATCGCCATCGATCAGGGCGGATGCCTGGAGACCTCGCACCCGACCACGCACACCGATCCGGTCTTCCTGGTGGATGGGGTTCTGCACTACTGCGTCTCGAACATGCCGGCCGCTGTGCCGCACACTTCGACCTTCGCGCTGACCAACGCCACATTCCCCTATCTGCTCCAGCTTGCCAATTACGGCCTGGAACGCGCGGCCCAGGAGAACCCGGCCATTGCCGGAGGCGTGAACACGTACCAGGGACACATCACCTGTGCGGCGGTCGCCGAGTCGCAGAACAAAGATTGGCGAGATCTGGATTCTCTGCTGTAAGGCCGGCGCGCTGTGGATTTCCAGCGCCGCATGTTGTGCGTGAAGACGAATAGCTGCGTGTAAGATAGTAAATTAGGCACCTATTCAGTCTCGAGCCGGTCATGCCGAATCTTACGCCGCTAACATCCGCGTTCGAAAAGCTCACCATCACGGCCGCGATCGACATTCTGATCGTTGCCGTCCTGCTCTACCAGCTCATCATGATCATTCGCGGACGCCGGGCCGCGCATGTTCTAGCGGGCCTGGGCGTGCTGGTGCTCGCCTATCTCGTATCGATGTGGATGGGCCTGGAACTGCTGCGGGCGATCCTCAGCAATCTGGCGACGTACGCCGGCTTCGCGGTGGTGGTGCTGTTTCAGTCGGAGATCCGGCGCATGCTGGCGCGCATCGGGCGGCGGGGCTTCTTCAGTGTGCGAACGCGCTTGCAGAGCCGGGAATCCACCGACGACATCCTGTTAGCTCTGGGGCGCTTGGCGGAGAGGAAAGTCGGCGGGTTGATCGTGCTGGAGCGGGACATTGGACTGCGCACGTTTATCGAGAGCGGGGTTTTGATCGACGCTGCACAGTCGCGCGACTTGCTGCTCACTATCTTCGAGCCGGGCACCGCACTCCACGACGGCGCCGTGATCGTGCAAGGAGACCGCATTGCGGCGGCGGCCTGCTTCCTGCCGCTGAGCATGAATCCTTCTCTCTCGCGCAAACTCGGCACACGGCATCGCGCGGCTATCGGTGTAACAGAGGAGACCGACTGCCTCTCGCTGGTGGTCAGCGAGGAGACCGGCCGGATTTCGGTCGCCGCTTTCGGCGAAATCGAGATGGACGTCAGCCTGAAGCGCGCCGGCGAACGTATCATGGAACACTTCGGCCGGCGCTGGCCCGCCATGTCTCACGGAAGCGGCGATCATAAATCGGCTTCCACCGGGCGGGACACGCAATCCGAAGAGGAATGGCGGGAGGCGCAGGAATGAAGTTCCGCAGCGTCTTCAAGAATCTGGGCTGGAAGCTCCTCTCGCTGGTGCTGGCTTGCGGGCTGTGGCTGGCCATCGTGGGCGAACCGGAGATGGCGTCGTCGATCTCGGTGCCCATCGAGTACATCAATATTCCAGAGGATTACGAGATCAGTTCGGACATTCCCGAGCGCGTTCATCTCGAGGTGCAAGGTCCGAGTATCCGCCTGCGACAAATGAACCTGAGCGGCACAGCCGTGGTTCTCGACCTGGCCAGCATCAGCAAGTCGGGTGAGCGAACCTTTACGATCGACCAGCGCAATATGCGCCTGCCAAGCGGCGTGCGGCTCGTGCGTGCTGTGCCCTCCCAGTTGCGCGTTCGCTTCGATCGGCGAGCCTCCCGGGAAGTGCCCGTGCAAATCCGGTTCGCCGGCGCGCCACCTGAAGGCTACCGGGTTGCGCGTGCCGAGGCCCATCCGGGAACCCTGAAAGTGGTTGGTCCGGAGGGCCGCCTGCGCCGCGTCGACTTCGCCGAAACCGACGCCGTCGATCTCGCCACCGTGTTGAGCACCAGCGAATTCCACGTGCACGCATTCGTGGACGATCCGCATGTGCGTTTCGAGGGTTCCCCGCGCGTCACCGTCAAGGTGATTGTCGAACGAATTTTCCAATCGAAGGAACAACTACCGCGTGGCAAGAAAACTGTTCGGGACTGACGGTATCCGGGGCGTAGCCGGAAGGTATCCCCTGGATGCGGTAACGGTAAATGCAGTAGGGATCGCGCTGGGTGAATGGGCCAAAGAGCACGAATCGCCCGCCCAAGTCCTGATCGGGATGGATACGCGCGAGTCCGGACCCGCGTTGGCCGCCGAAGTGGCGGGCGGCCTGGCGCGCTCCGGAGTGGAGGCACGTTTGGCCGGTGTGACTACCACACCCGGCATCGCCTGGCTCACACGCACCGGACCCTTTGTCGCGGGGGTGATGATCTCGGCGTCGCACAACCCGTATCGCGATAACGGCATCAAGGTCTTCGATCACTCCGGCTACAAGCTGCCAGACGAGACCGAACTCTCCCTTGAACACCGCATCTTCTCAATCCTTGCGAAAGACCTCCACCCGCGTGCCACCGAACCGCACCTTGACGAATCGCTCGAAGAGGCCTATCTGAGGTTTCTCAGCTCGGTATGCAAGACGCGGCTTGATGGTCTCGATTTAGTGGTGGATGCGGCAAACGGGAGCGCCTCACGCCTGGCTCCGCGCTTGTTCGAAGGTCTCGGCGCTCGAGTGCGCACGATAAGCGGTTCTCCCGACGGACGCAACATCAATTTGAACTGCGGGTCCCTGCACCTGGAAGCGCTGCGCAGCGCCGTGGTGGAACGTGGCGCGATGCTGGGCGTGGCCTTCGACGGCGATGCCGACCGGGCCATGTTCGTTACGGGCTCGGGCCGCATCGTCGATGGCGACGGCGTCCTGTTCTTGGCGGCCCGCGAGCTGCACGCTTCCGGCAAGCTGGTCAAACCCGGCGCGGAACCCGCGGTGGTGGCCACGGTGATGTCCAACATCGGCCTGGAAGTGGCGCTGAAATCTCTCGGCATCGGCCTGCTGCGTTCCGCGGTGGGAGACCGTTACGTGCTCGAACAGATGCTGGAGTCGCAGATCAGGCTCGGCGGCGAACAGTCCGGACACATCATTTTCCTGGAGCACGCGACCACCGGCGACGGGCTGCTGACAGCCCTGCGCGTGTTTGAGATCGGCGCCGCGAATCGCTGGGACCTGGACGTGTTGCTTGCGGACTTTAAGACCTACCCACAGGTACTGATGAACGTGCGCGTCAAGGAGAAGAGGCCGTTCGATGAGTTGCCGCGCGTAGTGAGCGCCATCCAGCGGGCCGAGCACGCACTCGGCGCTCATGGCCGCGTCCTGGTGCGCTACTCCGGTACCGAGCCGCTTGCCCGCGTCATGATAGAAGGCCCCGAGCAAGATTTGGTCGATTCGCTTGCCGGACGCATTGCGGAGGCCATCCGCTCGGAGTTAACGTAGTTCTTTCCGAAGGAGGAATGAAGGATGTTTCGTAGAACGATTCTTGTGCTGTCGCTGGCAGGTCTCGCCTGCGCGCAGACCGCGAAGCCGAAACTGCCAGGCGAAGACTGGGTTTCGCTTTTCAACGGAAAGGACCTGAGCGGCTGGACCAAGATCGGCAACGAGGAGTGGTTGGTTCAGGACGGCATCATTCATGGCAAGGCGATCACGCGCGAATACGGCTATCTGCAGACCGACAAGGCGTACAAGGACTTTCAGCTTTCGTTGAAATTCAGGTGCGTGGGCGACGGCAACAGCGGCGTCTTCTTCCACGTCGCCTTCAAGCCCGGCACCGCCGACGTTTCCAGCGGCATGCAGTTCGAAGTGGATTGCGCCATCAATCGCCATACCGGAGGCGTTTACGACAACAAGCGCGCCTGGATCGTGTGGCCCTCGCCTGAAAACGAAACCGTGGTCCGGCAAGGCGATTGGAACGAGTATCTGCTGAAAGTGGACGGTAACCGCTACGTGGCGCGCCTGAACGGTGTGCAGGTTCTGGACTTCACAGACCCGAAGCCCAACGCGCTGGACGGCCCCATCGCGCTGCAACTGCACTCGGGCGGCCGCGGTGACATGATGTTCAAAGACATCCTCGTCCGCGACCTAAGTAAGCGCTGACCTAAACGGCCGGCGCGATCGACAACTTGTTCGAGCCGGGTAGATTGGACAAGCTCAATTCAAGGGCGCCGCTCGGAAGCACGCGCGGCGCCACTTCCTTTCCGCCCCACATGGCGCGATAGCGGTGGCCGGCTTGCATACCCACCAGCACCAGCGAGCGGCGGCCAGTTGGGCCGGTCAACCGCAGATCGGCTTCCAGGCGGCTGTTGTTGTTCATGAACTCGCGCCTTTCGATCCAGGCGTCATAACCCGTGGTGATGCGGCCCGGCCGGTAGTAGGCGTTGAACCACATCATCACGGGATTGGAGAGGCCGGTGAAGTGGTGCATGCCGGCGCCGCGTCCGCTCTGCACCATGAAGTGCTCCAGGCAGAGATAGGAGTCGTCCACTTCACGTTTCCAGACGTCGAGTGCGGTCGAGGCGATGCGCCATGCCTCGTCGCCGTGGCCCAGGTCTAGCAGAGCCTTCCAGAAGAACCACTGGTGCGGCATCCATACCGCGCCGTTCCAATAGCCGTCCGGCGTGAAGTAGGGCGCGGACTGATCGACCGTAGTCATGCCGATGGGCGTCCACATACGGCCCGGGGTCATTAGGTGAGCGACCAGGCGCTTCTCCTGCGCCGGCGTGCAGATGCCCGCAAACAATGGATAGGCGCCGCACATGCCCATGTTGAAGTTCACACCGCTTTTGTAACGCAGGATGCCCGCGGGATTGCCGGCGTCGTCGTGACGCACGTAGCCGAAATAGCCGGCTTCTTCGTCCCATGAATAGCGCTGCAAAGAATCGCTCCAGACCGCGATGTCCTTTTCGTAGGTACGGACGTCTTCCTCGATGCCCAGCGCCCGCGCGGCCATGGCGAGAATCTTCGAAGTGCGGATGGCGTGAGCGGTGGGAGTGACCGCGGCCATTTGTTTCTGCAGCTTCTGCTCGTGCATGTAGACCTGGGGCGGATAGTCGTCCCAGCCGGTGTTATAGAAGTAATCCCAGGTTTGCAGCAGTTGGGACTTCAGCCTGCGCGTGGTGGAGCTGCCATAGCGGCCCGCCAGAAACATGTGATACTGGCGCACGCGGGGATAGTAGAACTCCAGCAATTCGCGCGACTGCGTGCGATTCCATAGTTCGAGGAACAAGTAGATCTGCACCGGCAGCGGCGTTCCGTGGTGATTGAAGGCCAGTTGTGGATCACCCGGCGGCGTCAGGTAAGTGTTCATGCAGCCGGCGGCGCGCTCGGGATCGAGTTCCAGTAGTCCAAGCCCGGTGAAGCCCGCGTCCCAGGAGTACAGCATGGGAGCAAACGGCGTGGGCGTGTTGTGGCGGATGTAGTGCTTGCGAATGTGCAGCGGAAAGAAGACGTTGGTGAGGTTGGTCGCCGCCATGCGGTTCTGGCTGAATTCGTAGGGACGGCCTTCAGCGCGGCCCGCCATCACCACCCGCTTCGCGCGGGCGGTCGCGTGCACGTTCTCGCAAGCCGCGTCGTCAGGGAACTGAGCCAGCATGGCCGAGACCTGCTCGCGGTTGCCGTCGCAGACCATGGCGTTCACCACGCGGTGGGATTTGGGCTGCATCGGAATCGGCCGCATGAAGACGTCGGTGAAATGACCTTCGCCCGGGCCGCGCAGCACCAGCGAAACGTGGTTCTGCACAACGTCGCGGAAGTAGCGGTCGAGTTCCTCGCAGAACCACTGGCGCACCTGGACAGTCGGGAAATTCCAGGCTACGCCGTACCAGGTGTCCAGGTCCTTGTACTTCATCAGGACGGTCGATTTGCGCGGTCCCGGAACAATCTGCTCGGGCACCGGATCGCGGCCCGCTGGCCTGAACTGGACAGCGTCGGCGATCGAGGAGGCAACCAGGACGAAGCCATCCAGGTCGAGCGGGGCTCCTCCTTGGCTGATCAGCGAGAAGGCATGACGGCCGGCCGGCAGATGGCCCGCGGAAAAACGCGTGACGGTGAATTCGCCGGTTCCGCGCAAGGTGCCCAGCGAGGTATCAAGCGTGGTCCCTTTCGGAAGCCGGGCCCGTACTAGCAACGCAGCGTTGTGGATGGGCTCGTCCAGCGTGTATTCGTAGTCGACGCGATCACCGTTTCCCAGGCCGAAATCTTTGCCTATCCCCCAGCCGCCAGTGAATTGAGAATCGCGGGCTTCTCCACGCTGCAAGCCGTCGTAAACAAGGCTGTCGGTGGGCCGCGGCGTGGCATAGGTAAGGTCCTTGTAGTCCAGCGCGGGAATCCACTTCGCCCCGGGCAGCAACTCGACCTCATAACCGGGTGCGGGAAAATTCATACAGCCGACCAGGTGTAGGACCATATTCTGATTGCGCGGCGTGGCGTTGATACACTCGGCGCGCACCAGACGTGCATGGTCGCTCATGCGCGAAAAAGAGACGTCACAGTAGACCTGGTCCTTCCATTCCACTTCCAGGCGGAAGCCGTAGTAGCTGAGATCCGGCGAGGCTTCCCAGGGGTAGTAGTCGGACTCCCAGCGCACGTTGGGCACAACGACTTTTCGCCGGTAGAGACCGGGCAGAACGCTCAGGTCGAAGCGCAGGCCGCGGCGGACATCGGCAATGTGGGAGATGCCGGCGTAGCGTTGGGTGTAAGGGCCCCAGTCGGCGAGCGAGAGATCGTTATCGTCGCGCATGTGCCGCTTGAACGAAGGCGGCGTTTGCGGTTGTGCGAATAAGGAGGCATTCGCAAATGCGGGCAGGGTTGCGCTGCCGCGAAGCAGGTCTCGGCGTGTGAAACTCATACGGATGCAGAACAGGATAGCAGCGTTAGGCTTTCGGGTGCGCCTTGTCGTACACGGCCATCAGGTCCGCAAGCGACACTTGGGTGTACTTCTGCGTGGTGGAGAGGCGCGCGTGGCCCAACAGTTCCTGGATGGAGCGCAGGTCGGCACCGGCCGTGAGTAAGTGTGTGGCGTAAGCGTGGCGGAAACTGTGCGGATGAATCGAAGTGTCTCCGCAGAGCAGCCTGGCGTAAAGCCTGACGATGCCGCGCACACCACGATCGGTGAGGCGAGCGCCGCGATGGTTGAGGAAAACCGGCTGCACGGACTCAGCGGAATTGCGATCGGCTAAGTACCGCTCAAGAGCGTGCGCGGCTTTGCCCACAATGGGGATCTGCCGCTCTTTACGGCCCTTGCCGCGCACCCGCACCCAGCCGCCGCGCGTGTCGATGTCTTCCAGGTTGAGGCCCGCCAATTCGCTGACGCGGACGCCGCAGCCGTACAGGAGTTCGAAGATGGCCTCATCGCGCGCCGGGTGGGGCCGTTCGAGTTTGCCTGCGGCCACCTCGTCGAGCAGCGAGTTCATCTGCTCTTCGGTCATTACGCGCGGCAGCTTCTTGGGCGCCTTCGGGAGCCGGAGCAGCCGCGCCGTGTTCACCTTCACCACGCCCATTCGCATCAGGAACCTGAACCATGAACGCAGCGCGGCGACCTTGCGGCGCATCGAAACAGCGCTGAGCTTCTGGTCGTACAAGTTGCCGAGCCACTCGCGCAGCAGCAGTAGATCGATCTGCCCCACCGATGGCGCTTCTCCGCCCGGCGGAGTCACATAAGCAAGGAACTGCTCGAGGTCGCTCTGGTAGTTCCGCAGCGTGTGCTCGGAGACGTTCTGCCGCCGCAGTTCCTCAACGAATTTGCCGATCCATCCCGCGAGGTCACTCATGCGGCACCGCGTATTCTTCGATCTTCGAGAGCGCACGGCGGCAGACGGCCGCGCGCCGGACGTTCTTGTCGCGTGTGTTGGCCGCGTCCTCGGCCGGAGGCAGCAGGTCGAAAGCGATGTTCGCCGGTTGGTATCCCCTGGGATTGGCCGACGAGACAAAGTGACATAACGAGCCGAGGGCCGTCTCACGCGCCGGCGCGAGCGGTTCCATTTCGAGCGCCCACCGCGCGGCGCCGCGACCCGCCACCAGTCCCGTAGCGATGCTCTCGACGTAACCTTCGACGCCGGAGATCTGGCCGGCGAAAAAGATCCGCGCGTCTGTTTTCAGTTGAAGCGCGTTTGTCAGCAGCGCCGGCGCATTGATGTAAGTGTTGCGATGCATCTGCCCCAATCGCAGGAACTCGGCGCGTTCCAGGCCGGGGATCATCCTCATCACCCGCTGCTGTTCTCCAAACTTCAGGTGATTCTGGAACCCCACAAGGTTGTAGCTGGACTGGCGCGCGTTTTCGGCGCGCAGTTGCACGGCGGCATAGGGACGGCGTCCGGTACGCGGGTCCACCAGTCCCACAGGCTTCATGGGGCCAAAGCGCAGAGTATCCTTGCCGCGGCGCGCCAGCTCCTCAATCGGCAGGCAGGCTTCGAAGTACGCCACGTCATCCGGGATGTGCGCGTCCGCGCTTTCGGCGTTGAGGAGAGCCTCCAGGAAGCGCTCGTACTGGGCCTTGTCGAACGGGCAGTTCACGTAATCATCGCCGCCATCGAGCGACTTCCCATATCGCGACGCACGGAACGCGATCGAATAATCGATCGACTCGGCATCGACAATGGGACTGATACTGTCGAAGAAGAACAGACGTTCCGAGCCAGTGAGGCGAGCGATCTCGTTGGCAAGCGCGTCGCTGGTCAGCGGACCGGTGGCTATGACGACGATCCCTTCATCCGGCAGCGTCGTGACTTCCTCGCGCCGCATCTCGATGCGCGGCTCCTGTTCGATCGCCTCTGTCACCAGTCCGGAGAACACGTCGCGGTCGACGGTCAACGCATGGCCGGCCGGGACGCGGCACTCATCCGCCACACGGAGTAGAAGCGAACCAAGCCGACGAAGTTCCTGCTTCAGAAGCCAGGAGGCGGAGTTCTCCTGCTCGCTCTTAAGAGAGTTGCTGCACACCAGCTCAGCCAACCGGCCGGTTTTGTGGGCGGCTGTCGACCGCACGGGCCTCATTTCGTAAAGAGTAGCGTCAAGTCCCGCGCGCGCCACCTGCCAGGCCGCCTCGCATCCGGCGAGCCCGCCGCCTAAAATGTGTATTGTCTTGCTCACCTTCAACTACTATTGTCGCTGTTTCCGCGGAGAGGACCGGAACCGGTAATCGCCCGAGCCAACTTCCAGCACGGCTCGTCCGTCCTCCATGCGGAGAAACTTCACGCCTTTGGCACTCCGAAGAGGACGGCCGCTTTCGGTGATTCCCTCAGGCGATCCCGCCGGCACGTACACGGTCGCCTGGGTATTGGCGGGGATGACAGCTTCGAGCGCGAAGCCTTCCGCGGAGCGCTTCCAGCGGCTGGCGATAGGTCCGTGAATAGAATCGTAACTTGCTGAGACCCAGCCGATGGGGCGATGGTCGGGATTCGAGTCCGGCGACGGCGGCTCCGGTTTGATGACGATGCGAGCAAAGCCAGCGCCATCGGTATCAATGCCGGCGAGCGTGGAGAACATCCACTCCGCCACCGCACCGAAGGCGTAATGGCTGAACGAATTCATGCCCGGTTCGAACAAGCCTTTCTCTTTGGTGTAACTGTTCCAACGCTCCCACATGGTGGTGGCGCCGTTCGCAACTTCATACCCCCAGCTCGGAAACTCGCGGGTCTGGAACAGGCGCACCGCCAAGTCGTTTTGCGAATGTGCGCTCAGGACGGGCAGGAGCGCCTTGGTGCCGAGGAAGCCCGTTGTCATGCGGAACTTATTCGTCGTAATCAACTCGGCCAGCCGCCTCGCTGCGCCCGCACGCGCTTCGCCTGTAAGCAGTCCGGCATCGAGCGCCAGCGCGTAAGCTGTCTGATTGTCGATCTTGAGCCGGCCGCCATCGAGCAGGTAATCCTGCTCGAAGCGTGTGCGGATCTTCGAGAACCACTCGTTGAACATTGCGGCGTCCATCCGGCGGTGCGTAGCACGCGCCATCTCGGCCATCAGCCGGCAAGTGCGCGCGAAATACACCGCGTCGATGTACTCGATGGGCGTCTTGCTCCCGATGCTCAGCCAGTCGCCCCACGCGTTGCCCTTCTTTGCGCCTTGAAACCCGGGGCTGTTCGAGCGGCGGAACTGCATGAAGCGCGTCATGGCGTCCCAATGGCGGTCGATGACGCGCGTGTCGCCGTATGCCTTGTAGATGGCGTACGGGCAGATGATGCCGGCGTCCATCCAGGCCGTGCCGTAAGCCTCGCCGCTACCGCCGTGACGCATCGGGTAAGGTGCGTAGTCGGTGAAGGCTCCATTGGGCTGCTGCGCCTCTTCGAGGTCGTCCAGCCACTTGGTGAAGAAAGCCGCCACATCGGCGTTGTAAGTAGCGGTGCGCGCATAGGCCTGCGCGTCGCCGGTCCAGCCGAGGCGCTCGTCGCGCTGCGGGCAATCCGTGGGCACTTCCACGAAATTGGCGCGCTGCGTCCAGACGATGTTGCGAAACAACTGGTTCACCATGCGGTCGGACGCTTCAAAGGAACTTACGAGCGGAGTCGCGGAATGCACCACCACTCCGGTGATGGCGTCGCGATCGGGCTTACCAGGAAAGCCTGTCACCTCGACGTACCGGAAGCCGTGGTAGGTGAAACGTGGCGTCCACGACTCGCCCTTGGGGTCGCCACGCAGGATATAAGTGTCGGTGGCGCGCGCCTTACGCAAGTTCTCGGTCATCAGGCGGCCGTCTGGGTGCAGCATTTCGCCGAAACGCAGCCGCACCTTCGTGTCCCTCTCACCGCGAACCTTCAGCCGCGCCACGCCGGAAATGTTCTGCCCGAGATCGAAGATGTGGACTCCGGGAGCCTGCTGTCTGACACTCATGGGGCGTATCTCTTCGATGGGACGCACGGGCGGAGCGGGATACGCCTGCATCCGCGCCGGACGCACGAAGCCGAGTTCCACTTCGCGCGCGCCGGCCTGGTCGTAAAAGGTGGCGCGGGTCGATCCGTTCTTCTCCGCTTCAATAGCCGGTTCCCACTTGCCTGCGTCGAAACCGGCATTCGCCCAGCCTCGCGGCTCCAAGCGCCTGTCGTACGTCTCTCCCATCAGGATGTCGGCTTCTGTCACCGCACCCGTCGATACTCGCCAGTCCTCGCCTGTCGAGATCGTCGCGTGCTGCCCGTCTTCGAATTCGATTTCAAGCTGTGCGATCAATGCAGGCGTCTTCCCATAGAAATACCGCCCCACTTTGTCGGGACCGTAGCCCACGAGTAGTCCGTAGCCCACGTAGCCGCTGTACCAGCCGTCGGCCACCACGGCGCCGATGGCGTTGCCACCTTTGCGGACAAGCGCGGTCACGTCGACTGCGCTATAGTATGCGCGGCGCCGGTAGTCGCTCCAACCGGGCGCGAACATTCGTTCACTGACCCGGCTGCCGTTGAGGTACGCATCGTAAATGCCGAGCGCCGAAGCATAGAGCACGGCGCGGCTCACCTTGCCGGTGGTCTGGAATTCTTTGCGGTAGTAGTGCGCCGGCGGAAGATAGAGTTCCTTGCGGCTCTTGTGAAGCGAGGAGGTGTCTTTGTACGAGATCCAGCGTGCGCTCCAGTCTTCGGGAGTGAGCAGGCCCATGCTCCACCGCGCCGCAGGACTCCACTTCGAATGCTTGTCCGAGCCAGAGTACGCGCGCACCTTCCAGTAGCACTGCTGCCGCGAAGCCAGCGCCTTGCCCCGATAGACGACTTGAGTGGTCTCGCCGCCGGAGACTTTGCCGGAGTCCCACAGATCGCCGCGGTTGGCGGCGAGCAGATGCTCGCTGGACGCCACGAGGATCCGGTATGCCGTCTGACGCGCGCCGCGCTCTTTCGCTGTGAGCTTCCAGCTCAACCTGGGCACGGTTTCGTCGATGCCCGTGGGGTTCTCCAGGTACTCGACACGCAACTGTCCCACTTCCAACTTCGGTTCCGCCGCGATCGCCAGCGAAGCCACCATGAGCAAAACTCCTCGTCGTATCACTCCGGGCTCTCCTTGCCTACTCGTTTCAGACTACATCCGCGGGCACGGTATAATCACGCTTGCCCCCGGTAATTCTGTGTTTCGGCAACCCGGATCGCGGCGACGACGCTGCCGGCGCGCTGGTCGCAAGGGAGTTGAACCTACCGGTATCCGAGCCCGCAGCGATTTTGGACTTGGATCCGCACGCGCATGTCATACTGGTGGATGCGGTGGTCACCGGCTCTGCTCCAGGAACAATTCACACGTGGGACGCGAGGGCGCTGCCTCTGCCTCGCGAGACCTTTCGCTGCTCGACGCACGCGCTCGGAGTTGCCGAGGCCGTCGAAATGGCGCGCGCACTCGGCAGGCTGCCCGCGAGCATGACAATCTACGGAATCGAGGGAGCGCAATTCGAATTCGGCACACAGCCGCGGGCGGAGGTCGCCGCCGCTGCGCGTGAACTGGCCAGGAAGCTCTCAGCACAATGCAGCGGCTCCGAGTAACTCTCACCGGCGCCGTGCAGGGCGTCGGGTTCCGGCCCTTCGTTTACCGGCTTGCCACCAGCTTGCGTCTTAATGGCTGGGTGCTCAATTCCAGCTCCGGCCTCACCGTGGAAGTGGAAGGCGAGCCGGCCATCCTCGACGAGTTTCTGGCCCGGCTGCATCGTGAAAAACCCGCGCCGTCGGTGATTCTCACCAGCGAAAGTTCACGCCTGGCGCCGGTGGGCTTCGATCGCTTTGAAATCAGAACCAGCAACGACGCCGAGGAAAAGACCGTCGCCATATTGCCGGACCTGGCGACCTGCGGCGACTGCCTGCGAGAGCTTTTCGACCCGGCGAACAGGCGTTACCACTATCCCTTCACAAACTGCACGAACTGCGGGCCACGCTACAGCATCGTCGAAAACGTACCCTACGACCGTCCGCGCACGACGATGAAGATTTTCACGCTGTGTCCGGCGTGCCGGCACGAATACGAGGATCCTCGCGACCGCAGGTTCCACGCCCAGCCCAACGCTTGCCCGGTGTGCGGGCCGCGGTTATCGATGCCGATCGAGAAAGCTGCCCGCGCGCTGCTCGACGGCCGTATCCTGGCACTCAAGGGCATTGGCGGATTCCAACTGCTGGTGGACGCGCGTAATGAAGATGCCGTGGTGCGTTTGCGCCATCTCAAGGCCCGCGAGGAGAAGCCCTTCGCGCTGATGATGCCTTCGCTCGAAATGGCGAGGAAGTACTGCATGGTCTCGGAGGCGGAACGCGCGTTGCTCGAGTCGCCCGCCGCGCCCATCGTCCTGCTGACACCGAGCGGCGAGCCGGGCATCGCGCCCAGCGTGGCCAAGAGTTCGCCTTACATCGGCGTGATGCTGCCGTACTCCCCGCTGCATCACCTGCTGATGCGGGAGGCGGCCATCCCGCTGGTGGCCACCAGCGGCAATCGCAGCGATGAGCCCATCGCGATCGACAACGAGGAAGCGCGGAGGCGGCTGGATGGCATCGCGGATGTGTTCCTGATGCACGACCGTCCTATCGCCCGCCCCTGCGACGATTCCGTGGTGCGCTTGGCGCGCGGCCGGGAGATGGTGTTGCGGCGCGCGCGCGGTTACGCGCCCATGCCGGTTCGTGTTGGGCGGACGCTCGATCCGGTGCTGGCCGTGGGCGCCCATTTGAAGAACGCGGTAGCCATCGCCATCTCGCACCAGGTGTACGTCAGCCAGCACATCGGGGACCTGGACACGGTGGAAGCCCGCGAAACGTTCGAACGGGCCATCCATGACCTCTGCCGCCTCTACCGGTTCGAGCCGCGCGTAATTGCCTGCGACATGCACCCGGACTACGCGTCGAGCCAATGGGCGCGCGCGAGCGGACTGCCGGTGGTGGAGATACAGCACCACGAAGCGCACGCCGCGTCCTGCGCGGCCGAAAACGACGTCCGCGGCGAGTACCTCGGCGTGAGCTGGGACGGCACAGGCTATGGGCGTGACGCCACCATCTGGGGCGGCGAATTCTTCGCCGCCAGGAACGGCGTCTTCGACCGTATCGCGCACCTGCGCACGTTCAAGTTGCCAGGCGGAGAAGCGGCGGTGAAGGAAGGCTGGCGCTCGGCGGCCAGTCTGCTTTACGAGGTCGAGGGCGCAACCGCGATCGCCGATACTCCGGCCATCGCGCGCATGTTGGAGCGCGGCGTGAACGCACCGGTGACCAGCAGCGTGGGCCGCCTGTTCGACGCCGTGGCCGCGCTGAGCGGCGTGGCGAGGGAGAGCCGCTTTGAAGGGCAGGCCGCCATGCTGCTCGAACGGGCCATTGGTTCAATCGAGACCCGCGAGGCGTATCCTCTCAAGGACGGCGACTGGGCGGAACTGATCAATGCCGTGCGCCGCGACGCGCGCGCAGGCGTCGAGCCGGGGTTGATCTCGGCGCGATTCCACAATGCGCTGGTGGTGTGGATCGTCGAGACCGCCGCGGCCAGCGGCATCCGGCAGGTGGTACTGAGCGGAGGCTGCTTCCAGAACCGTTACCTGATGGAGCACGCCGTGGCGCTGCTTGAAGCGCGCGGCCATGTGGTGTTTACGCACCAGCGCGTGTCGCCCAACGATGGCGGCATCGCCTTGGGACAGGCAGTGTTGGCGTCTTCAACGTCCGGCTAAACTGAGCAGGAACGCGTATTCGAAGGCGGAATCGCGCCAGCGCTCATAGCGGGCGGAGGCGCCTCCGTGGCCCGCCGACATCTTCGTCTTCAGCAGCAGCAAATTCCCGTCCGTCTTGGTGGAGCGTAGCTTGGCCACCCACTTGGCGGGCTCCCAGTACTGCACCTGGGAATCGTGCAGGCCGGTGGTGACAAGCAAATTCGGGTATTTCTGCGCCTTCACCTGGTCGTAGGGCGAGTAAGACAGGATGTAGTCGTAGTACGGCTTGTCGTTGGGATTGCCCCATTCATCGTATTCGCCGGTAGTGAGCGGGATGCTGTCGTCGAGCATGGTGGTCACCACGTCGACAAACGGCACGTTGGCGATCACGCCCTTGAACAGTTGCGGGCGGATGTTGACGATGGCGCCCATCAATAGGCCGCCTGCACTGCCACCCTTGGCGAACACCAAATCTGGCGAGGCGTACTTCTGCTTCACAAGATGCTCCGCCGCCGCAATGAAATCGGTGAAGGTGTGCATCTTGGTCAACTGCCGGCCGTCTTCGTACCACCGCCGCCCCATCTCCTGCCCGCCGCGAATGTGAGCGATCGCATAGACGAAGCCGCGGTCCAGCAAGCTGATAACGAAGGGATTGAACTCGGCGTCCATGCTGATGCCGTAGGAGCCGTAACCGTAAACCAGCAGCGGACTCGTGCCATCCTTCTTGAACCCCTTGCGGTACACCAGCGAAATCGGAATGCGCTGTCCGTCGGACGCCGTGGCCCACTCGCGCTCGGTGACGTAGTTGGCGGAGTCGAAGCCGCCGCGCACCTCTTCGCGCTTGAGCAGCGTCTTCTCCCGCGTTTTCATGTTGTAGTCGAAAACCGACAGCGGCGTGGTGAGTGAAGAGTAACGGTAGCGGAACAGCGGCGTATCGAATTCGGGATTCTCGGCGGCGAAGACGGCGTAGGCGGGTTCGCCGAAGTCGATGTAGTGCTCTCCGGTGCCGGACCATGGCCGGACGCGGAGATGGATGAGCGCGTTGGAACGCTCTTCGACAATCAGGAAATCGCGGAAGATTTCGATGTCGCCAAGCAGCACATCGTCGCGATGGCCGATCACTTCCTGCCAGTTCGCAAGGCCCGGGTTCGCGACCGGCGCTTTCATCAGACGGAAGTTCTTCGCATGGTCGTTCGTCCGGATGTAGAAATGATCCTCGAAATGTTCCACCGAGTACTCGTGACCCCTTCGCCGCGGTTCGATGACCTTAAACTCGCCGGTGGGCGTGGAGGCGTCCAGGTAAAGGTACTCGCTCGCCAGCGTTTGGTACGAGGCGATCATGATGTACTTTTTCGACTTGGTCTTGAAGATCTGGCAGGAGTACGTTTCGTCCGTCTCCTCAAAGACCAGCACGTCGGCGGACGCATCGGTACCCAGCACGTGCCGGTACACCTGGTAGGCGCGCAGCGTGGTGGGATGCTGCTTCGCGTAGAACAGCGTCTTGTTATCGTTGGCCCACGCGGCGTTCTCGGTGACGTCGGGAATGCTGTCTTGCAGTGGGTCTCCCGTCGAGAGGTTCTTGAATCGTATGGTGTAAAACCGGCGGCCGACGGTATCTACAGGATAGGCGACGATGTCGCTGTTCGACGAAATCACCGGCCGTTGCACGGAGCAGAACTTGTGGCCCTCGGCTTCCTTGTTGGCGTCGACCACGATCTGCTCGGGGGCATCGAGGGAACCCTTCTTGCGGCAGTAGATCGGATAGTCTTTCCCCTCCTCGGTACGCGTGTAGTAATAAAAACCGTCGCGCCGGAACGGGACCGACATGTCGGTCTGCTTGATGCGCTTCTTGAACTCAGCGTAGATCTTCTCTTGGACGCTCTTAGCGCCGGCCATCATGGCCTCTGTGTAAGAGTTTTCGGCCTTCAGGTACGCGATTACTTCGGGGTTGTTGCGGTCCCGGAGCCAGAAGTAGTTGTCAATGCGCGCGTTGCCGTGCCTTTCGAGTTTCTGCGGTACAACCTTAGCGACGGGTGGTTTCATGTTCGTGCCCTTATCTTGGTCGGAACAGGTGGCCAGGCCTGCTGCCACTGTAAGAAGAACAGCGAACCGTATCAAAAAGCGAACCTCCTGCTGGAAACGGCCCCACTGAATCTCAGTATACACTTGGTCGTATGCGCAGACCGTTAGCTACGCTCTTACTAGCCTTGCCGGCCGCGATCGCCGCCGATCGGCCTTGGCAGCAGGTCGTCGCACCGCCTGTGGCGGAAGTGGCCAGGAATTTCGCCTCGCCACCGCCCGAATATGCCATGACCATGTGGTGGTTCTGGAACGGGCCGATGACCGAGGAGGCCATCGACCGCGACTTGCGCAACATGAAACGCCACGGCGTAAACGCGGTGCTCATCTGGCCCTATATCGGGCTGGAGATACAGTACCTGAGCCCGACCTGGTTCGAGCGCGTGCGTTACGCCGTCGAAGCTGCGAAGCAACTGGGCATGCGTGTGTGGCTGGAAGACGAGGGCGGGTACCCGAGCGGCTTCGTGGGGGGCAAGGTAGGGCGCGAACGCCCACAACAGCGCATGCAGGTGCTGACACGGAAGCGCAACGAGAAGGGCGAGTGGGCCGTCACACCCGAGTACCGCTCCGGCCCCACGCGCTACGTGCACAATCCAGGGTTCGCCAAGGATCACACCAATCCGCTTTACGACGCCCTCAATCCCGCCGCTACACGGGATTTCCTCGCCGACGTGCACGAACAGTACAAGCGATACGTCGGCCGCGAATTCGGCAAGACCGTGCTGGGCGTTATGGGCGACGAACCTTCCTTCCCCGGAGTGCCTTACACGGAAGGCATCTACGAGGAGTTTGTGCGGATCAAGGGCTATGACCCGCGTCCGCACCTCGGTCAACTATTCGAAGCCAGTGGCGAAGAGGCGCTGCGTTTCCGTGCCGATTATTGGGATGTGTGGACCCGCCTGTACCGTGACAACTTCTTCGGTCTCCAAGCCGAATGGTGTGCACGCGAAGGACTGGAATCGCTCACGCACCTCTGCGGCGAAGAGAACATGCCGGAGCTGGTCAACCTGAACGGCGATTTCTTCCGCTGCTTTCGCAAGGTGCAGGTGCCGGGCGTGGATGCCATCTGGCGGCAGATCTGGTACGGCAAGACGGCGGATTACCCGAAGCTGGCGTCTTCCGCGGCGCACCAATATGGGCGCCCGCGCGCTTTCAGCGAAGTGTTCGCCGTTTACGGCCGTGGAGTTTCGCTAGAGCAGGCCAAGTGGGTGATGGACCACCACTTGGTGCGCGGCGTGAACCTGCTGCAGATGATGGAGTATCTCTCTTCCACCGAGACTTACCGCACGTACTTTCATCCGCCAGGCTGGCAGATATCGCCGGAGTGGTACAACTTCGCGTGGCTGGCGAATTACATGAACCGCATGAGTTATATGCTTTCGGTGGGGCGCCCCGCGGCTTCGATCGCCATCTACTACCCGACCACCAGCGGCTGGATGCGCGATTTCAAGCCGAACGAGACGGCCCTGCGCCTGGCGCGCGAACTCCTGGACAGCCAGCGCGACTTCGATTTTCTGGATGACGACTCTCTGGCAACGCTCGTAAAGGTGGATCGCGGCGCGCTGGTGAACTTGAGCGGCCAGAGGTACCGGACCGTGATCGTGCCCGCCGTTGCGGTGATGACGGAAGCTGCCCTGAATCGGCTGCGCGAGTTCGCCGAAAGCGGAGGCAAGGTAGTCTTTGAAGGGCATGCGCCGCGGCGCATCGCCGGCAGGACCTATCTGCAAGCGGTTGCGGGTCCGGCGTCGTACGCCTGGGCAGCGACGGGGAGTTACAAGGCCCACCTTCCCAAGCCCGATGTCGTCGTGGAAGACGCCGCAGTTCCGGATTTGAAGTGCCTGCACAGGCGCCTGGCCGACGGCGAGACATATTTTCTGTTCAACGAAGGCTCCAGCCAATTGGAGGTCACTCTCCGTCTCGAAGGCCAAGGTACTCCCGAAGTGTGGGACGCTTCGCCTGCGCGGCGAACTACGCCCGCCGGGTGGGTGCGCGAAGGCGACTACGCGCGCGTGCCGCTCATTTTCGAGCCCTTCGAAACGAAGCTCGTTGTCCTGACGCCTGCCGGAGGTGCGCCGGCAGTTCCCCGCTTGAGACCGTCGCAAAATCAACTCGCGATCGACGGAAACTGGAACATCCAGGTCGGCGGGCGCGTTTTCCACGGCGCGCTGAAATCCTGGTCCGAGTTTGGCATGCCTTCGTACGTGGGAGGTTCGCGCTACCGCATCAACTTCAATCTGCCGCAAAGCTGGCATGAAAAGCGCGATCGCATCTGGCTGGATCTCGGAAAGTTGAATTACTCGGCGCGCGTTCAAATCAATGGCAATTCGCTTGGCACGCGTGCCTGGGGGCCGTTCCGCTTCCCCGCGGGCAAGCTGCTGCGGGCGGGCGAGAACGAATTGGAGGTGGAGGTCTACAACACGCCCGCGCCCGAACTTGCAGGCGATCCGGCACGCCTGAAGGAGATCGAGTCCAAGGGCTGGCTGAAGAACTCCTACATCCGCATCTACCAGAAGTTCGATCAGGAGATGACCACGTCCGGCCTGCTTGGTCCGGTGCGACTGGTCGAATGCGAGGCCGTGGAATGAAGACAACTATTGCGTTTATCTTTGCGGCTGCATTGGCGCAGGGCGCCGGGCTCCGCGACAATTTCGCAAATCCGCCAGCGGAGACCGGCCCGAGCATGTACTGGATCTGGCTCGGCCCGGCAGTGACCCGAGAAGGCGTGGACCGGGATTTGAACAACATGCGCAAGGCGCACATCAGCGGTGCTGTGCTGCTGCCGGTCTATCCGCTCTCCGAGGACGACCCGGCTCGCGGCATCCGCAACCTGCCCTTCCTCTCGCCGGAATTCAACGACATCCTTCACTACACCGCGACGCAGATGAAGCGCGCCGGCATGGCGTTCGACGTGACTATCGGCACCGGCTGGCCTTACGGCGGCCCGTGGGTCACGCCGGAACTGGGCGCGCGCATGCTGCGCTTGCGCAAGGCCGGCGACGCGCTCCAACCGGGCGACGAGGTGGTGGCGGACACCGCCGCCGGGCGCATCGTCTCCGCGCCTACACGCATGATGGTCAAGCGCGCCTCAATCGGCGATGAAGGCCTGGTCCTGGACCATTACAACCCGCGCGCGCTCCGCGTCCATCTGGACGCGGCCGGCGAGAAGCTTTGGGATGCCGTACGGGGGACCGGCTTCCGGTCGTTCTGGTGCGACAGCCTGGAGGTTTTCCAGGCAAACTGGACGCCTGCATTTCTCGACGAATTCCAGCGCCTGCGCGGCTACGATCTGAAGCCCCATCTCAATCTGCTTTTCGGCGACGCCACGCCCGAAGCCGCCGAGATCCGCCACGACTTCTGGCAGACGCTATCCGAACTGGGAGCGGAGAACTTCCTGAAACCGCTGCAGCAATGGTGCCACGCCAAAGGCGTGCAGGCACAAGTGGAGCCTTACGGCCAGCCCCCGGTGTCCCTAGGAGGCTTCCGCTATGTCGATCTTCCCGTGGGGGAGCACTACGAATGGCGGATGTTCAACGCCTCCAGGTGGGCTTCGAGCGGCGGGCATCTCTTTGGCAAAAACGTGATCGGCGCGGAGGCCTGGACCTGGACCGGCATCCCGAACCGCTTCGGCGACACCATCGAGCAGTTGAAACTCGCCTCGGACATGCACTTCGTGAGCGGTATCAATTCGCTGATGGGGATCAGCTACGTCTACACGCCGGGATCCGCCGATCTGCCCGGGTGGGCTCCCTATTGGGGGCCGCTGATCAACCACACACAAACCTGGTGGCCGTATTTCCCGTACTTCAGCCGCTACGTGCAGCGGGTGAGCTGGATCCTGCGGCAGGGACGCCCGGTGTCCGATGTGGCGCTTTATCTTCCGGCAGATGACGTGTGGGCGGCGACTCCGGCTTCCAGTGCACTTAACTTGTATTTCGGAGTAAAAGAGCGGCTGCACGGAGGCCGCGCCCCGGAGTTCGGCCTGAAGAACGCCATGGTAGGCGACACCCCAGTGATCTCTACCGTCATCAACAACGGCTACAGCTTCGATGCCATCGACAGTGCCACGCTGCCGCATGCGCGCATCGAAGCGGGCCGGCTGAAGATGGGCTTGGGCGACTACCGCGTCGTAGTGCTCCCCCACCTCGAAGGAATGCCGCTGGCGGATCTTCGCAAGCTCGCCGCGTTCGTGAAACAGGGTGGATATGTCGTCGCGACTAAGCGCCTGCCGCGTCTGGCCTACGGCTGGAAGACTCACAAGGAAGACACGGCCGAACTCCAGCGCCTGGCGAAGAGCATGTTCGATGGCCGGCGCGCCATCCTGGTTAGCGACGAGCGCGAAGCCTTCCGGCAGGCGCTGCTGCGCTGCCTTGCTCCGGACGTGCAGTTGGAGGTCCCAGACCACGATGTCGCCTTTGTCCACCGGAACCTGCCTGGAGAGGACTACTATTTCGTTGCGAACCTGGGTCCTCACGGCAAGACCCTGCGGACCAGGTTTCGCGCACCGGGCCGGCGTATCGAGTTGTGGGACCCGATGACGGGGGAAACCGGGCTCGCATGGGACGGCACCCTGCGGCTGGATCCATTCGGCTCCGCCATCGTTCGAGTGTCGAACGGCCTCCCCTTGCCCCATCGTTCGGTTCAAAGGGAGCGCCAGTCCATTGTGCTGGAGGCAGATCGTTGGAAAGTGAGTTTCCCAGAATCCGCCGCGCAAGGGCTCGGTGACTGGACAAGTTCCGCCGCCACGCGCTTTTTCTCGGGCTCCGCCACCTACACGGTGGAGGCCGACCTGAAACCGGGTTCGCGCGTGATGTTGGATCTTGGCGAGGTGCGCGAAATCGCCGAAGTGAAGGTGAACGGAGCACCGGCCGGCGTCGCGTGGAAGCACCCCTATCGCGTCGACGTTTCAAAGCAGGTGCGGGAGGGGCGGAACCTCCTGGAGATCAAGGTTACCAATCTGTGGATCAACGCCCTGCTTGGCATGACGGAACCGGACTACAGCAGATTGTACGCACGCTTCGGCGCGCGTTTCCCTGCCCCGGCGGAATGGAAACAATTCAAGCCGTACCCTTCGGGGCTCCTCGGTCCGGTCGTGGTGACGATTGAACGATAATGAATACTGCGGAGACAAACCGATGAATCCCTTACCTCCAAACCAGCAGCAAGCGCTCGTTGAGCGCCTTATGAGCGCGTGCGGTGGCGCGTATTCACCCGAGACGCGGCGCAAGTATTTCATCACCGGGCCGCAGTGGGCGGGCTCTTATGAAGGTAACGCGCTGTTTTACGCCAAGACGCGCGAGGCCGTGGGCTTCGAGGATGTCATCCGGCATTACGCGGAAGTCGGCGTAGGCTACTGGTGCACGCATGACAGCGACGTGATCCCCACCGAGTTGCTTGGTAAGGACGGTCAGTGGGAGATCGTAGAGAAGATCAAGAAGACGCTCGCAGCCAACGGCCTGGAGTGCTCGATGGTGACCACCGAGACTTTCTGGCACGCCGTGTGGGCCGGCAGCCCGGCGGCCGAAGCGCCGGAAACCCGCGAGTACGCCAAGTTCCGCGTAAGGAACATGGTGAAGGTAGGTCATGAACTCGGCGCGCGTTACGCCGTCTATTGGCCCGGCAACCTGGGCTACTACGTCCAGGGCGCCATCGATGAGATGCAGACGTTGAAGTGGTACGCCGACGCGCTCAACGCGGCCTGCGAGATCGACATCGAGATCGCCGCCAAGCGCAAGCGTCCCACGCTCAAGCACTGCATGGAGGCCAAGCCCTTCGAGCCGCAGGCCGAGATCCTGCTGCCGACGTCCGATGCCATGCTCGCCTTCATCGGTTCCGGCGTGTTGACGCATCCGGAAATGGTCGGTCTGAACCCCGAGTACCTGCACGAACTGATGTGGGGCGGAGCGCCGCGCGCGGCCCTGGCCAGGGCACTGATGGCGGGCAAGCTGTGGCATTTCGACATCAACGACGGCTACCGGCTGAAGCACGACGTGGACATTGCCGTGGGCCTGGTGAATCCGCTCGACTGGCTCAACGTGCTGGTGCTGCTGCGCAGCCACGGCTATAACGGACCGTTCAATCTGGACTTCAAGCCGCCACGCACCACCAGCAACTTCGGCGTGTGGAAGATCAGCTTCCCCACCGCGGTGGACCGCTTTATCACGCTGTGGGAGATGGCCGGCGAGGTGATGTCGGATCCGATCATCAAGGAAGCCACCGACGCCATGAAAGCTGGAGGAGGAGCGAAGGACCCGACCGACGTGGACCAGGTCGTGGCCGCCAACCGCGAACTGCTGAGTCTGCACGAACTGGTGGCGCACCGTATCTTCCAGATCCTGGTGGGTCAGAATCGCGGCCGCGTGTTAGCAGGTTAAGCCGTCATGAACTGGTGGAAGCTTCCAGGCGACATCGTCATTCGCGGCAAGAATTCCACCATCTACATCCCGCTCACCACCTGTCTGGTGGTGAGCGTGGTGTTGACTTTCGTAGTGAACGTTATCTTGCGGTTCTTCAGGAAATAGCTTCGACTGCGTCCTACGGATAGATCCCGCGCAGCCTGGTAGCCTCCACAACGCGCCGGATGGCCAGGATATTCGCGGCCGTACGCATGCTCACCCGGCGGTCGAGCTTGATCTCCAGCACTTCCGCGAAGGCCTTGCACATCACTTTCTCCAGGCGGCTGTTGACCTCCTGCAATTCCCACATCAGGTGCTGCTCGTTCTGGACCCATTCGAAGTACGACACGGTGACACCGCCCGCGTTGCACAGAATGTCGGGGATCACGAACACACCTTTTTCCTCCAGGATGGCGTCCGCATCCGGAGTCAGCGGTCCGTTGGCCGCCTCCGCCACGATACGCGCCTTGATCGACGCGGCATTGCCGGCGTGGACCATGTTCTCCAACGCCGCCGGAACCAGGATGTCACAAGGCAGAGCGAGCATCTCGTCCTGGGTGATCGTTTCCGAGCCTGGGAAACCGACCACGCTCCCCGTCCGCTCCTTGTGCAGCATGAGCTTGGGGATATGCAGACCGTCGGCATTGTAAATGGCGCCGCGTGAATCGCTGACAGCCACAACATCACTTTGCGCGCCATCCAGCAGGTGAGCCGTTACCGAACCAGCGTTGCCGAAGCCCTGCACCACCACCTTGGCTTCCTTGAGCGACATCCTCAGGTGGGTGGCGGCGCATTCGATGGTGTTGAAAACGCCCCGGCCTGTAGCCTCGTTGCGGCCCAGCGAGCCCCCCAGGCCGATCGGCTTGCCCGTGACTACTCCCGTTACCAGGTAGCCTCGCGTCATGCTGTAGGTGTCCATGATCCAGGCCATGATCTGGGAGTTCGTGTACACGTCGGGGGCGGGAATGTCCTGTCCCGGTCCGATGATGGGCAGGATGGCATGCGTGTAGCGGCGCGTCATGCGTTCAATCTCGCCCATGGACATATCCTTGGGGTTACACGTGACGCCGCCCTTGCCACCGCCGTATGGGATGTTCACCACGGCGCACTTCCAGGTCATCCATGTGGACAGTGCTTTTACTTCGTCCAAAGTGACTTGGGGATGGAAACGGATTCCCCCTTTCGCGGGTCCGCGCGAGGTGTTGTGTTGTACGCGGTAGCCTGTGAAACAACGGACGTGCCCATTGTCCATCCTGATGGGCAGGCTGACAATCAGCACGCGCTCAGGCTCGCGGATCTGCGCCCGAACGTCTTCTTCCAAGCCAAGCACGTCCGCGGCGGCCGTGAAATTCTGCAGCGCCTGTTGATAAGGGTTACAACTGGGTACTTCTAGGTTGACTTCCAACTTCTCTCTCCTTCTCTTGGTATGGTTTGGGTGGCGTTCAACAATCAGGGGATGAGTTTCTGATTATGACGTTGCGAAGGGGCCTCACGCAAGTCAGCCCGGCAGTGCCGTCAAAGCCGCGCGTGGCTACTCTTCGGGCTCGGGGGACTCGCCGAAGTCTTCCTTGCGGTTCTCGAACTTGGTGAACTGCTTGAAAAACACCATCTTCACGGTGCCCGTGGGCCCGTTGCGCTGTTTGGATAGAATCAGGTCCGCAAGGCCTTTAAGGTCGGCGCGATCCGGTTTGTAAACTTCCTCGCGGTAAATGAAAGCCACGAGGTCGGCGTCCTGCTCGATGCTACCGGATTCGCGCAGGTCGCTCAGTTGCGGTTTGTGCTCGCCGATGCGCGTCTCCGGTGCGCGGCTCAACTGCGACAGCACCAGCATGGGCAGGTTGAGATCCTTCGCCATCAGCTTGAGCCCGCGTGAAAGAGCGCTCACTTCTTGCACGCGGCTTTCGTACTTGCCGTGCCCGCCCATCAACTGCAGATAGTCGATGACCACCAGGGACAGGTCCTGATCCCGCTTCAAGCGCCGCAGCTTCGCATGTATGTCCATGAGGTTGGCGCCCGAAGTGTCGTCGATATAAATCGGCGCGTCCATCAACTGGGCGGCAGCGGCGCTCAACTGGCGGCGTTCGTCGGCGTTCAGGTACCCTTGGCGGAATTTCGAATTGTCCACGCGGGCCGCGGCGCACAGCATACGTGTGAGCAGCGACTCCTTGGACATTTCAAGCGAGAAGATGGCCACCGCCTTGCGCAGGCTGGGGTGCGTGGCGACGTGCTGCGCGATGTTCAACGCCAACGCCGTCTTGCCCATGGAAGGCCGCGCGGCCAGGATAAACAGTTCGCCCGGATACAGGCCGCCGGTCATCTCGTCCAGCTTGAGAAAGCCGGTGCTCAATCCCTTGACGCGTTTGCTCGGATCGAGGAAAGCATTGATGCCGTCCTTGAACTCGTCGATGATCTGCGCCGGGGTGGACAGGTCGTTGCCGGCGGACGATTCGCCCAGCTTGAGGAAGGCGTCCTCGGCGCCGGCGAGTATCTCGTCGGGCTCATCTTTGCCCGCCAGGCAGCGGTCGATTACCTGCTGCGAGTTGAGTATGATCCGGCGGAGCAACGACTTGTCTTTGACGATGCGCGCGTAGCTGTCGAAGTTCGCCAGTTGCGGCAAGCCGTCGTCGAGCGAAACCAGGTAACTCAGCCCGTCGCAGGATTCCAGTTCACCGCGCTTGAGCAGTTCGTTGGCCAGCGTTACACGGTCGATCTTCTCGCCGCGCTCGTACAACTCGCTCATGCGCTGGAAAATCCGCCGGTGCTTTTCCAGGCTGAAGTCGCCGGCCTCCAGCATCCCGGCCACCTGGACGAAGCTGGCATCATCCATCAGAACGGAGCCCAGCACAAATCGCTCCGCGTCCAGATTGGCAGGAAGTCCCTTCTCGAAGGCTACGTCGGTTACACCCATGAACGGTTTACCAATGTAGCGACCCACGCAGTCCTGGTAAAGGCCTGCGCGAGAAAACTTGTGGATATCTGCCTGTGATTTTCATGCCACTGTCAACGCTGGAGTTACAGGTAGCCGGCGCACAGGTTTTCCACAAGCGGCCGCAAACATATCCCTCTGAAATTGTTTTACCGCAAATTCCCGTCTCGCGCCAGAGCCTGCTGGTGCCTGATTTCGCCGCTCCACGATTGCGCCTCCCTGCTAGAATTACATTGACGATATGGCCGGAGAATCTACAGCGCCGCCGCTTGAGAATTTCCCCGATCGTCCTTTCTCCTTCTTCCCGCCGATCCTCAACATCGAGCACAACGAATGGCGTTTCGTGCGGTCCAGTTGGGCGGAGCTGCTGGTAGTGAATTCGAAAACCGGCTTGGAACTGTGGATTCCGCGGCGCCTGGTCGGCGAGATCTCCGAGGTGGACGAGCCGGTGATGATCGTCGGCCTCAACAAGGAACTCGAGTACAAGGCCGGCACACTGGCGCCGCACACCCGCCGTGTGATCGACATGCCGGCCCCCGTTTTCGCGCCGCGGACATCGCCGGGCGCGACCGCTCAGCACGCCCCGCACGCCGGCTTGCACCTGGAGTCGCGCGCCGAGTCCCGCATCGGCTGGCTCATCCTGGGCGCATTGCTAGTGGGCATCGCCCTCACGTTCCTGGTTGTCAGCATGTCCCGCGGCAGCGGTTCCGGCACGAACATCACCTACAAGCCCGTCCTGCAATCGGAGTTGGGTCTTTCGGCTCAGGACGATTACTGGGCCGTGGTGCGTAAGCTCGGCGCGCCTGCCGAGGACCGCTGGCGCCCGGACACGGGAGAGCTGCAATACCGGCTTCTCGCCTACCCGCAGCGGTCACTCTTCGTCATCCTCATGGGCCCGGACCGCGACAACATGCGATACATCGGTGCGCTCGACAAGGATTGGAAGCCCATTGATAGCGTAACGCAATCAGGCGGTTCAAGCACGGCCAGCATGCTGCGCGCCCTGAAAAAGTTCTGACGAATTCGATACCATCTTTTCCTTATGAAGAAATATGCCGGTCATATACTATGGGCCGCCATCTGTGTCGTGGCGGCGTACTGTTTGGGGGCAATCGCTCTCAACCGGGGCGAACCCATCAATAGCCTCTGGCTGGTGGTAGCCGCGGCCTGCACTTATCTTGTCGGGTACCGGTTTTACGCCAAGTTCATCGCCACAAAAGTAATGCTGCTCGACAACGATCGCGCCACGCCGGCCGAGCGCCTGCGGAACGGCCACGACTTCGAGCCGACCAACCGGTGGATCCTGCTCGGACATCACTTCGCAGCTATCGCCGGTCCCGGTCCCCTGGTGGGGCCGACGCTCGCAGCGCAGTTCGGCTACCTGCCCGGCACGCTGTGGATCATCATCGGAGCGGTCCTGGGCGGTTGCGTCCAGGACTTCATCATCCTGTGCTGCTCCATGCGGCGCGACGGCAAGTCGCTCGGCGAGATGGCTCGCGAAGAGATCGGAAAAGTGGGCGGCATCACCGCGCTTATCACGGTGCTGCTGATCATGGTCATTCTGCTGGCCGTGATCGCGCTGGTGGTGGTGAACGCTTTGAAGGGCAGCCCCTGGGGCACTTTCACCATTGCGGCCACCATGCCCATCGCCATCCTAATGGGCCTGTACCTGCGTTACTGGCGCCCCGGCAAAGTGCTCGAATGCTCGATCATGGGCTTTTTGCTGGTGGTAGCCGCTATCTTCGGCGGACAGTGGATCTCGCAGTCGGCCACGTTCGCGCCGTGGTTCACGCTCTCCGCGATGACGCTCGGCATCTGCATCATCATTTACGGCTTCCTGGCGAGCGCCCTACCCGTCTGGCTGTTGCTTGCGCCGCGGGATTACCTGAGTACTTTCGTCAAGCTCGGCGTCGTCACATTGCTGGCCCTCGGCATCATGCTGGTGCGCCCGAACCTTGAATTGCCGGCTTTCACGCGTTTTGTCGACGGCACCGGTCCGATCTTCGCCGGCAAGATCTTCCCGTTCTGCTTCATCACGATCGCCTGCGGTGCAGTCTCCGGTTTCCACGCTCTCATTTCTTCGGGCACCACGCCGAAGATGATCGCCAAAGAGAGGCACGCCCCCTTGATCGGCTATGGAGCCATGCTGTTTGAGGGGTTTGTCGCGCTGATGGCCTTGATCGCGGCCTGCGTCCTCCAACCCGGCGTCTACTTCGCCGTGAATTCACCGCAAAGCGTCGTTGGCGCGACGCCCGCGGCTGCCGTGGCCACCATCACCAGTTGGGGCTTCCCCGTCACCGTGGACCAGATGGAGACTCTCGCCCGCCAGGTTGGCGAACACACACTGTTCCACCGGACCGGAGGCGCGCCGTCGCTCGCCCTCGGCATGGCCCACATTTTCGCCAGGGGTGGGGGCGGCGAGATGATCCTCGGCTTCTGGTATCACTTCGCCATCATGTTCGAGGCGCTGTTCATACTCACCCTCATCGACGCCGGCACACGCGTAGGCCGCTTCATGATGCAGGATATTCTCGGGCGAATATGGAAACCGCTGGGCCGGACCAGTTGGATGCCCGGAGTCATTGCCACCAGCGCCGCCATCGTCCTGGCCTGGGGCTACTTCCTTATTCAAGGCGTCCGGGACCCCTTGGGAGGCATCAATTCCTTGTGGCCCTTGTTCGGTATCGCCAACCAACTGCTCGCCACGGTGGCGCTCTGCGTCGCAACCACCATCATCGTGAAGATGCACCGCGCGCGTTTTTTGTGGATTACGGGGATTCCCATGGTCTGGCTGGTGATAGTCAATTATGTCGCCGGTTACCAGAAGATCTTCTCATCGGATGCCCGCGTGGGATTCCTGGCGCAGGCATCCAGCCTCGAAGCGACGCTGGCTGCCGGTAACCTCTCCGCCGAACAGATCGCGGAGACCCATACGCTGATCTTCAACGCGCAGTTGGATGCCGTGGTGTGCGGCGTCTTCCTGATCCTTGTAACCATGATCCTGGCCGACGCGCTGCGTAGCTGGGTCGGCATTCTGATGGGAACGCGCGACGCGAAGACCACCGAGGCGCCGTTCGTGCAGTCTCGCCTCAGACCGGAGGAACTATGAAGCGGTTGAAGGCCCTTGGCCGGCTGTTGCTGGCCTTGGCTCGCGAGCTTTCGGACGAGAATGCCTATCACCGTCACCTGGCCGCGCACGGGCTTGTCGACTCGGGCGAAGAGTACCGCAAGTTCTCCGAACACTACCTCCGCGCCAAGTACATGCGGGCCAAGTGCTGTGGCCTGGCGCTGGCGGCGCTCCTCCTGAGTGCCGCCCCCAGGCTGGCCGCCGCCGGGCCGGAACCTCTACCGTCGCTTCGCGAGCGTGACGCTATCGAGCGGCAATGGCTGAGTACCCGCCTGGACCAGGTTCTGCCGGAGCTCATGCGCAAGCACGGCATCGATATGTGGCTGGTGGTGTGCCGCGAGCACAACGAGGACCCGGTATTCTTCTCGCTGACGGCTCCCACCTCTTTCACTGCCCGCCGCAGGACCATCCTGCTCTTTTTCGACCGGCCGGGCCAAGCCGGACTCGAACGCCTTACTCTCGGTGGCGGATCGCAGGGAGGCCTCTATCGGGTCTATCGCGATCCCGAGTCGCCGGACCGTGAGCTTGGCGGCCAGGCGCAGTGGAATTTGCTGCGGAAACTTGTCGCCGAGCGTAATCCGCGGCGGATCGGTATCAACATGTCCGAGACGGATGCCTTCGCCGACGGTCTTTCGGCCACCGAACGGGACCTGTTGGAAGCCGCGCTCGGACCCGAGTACATGCGTCGCGTGGTGCACGCCGAAGGCCTGGCCATCGAGTACCTGGAAGTGCGGCTGCCCGAGATGTTGCCGGTTTACACAAACCTGATGGCCACGGCGCACGAACTGATGCGCCGCGCGCTTTCGCGGGAGGTCATCACGCCGGGAAAGACCACCACCGATGACGTGGTCTGGTGGCTGCGTGAGCGCACCGCAGAGTTGAAGGCGTCCGTCTGGTTCCAGCCCGACCTGCACGTCCAACGGAGGCAGAAATCCGGCGTGAGCTTCGTTGCCGACGATGCGGCCGTGGTCATCCAACCCGGAGACGTGCTGCACCTGGATTTCGGCCTCAGTGCTCTCCATCTGCACACCGACACGCAACAGATGGCTTACGTGCCGCGTCAAGGCGAGCACGAGGCGCCCGCGGAACTCCGCAGGACCCTTGCGCAGGCCCTGCGCCTGCAGGAAATCGTGCGCGAACGCCTCAAACCCGGTCGCACGGGCAATCAGGTTTTGGCCGAAGCGCGCGCCGCCATGAAGCCGGAAGGCATCGAGGGGTCGGTCTATTCCCATCCCGTGGGAGACCACGGCCACGCCGCGGGCCCTATCATAGGCCTCTGGGATCGGCAGCATGGGGTGCCGGGCCGCGGGGATGCCAAGCTAATCCCATCGAGCTGGTTCTCCGTGGAGCTGGCCGTGCGGTCAAGCATTAACGCCTGGGACGGTAAGGAAATCTTCATCGGCCTGGAAGAAGAAGCCGTGCTCGACCGGGATGGCCGCACCGCGTGGGTGGTCCCGCCTCCCCACAACTTCCATCTTGTCCAGTAGTTTCCGCGGGGAGAATCGGAAAGAAAACGCGTGAACGCTCAGGCAGCGTTGGCCACTGCCACCGCAACCGTGGCCGCTTCGCGCCCGGACTGAACGTGTGCGAGGTAAGCCCATTCGAACGCCTGGCACATGGGGTGGCATGACGAGTGGCGGTAGATCTCAAAAAACGCGCCCTGAACGGCGTCCGGACTCATGGTAGGACAAATCGCGGCGATCTGCGAGGCAGTCGCGTGGGTGCAGGTCCGGCAGTCCAGCCCTTCATTCAGGCAGCTATCAGGACGTATATCGTTGAGCAGGACATCAATTCGATCGCGCATGGCAGCAACGTAAAATGTAAATATAAGGCTGCGTAGGACTTTTCGCTACCGTGTAAAGAGGGGAAAGGTATATGGTCTTTTGGGGGGAGGTCTATACCCCCCTATGTTGCGGGGAATGATACTAGGCAGGAATAGAACCTTTGGCGCAGGCCTACCCCGCAGACGTCGGAGAAGCCGATGGTTGCACCACAGGGGCGGAGTAGTACTGTGTATCCTTCGGCATTGCGATCCAGGCGACGATGTACGCAATGAGCCCCAACCCCGAAACGAAGAAGAGGGTGAGCCAAACAATACGTACTAGAACAACATCCAGGTCCATGTAATGTGCAAAACCGGAGCAAACTCCGGCGATCTTCTTATCATGCATGCTGCGCACGAGCCGCCTGGCGGCGGCTGGATTCTCCGTCCGCTGGCGCTGCGTAGCCGCTCCGCACTGCGAGCAGAAGCGATCCTGATCCTGCAACTCGATACCGCACTTAGTGCAAAACATTAGAAGGTCTCCGTTCAATACAACGCAAGACAGGACCGCAAAGTTCCCCGAGCCGTGCGCCGCATTGGGCAGGCGGCTTCCGGGGGAAGTACAATAACCAGAACATGTGGCAACATAACTACGCGCCGGTCGCCGGCAGCCTCGGCTGGTCCGCGTTGCTGGCCGCGTTTCCTATCTTCATCCTGCTATACTTACTCGGCGTCAGGCGCACCGCGTCCTGGCTGGCCGCCCTGGCCGGGCTGTCGGGCATGGCGGCGGTCGCGATCCTGGTTTACGGCATGCCTGTAGGACCGCTCGTGGGCGCCATCACTTTCGGCGCGGCCTTCGGGCTCTTCCCCATCGGGTGGATTATTTTCTCCGCCATTCTGCTTTACAGGATCACGGTGGAGACGGGCAAGTTCGAGGTCATCAAAGACTCCGTTGGCGGTTTGTCCCCGGATCGCCGCATCCAGGCCCTGCTGATCGCGTTCGCTTTCGGCGCTTTCATTGAAGGCGCTTCGGGCTTCGGAGCGCCGGTAGCCGTGGCGGCGGCCATGCTGACCGGCTTGGGATTCTCACCGTTCTATGCGGCTGGAATCTGCCTGCTGGCGAACACGGCGCCGGTGGCTTTCGGCTCCATCGGCACCCCGATTCTGGTGTTGGGTGGCATAACAGGGCTGCCGGTGGAGCGCCTGAGCGCTGGAGTAGGCCGCATCTGCGCCCCCATCTCACTTTGCATCCCGGCCTATCTCATCCTGGTGATGGGCGGCTGGAAAGCTCTGCGCGGCGTGCTGCCGGCAGTCGCATTGTGCGGGGCCGCGTTCGCTGGAGTGCAGTTCGCCGTGTCGAATTACGTCGGGCCGCAGCTCACGGACCTTCTCAGTTCGCTGGCCGCCATGCTGTCGCTCGTCGTGCTGCTCCTCGTCTGGAAGCCCAAGGACCATTTCCGATTGGAAGGGAACTGCACGGAGGATCACCAGGGGCGGCACATCCCGCGTCGGGAATTGATCGCCGCCTGGACGCCGTATGCGCTGCTGGTAGCCTTGGTTCTGTTGTGGGGCTTGCCGTCGGTCCGGCCCGCGCTCGAAACCGTCACGGCGAACATCCCCTGGCCGGGTCTGCACAACGTGATCGTGCATATGCCGCCAGCGACCGCGCGACCTGAACCTTACGCGGCCGTCTTCAAGTTCAACTGGCTGGCCGCCCCAGGCACGGCCTGCCTGGTGGCGTGCATCATCGCAGCCATGGTCTTGCGAGTCTCTCCGGTCCGGTTCGGGAAGATCGCCTTGAACACGGCCAAGCAGCTCCTGCTGCCGGAGTTGACGATCATGTTGGTGCTGGCGCTCGCGTTTCTGATGAATTACTGCGGTGCCGCGGTCACCCTCGGACTGGCTTTCGCGGCCACCGGCGCGCTGTTTCCATTCTTCAGCTCAATGCTGGGCTGGCTGGGCGTGTTTCTCACAGGTTCCGACACATCCGCGAACGCCTTGTTCGGCAAGCTTCAGGTGGTGACGGCTGGCCGGCTCGGCTTGAACCCCATCCTGATGGCCGCAGCCAACTCCGGTGGTGGCGTGATGGGCAAGATGATCAGCTTGCAGAGCATTGCCGTGGCGGTGGCGGCCACCGGCATGCACTCCCAGGAGGAAGGGCGGCTGTTCCGCTTCACGCTCCGCCACAGCGTGTTGTTGGGTAGCCTCATCGGCCTCGTCACAGTATTTTACGCTTATGTCGCCCCGGTCCTCGCCCCATGAACCGTCCGGCGAAATGGCATTCTGGGGCATTTCACCCAGGATGGTGATATCGCGCAGTGTCATCACCCTACCCTTGCGCAAAATAGCCCGTAAGTCAGTGCAAATGAACCACTGGACACTTGGCATAGTATGTGCATATAATGTAGACAACATAAGTCGTCATTGACTTATTAGCATCCCCGGCGACGAGGCCCAGCTCGTCGCCAGCCCCTCTGAGTGAAGCCCCAGGTTCCCAAACCTGGGGCTTCTTCTTTTAGTAGACAGTTTTTCCTTGGCAAATACGGATGCGGGGCGACCGCCTCCGGCCACCCCGCTGGAACCCTCTGCTGTCCGAATATGGCTATCGAGCCGGAGTGGATCCCGGCAGGGCCGGGAGAAGATCCTGCATCAAGCGGCTCAGCGCGCTTAGGGTGCGGCTCAGCTCGGCCGGTCCGCGAGCCTGCTTCGGGGCCATGGAGGCCAGCGGCGTGGCATAGAAGCGATCCCGATGCTGCTGGGATATGCCCTTGAACTCTTCGGGCCGGTGCCAGGGAGAACGGTCCCCGGCATCCATCCGCGCAAGCACCCAATCCCAATAGGACCGCAGTTCGGGCGGATAGAGATGCCGCACCAACTCATAGTGGTGGCTGCGGCAATAGTCGTTCTCGGCGTTCGACTTGAGGGTTTGCTCGGAATGGGGATTCAGACTGGGTTCGACGCCCCCGACAGCGGTAGCACGCTCCAGCCGCTTCAGGGAGGCGTACATCGAGAACTCGTCCGCCGAGCCGGTGATGTCACCCAGCAAGTCCAGCAGTCTCTGACTCAACCCGGCCAGTTTTCGCACTCTGTCCGCCCCTCCGCCTCCGGCACGCCACTGCTCCATTTCGATCGCGCCACCGAGCATGGTTACCAGTAGCGCACGGCTGGCCGCCGTCCGGGCCATGTCGAGAGCATCACGCCGCCAAAGCTCGTTTCCGTAATTTTCCGGGGTGAGCCGGGCGAGCCCGTCGAGCAGCGGACGAACACTGTCCATGCTGGGGCGAATCCGCCGATATTCGGTCTTCAAATCCTCGACCCGCTTGGGTGTGAGTTCGATGAACGCCGAACTGGTCAGAACGCGGAAGTGTGGCTCCTGGAAAGTCATGGCACGCACGCTACGCTCGCTCCAGTGCGCCGTCTGAGACACATCGAGGAAGCGCGGCCACAGACGCTCCATTTCACCGCGCAGGTCGCCCTGGTACCGGGTCCGGCAGTACCGCGCCGCGGCCGAAGCGGCGTCCAGCCTGTCCGGTTTCCAACTGTTGTCTCCCAGGTACTCGAGCATGAACGTGTCGTTGTGGGAGATCTCGGACCACTGCACCAGGCCGAGGCATTTTTCATCGTGGGCGGCGTCAGCCAGGCGGGAGGCCAGCAGCGAATAGTCCTCATGGGAGTCCGAATGCTTCGCGAAGCCGTGGAAGATACCGAAGATCCAGGGGAACTGGCCGTAAAGGCCCCAGTCGCGGAAAGTGGCGCGCCCAACCAGGTCGGCGGTGTAGTCCATTACGATGCTGCGGCGCGGATCCAGCTCTTTCAGGAACCGATTCACGTCTTCGTTCTTCCACCACCCGTAGAAATCCCACCCGGCAAATATGAGTGGGACGTCAGGGTAGTGTTCTCGGATCATCTGCTGTGTCTTGCGGTAGACATAGAGCTTGCGCTGCAAGTTCTCTTCGGCGCTGGACCCGAACAGGCGCTCGGCCATGCCGATGGTGTGAAACAGGCGCGGAGGTCCACCGGCGTATTCGTGGATGTGGGTTTCCGTGAGTTTCCAGTAGGCGTCCCACGTCTCCTGATGCTCGACATCCCAGATGGCGGCTGTGCTCAACTTGTAGCCGCTCTTCTGGTCGGACGTCACCGGGAACCCCGGGTGGCTCTTGTAGAACGAAGACGGGGTGTGGGAATACCAGTGCGTGATGGTCCCGGCGTCCTCGGGATGCAGTAGGCCGCGATCATTGGCGTACTTCAACACGGCGCGGCGGAGTTCTCCTCGGTACTTCAAGGACCAGAACGAGGTCCGGTCGTTGAAGCTGCGGTCCTCGGCGTCGGGATCGACCCTATCGGTGGGGGGATAGCTGACCTGGCCGGGAAACGCCCGCTGAAATAGATCGTCGATGCCTGTGCGGAGCATGAAGAGGTTGAAGCGCTTCTTCAAGACCCAGTCGATTTCCTTCTTCCAGTCCTCCAGGTCCCAGTGCTCGGCCTGAAACCGGTGCAGGCCACGATGCGCGAAATACCGCAGACCCCGGTACTCGAATCTAGGCACCTCCAGCACGTCAATACCCGTAATACCGATTTCTGCTGCACGCGGGACGACGTCGCCGTCCCAGAAGTACTCCGCCCCAACCTGCCGGCGGAAGAAATCGTAGACCGCATAGATCGTCGAACGCCCTGAGCCGCCGGCCAGGATGAGAAGCGTACGGCCCTCGCCGGGAACCGACAAAATCCGGTAACCGTCCCCGCCGTACTGGATTCCCAACGACGGGACGACCCGGCGGCGGACCATGTCGTGTACGAACGGCTGCACGGCATCTGAACCAATCAGTACGACATCTCCATCGGGCAGCTTGCCGCCGGTTGCAAGCCGCGGCTTGACGCCCGTGACCTTGCCCCAATAATCGGCGAAGGTTTCGGCGGCGATCCGGTAGGCGGGTTCACCCACCGGGGGCACCACCACGGAGATCTGCCGGCTGCCAGCTATTGCGGAAACAGAGAGCAGGATCAGCAAAGCGAATACGGTACGGGCGCGCATGGTTACTTGGTCCTACCTTTCGCCGGTGCGGAGGCCGCGGCGGCTGACAGAGTCTTCTCAAGCTTGGGCAGATTGACGATAGGCAACACGCGGACGGATCGTACGTAGTCCTCGAAGGGAATCGTGTTCAGGTCGAAACCCGGCGCGGTCCAGGCCAGGATGCCGGCCTCGCCGACGCTCGGCAAAGTGACATCGAGCGAATCCCAGGTCGTTTGCAGCAGACCCATGACGTTCAGCCTTTTGGCTGTGTTCAGCAGCGACACGGTGTTCTTGCGCGACTTCCAGGGCGAAACCAGAACCGGGAAGCCCCGGTCCTGAAAGTACTTCGTGACGGGCCACTCGCGCGTCTCGTCGTAATTCCAGGCGTCCATGATCACGTCTTTGGGGAGATCATCGAGCACCAGGTGGCTGTTGAGCGGAGGAACGCTGCCGGCCGGCGAGAGGCGGCCCAATTGCGGATGATCGCGCTGGATGAACATGTCGTGCCAGGCGATGACGCGAATGTGGCGCTCGGCAAAGTACCCGTAAAGCTTCTTGAGATGTCCTTCGAGCGTAGCGCGCGGATCTGCGCCTCGGCATTTGTCGCTGGTCATCAGCCCGCGATGCCCCCATGCCTCGTCAAGCCCGACATGGAAATACTTGGGATTGCCAAACAGCTCGATCAACTCCGCGTAACGGTCGAAGAGCTGGCCGTAGATCGCCGGATTGGTGAGGCAGAACGACCAGCCGTCCTCCTCGTACAGGGGCTTGAACTGGGGGAAGCGGTCGAGCACCACGTGTTGCGACGACCGGCTGCGCATGCCGCTGGCGTGCCCCCAGGAGTTCAGCATGGGAATCATCTCCATGTGGAGGGCTTTGCCGAGATCGATCAGCGGCTTCAACTGCGCGGGCGTGTACGTGTTTTCATAGGCGGTCTCCGGGTGGCTGGCGGAGCGCAGCGAAGCCCATGGTTCAATTACGATGGCGTTGTACTTATATCGGGCGGCTACCAGGATCGCCTGCCGCACGCCTTCCAGTTCCGTGTTCGGGAAGATGCAGATGTGCAGGCCGCGGAAGCCGAGTTGCGGGTAATCCACTACACGCGCCCCTTCGACCCCGGCTCCTTTCCCCGCCGCGCTGCCGCGCACCAACTGCAGCAGCGTCTGCGCGGCGTAGAGCAACCCTCGGGGAGTTCGGGCCACCAGCGCCGCCCGCTGGGCGTTCACATCCAGCAGATATGCTTCGTCACCCGGAGCCTGGTTGAAACTGCTCGCCAGCTTGTTGCCGGCAAGGAGCGCCTTGCCGCGCGCGCTGGAGGTAAGCGCGAGTTCGATGCGAGCTCCTGCAACCGGAGCCGGACGAAGCGTCACGCCATGCAGACGGCGCATTTCCGCCGCAAGGACGCGAGCGACCTGCGTTTCCTCAGGTGAAACAGCGGCAATGGGGACAGGCGAGATGAGCGGCAGGCTCGCGCCGGTCCACTCGATGCTCCTCGGCGGCGGGGTCAGCAACGGCTTGTCCTGGGCGGTGGCCCCCAGCGCGGCCGTGGCCGCCCAAGCCAGTACTATCAATACAACTGCTTTCCATTTC
>JAJFUV010000132.1 GCA_021372245.1 Terriglobales bacterium
GCGCGGCTATAGACGAAGTAGCAGGCATTAGAAGAGCTAAGGGAGGGACTGATGATGACATAGGTCCAGGCGAGGTCGGCCGCTCCATCTGGGTCCGTAATGATGAACGAGAACGTCTGCGTAACGCCGCTCCCACTTGCAGGGGTGACCGACTGTACTACCGGCCGCCCCCCGATCTGGAACTTCGTCAGGAAGCCGCCATAGCTGTCCGGGTTCAGCGGCTGGAACGCGCCGCTGACCGGAAAATTCCAGGAGAGTGACTGCCCCGCCACGAACACCGCACCCGATTGGCTCACCGCTACTGCTGCTCCGCTGTCCGCGCCGTTCCCTCCCAAATACGTTCCGAACTTCAATGTTCCATCCGGCGCGAGCGCTGCCAGATACGCGTCATAAAACCCCGCATGGGTCGCTTGGTACGGCTCCGCCCGTGGAAAATCGGAGGATGCGGTGTACCCGGTGACGTACGCAGTGCCACCGGCATCGACTGCCAGCGCGCTGCCATAGTCCACGCTGCTGCCTCCCAGATAGGTACTGTAGACGAAGGCGCTTCCGGCAGCGTTCAGCTTTGACACGAAAGCGTCGAGGCCGCCTCCGGCCGGCAAGGCGCGCAGGGCGGCAGCCGTGGGAAAATTCGAGGAGCTCGTCGTGCCTGTTACATATGTATTACCCTGTTGGTCCACTGCAATGCCCGCGCCGTTCTCGGGCAGGCCTGGGAGCCCGCCGGCGCCGCCCAAGTAGGTGCTGTAAAACAACCATCCGCCGTCCGCGGCCATTTTCGTGACGAACGCGTCTTGCCCGCCGCCAGGCTGGCGCTGCAGGGGGTTCTGCAGCGGGAAGTCTACGGAATCGGTCGAGCCGGTGAGGTGGGGATTCCCGAAAAGATCCACGGCGACTGCTGTCGCGCCGTCATTGCCGCTGCCGCCAAGATAAGTGCAGAACAACAGTTGGCCGGTAGGGCTGAATTTCGCCAGCAGGGCGTCCTGCCGTCCTCGCAGCGACGACTGAAAAGCTCCCCGGACAGGAAGATTGGGGGACATCGTGTCCCCGGCCACGAACGCATTGCCAGCCTGGTCGAGCGCGACCCCAAGGCCGGTGTCGTTACCCGATCCCCCGAGCCAGGTGCTATAAACGAAGCCCGTACCGGCGGCGTTCAAGCGGGCGATAAACACGTCGCGCGCACCGCCCGGGCGGGGCTGAGTTGCGGAAAACACGGGGAAATCGGTCGAATACGTCCAGCCGGCAACCGTCACGCTTCCGGCCCCGTCAACGGCAATACCTGAAGCACGGTCCTCGCCGCTGCCGCCAAGATAAGTGGCATAGAGCAGTGCCCCTGACGGGCTGAACTTGGCCACAAACGCATCCACTCGGCCGCCTGAACGGCCCTGCCTCGCGGCGGCAACAGGAAAATCGGCGGATTCAGTCCACCCCGCGACATACGCGTTCCCCGCCGGGTCAACTGCGACGGCGTTGACGCAATCGAAGCCTGTGCCACCCAGATAGGTACTGAAAGCCAGAACCGGATCGATAACAAGGGGCAGGGTCTCATCGTACGGACCGAGCTCAAAAGCGACCGTGTCATCTTCGGCGATGCGGTACTTACTGTCAATGTGAACCCGGCGGCCAGCCACTTCCTGGTAGGCCTCTGGAGCCTCTTCGCGGAACTCATCTTCTCCGCCGCGGAATACAAGAGCACCGGCGGCGTCCAAACTCGGCCGTCCGAGCCCCTCGTAGCGGAGGCGGATGGCCCCGGGATCTGCCCCGGGCGCAACCAGAAATTCCGATTTCAGGTAGCGCTCGGAGCCTCCGTAGATCATGTCGATGCCAGGATAAATCCCCCGATACAGAATCGAACGGAAGATCGGCACGGTGGTCTGCCAGGACGAGGCTGACGGGCCCGACAGGAAATTGGCGTTGGCCGGCGCTGGATTCAGACCTTCGATTTCAGGAGAGGGGTTGGCGCCAGGGAAGGAGAGGCGTGCGCGTTCCTTGCGCCACTCCATGACAATTTCACCGGGCCGGAACCACGCACGCACATCACCGGTTCGCACCATGAAGCGCACGCCGGGATCCGCTTGCCCCCGGTTGGCCATAAACAGCGCGGGAACTCGGAGAGTCTGGCGGCCTTGTATGCCGCCCATCACCCGGGGGGCTCTGGCAAAAGCGCCGGTGCAGACCAGGAGCACGAGGCAGGCCGCCCGCCGGCCAGAACCGCTGGAACAGGAAGTCACAGCAGAAAAATCGGCCGAACGGGTTGTTTCCTTTACTCTGCCCGGATAATCAGGTTTTCCTGCCGGGAAATGGGATTGGGAATCAAGCTGAAACAGCGCGCGCCGAGCCGCCAATATTGTGCGGTGCGGTTTGGCGGCGAATACCATCCAGCATATAGCACAGCTTGCGCGGATCCGCAGCGGGGCCGGACGAGCCGGGAACAAAATGCCGGGCGGCTTCAAGGCGCAGCCGCAATACCCGGTCCTGCATGTCGCCGGGTACATCGGTCAGGATACGGAAATCACCCGGGCCGAACGTAGACTGGGCCAATTCCCGCCCCTCGGCGAAAAGCCGGATGGTTTGTCGTGGCAGCAGCCCTCCCAGGTCGGGAAGCTTACCCCGAACCTCCAGCACCCCGCCCCTGAGCGGCGGAATCATATAATGCACGCAACGCCCCGCCCAGCCGTCCGAGTACCATCCTTGCGACTCACGATACACGTGCTGGATGCCTCTCGTGCAAACCAGGGATACGGCGTGCCCGAGCAGACGGGAAATCGGCTGGACTCGGCCGGAGAAGGCCCGGTCGATCCAATCACGGCAGATCTTGTCATAAGTGCCAAGGCCGTAAAAGAAATACGCGGGCGGATACCGTTTGCCGCCGTGCTTGCGAATCAATCTGACAATTTCCGCAAAGCGTTTGCGCCCGCCGGCGAAACTCTTGGCCGCGTCATATTCCCGTATAGCGCCCATCAACTCGGGGATGTAGGCTATGGGATGACGCTCGCCGATACGCACGAAGAGATCCCAGTCCATGCCCCAGTGCAGGCTTTCGTCCAGATAACCGAGATCCGCGACCACACTTTTCTTGAAATACACCGTCTGCTGGAGGATGTAATCAAGAACGTACACCAGCTTCCAGAGGTTGAACGGCTCGGTCCACGGAAAGCGGCACTTGACGCGGCCCGCTTCGTCAATCTGGTACCCCTCGCCATAAACCGCGCCCAGACACGGGTCGCGTTGCATAGCCGCCACCGCTTTGGATACCGCGCCCGGCAGAATTATGTCATCGGAATTCAGCCAGGACACGATTTCGCCGCGAGCCATGCGAAAGCCCTTATTGATGGCATGCGACTGGCCCCTGTCCTTTTCCGAAATCCAGGTCAGCCGGCTGGCGTATTCCTTTACGATAGAAGCAGTTCCGTCCGTTGAGCCGCCGTCCATGATGATGTGCTCAATGTGCGGATAGTCCTGCGACAGGACGCTTTCTATAGTGGCGCGGATAAACTGGGCCTGGTTGTACGATGGGGTGACAATCGTAACTATTGGCGCCATGGATGTCTCAGTCTTCGAACAGGATGTTATCGATTATGCACGAGAGATTGCGGTGGTCGCCATTCTCGACGGGCTTAAATGTCCCATCGGCAGTGATCTCAAGCACAGCACGCTTGCCGCGTGCCGGCTCGGGGCAAGGCAATTCGAAGGAAAACTGGCCCTGCTGATCGAGCTTTTCAGCCCCGATCGGCACGCCATCGAGCCGCACGGCCAGCGTTAACGGCCGCGTGAAGCGGCCCCAGTGCTTGCCGGTGATTCGGACCGCCCGGCAGGCAGGGGGTACATCATGGTCACCGCGATACCGCTTCGAAATCCACCCGTCGGCCCAACGGCCGTCGAAGTGCGCGGCAATTCCGGTGGCTGCCGCCCATTCGTTCCAGTAGCGGCGAAGCTGGCGTGAGTTATAGAAGCATCCAAGCGCAAGGCTGAGCAGGTACTTGCTCCGGGATGGCTGGGTCTTGTCGAAGAACTGGTCCTTGCGGTCGGCCAAATAGCAGGAATATCCAAAAACCCAATCGAATGGCACGTACCCGAAATGCGTTCTGACCGACTGGAGAATCTCACGGTACGCCAGTCCCCGCTTCCCGATCGTCTTGTTCTGGCGATACATGCGCGAAGTGGCCAGGTAGTCTTCCACTTTGGCGATCGGGTAGAGCTTGACCATGCGCATCCAGAGGTCATAGTCCAGCACCACGTGCTGATTAATATTCATCCAGCCCGCGTTTTTGAACGCCTCGCGCCGCATGAATGTGGCGGGCTGGCAGATATAGCAGTTGCGGTTCAGGTAGGCGATATCCGGTTCGTGTGTCGGATACGGGCCTATCCTCTGGCCCGATTCGTCCACGTAGTACGCGTTGCCATAGACCATGCCCAGATGAGGGTTTTCCATCAAGTAGCGCGCACCCGTGCCCACGGCGCCGGGAAGGTACGTGTCATCGGCATTGAGAAATGCGAAAACCTGGCCGCGAGACGCGGCGCAGCCATGATTAATGGCATCCGCCTGGCCGCGATCCCGGCGGGACACATACCGCAGCCTGCCTTCGTACTTCTTGAGTAACTCAACGGTCCCATCGTTCGACCCCCCATCCATAACCGTGTAATCGATGTAGGGGTAATCCTGGGAGAGCACGCTCTGGATCGTCTCTTCCAGGAAATGAGCCATGTTGTAGCTGGGGGTGGTGATGCTGACGACCGGATATGTCTCGACGCGGACCGGGCCGGCCTTTTGCCGCGACTCGGGGACGCCGCGCAGGGTATCGACAGTGATCTCGACGGCGCGGCGCCACGAGTAATTGTCCGCGCGCGAACGTCCCCTGGCGCTCAGATCCCGCGCCAGGCTGCCGTCTTCGAGCACCTTCCGGATACCGGCCGCGATGGCAGCCGGATCGTGCTCGTCCACAAGCACGGCTGCGTCGCCAGCCACTTCGGGGCAACTGCAGGAAGCCGAGCAGACGACCGGGCAGCCGGTGTGGAAAGCTTCGAGGATGGGTATACCGAAGCCCTCGAACTTGGAAACAAACACCAGGGCCCGCGCGTGCCGGTAGATTTCAGCTACTACCTCCCGGTCCTGGTAGCCGAGGATTCGCACATTTCTTCGCAGGCCGAGCTCGCCGATCTGCCTGCTCACTTTGTCCAAACCATGCGAAGCCCCCGTGAGCAGCAGGGAAAGATCCTTGTATCCTTCTTTCACCAGCAGCTTTAGTGCGCGGAGCAGGTTGGCGTGGTTTTTATGGGGCCAGAAATTGGCGGGGAAGTAAAGATAGTCGGCTGGAAGCTTCAGGTGGGCGAAAGCGGCCTGGGCTTCCGGGGAAGGTGGGTGGCGAAACTCCTCATCCACATCGAGATGCACCACGCGAACCTTACCGGCGTCAACCCCGAGCTTATCGACGATAGTCTTCTTCGAGTGTTCGGATATCGTAAAAACGATATCTGCGAACTTAGCCGATGGACCGTAGTTCTGCCTGCGCCAGGTCAGAATTTCGGGGGTGAAAAAGTCCGGGTAATACTCGTGTTGAAGGTCAGGTATAGTTACCGCGGAGGCGATTTTGGGCCGGAGGGGTTCCAGCACCAGGAGTGGACAAAATAAAAGATCGTATTTGCCGCTGTTAATTTCAGTTTCGATGGTTTGGGCCGCGTGGGAGGGGTTCAGCCCCACAACCCGCGCGCCGGGCGCGAACTGACGGACGTTCTCCGCTTCCGTTTCGAGCACGAAGACGGTAACCGTCTCAAAGACGTCACTTCGGACAACACCGCCGATGACGTTGCGGACATAGTTCTCCAGCCCGCCAATTCTGCCCTGGAAGTACTGGCGTAGATTAACTGCGAGGTTCATCGCGACTGCTTGGACTCACAGGCCGAAGCCTGTCGCTTAGGCAGAGATCGGACCCTTTTTTATTCGTCGAATGAGCAAGTGTAACAGCTTCTCGTGCTCAAGCGCAAACACTTTGTCAACCAGTAGGCGCCGTTCTTTTTCGTGCTCGCCAAGCTGCGAAAGAAGGGTTGCATTCTCTTCCCGCAGCGCGTTATTGGACTGGCCCGCTTCGAGAAGACGGCCCTCCAGCGACTGGACGAGCGCCTGTAATCGAAGCCCCTCTTCACGATGCCGCTTCGCCTGTGCGGCGGTGGATTGCAGTAGGGCATCAGCGTGTTTCAGGGCTTCCAGGCGGTCATCCGCGGCCTTTTGAAACGCGGCAATCTGTTGTTTGTGCTTCGCAAGGATGAGCTTGAGGTCGCCTAGCGCGCTTTCCCGTTCGTCGGCGGCACGTTGTAGTGTGGCGGACTGCAGTGTGAGGCGGTTAACGAGTTCAAGGCGTTCGCTTGCGGCGCGGTCGAGTTCGGCCATGCGGCGGTCGCGGGCACTCAGCAATCCGGTTAACTGCGCTACATCGGCGCTTTGCTGCCGCATCTTCTCGCCGGCGTGTTCAAGTGCTTCCAGGCGTTCACTGGCCGCCCGCTGAAGTTCCATGAGACACTTGTCGCGCTCCCCCAGCCATCCCGTCAGGCGCTGGACGTCCGCGGCACGCTGTTGCGCCTCGTTTTCGAAGGCCTGCAAGGTCTGCCCAGCCCGCTCCAGCGCTTCCAGCCGGTCCGTCGAAGCATTTTCCAGTTCAGCGATGCGCCGGTCCCGCTCACTTAGCCATTCGGTCAGCCGGTTCACGTCCGCGGCACGCTGCT
>JAJFUV010000107.1 GCA_021372245.1 Terriglobales bacterium
CATCCAGGAGTTCGTGCAGGCGGCGGTGGCGGAAGGGGCGCCGTGCTGGAAGGTGTTCTGGCCGCAGTGCCACACGGAGCGGGCGTTCCGGGAGCACAATTCGTTTGGGCGGAGCGGGTTCCCGTTCCGGTCGAAGGAATATGCGACGCCGTCGAGCGTGGACTACAGCCAGGTGGAAGTGCCCAACGCGCAGTGGCACGAGAAGCACACGTTCACGTGCTTCGCGTACCCGACCTTCACCGAGGACGACATGCACCAGATCGCCGGCGCGCTGGTGAAAGTGATTAAAGCGTATACGAAACTTTAACCGGCCGCGGGAATAACCAGGGACAGTGGAGAACGATGACGCCGCCAGGGGGGGCGTCGCTCTCTACTGTCCCGCTTCTTTTATCCCTCTTCTATCACTTCGAACGCCATCAGGCGGCCCATCTTCTCGATAGCGTCCGCGTAATCGCCGTAGTAGCTCACGCGATGGACGATGCCCTTGAATCCGTTCAGGATCTTGCGGGCGTTCTTCACGCGCGTGCGCAGTTGGGTGCGGCAGCCCTCATCGCTGGTGACGTTGGCGATCGCTTCGGCGCTGAATGTCGCCAGTCTCTTCGGTTCCAGGAAACGGGCCACGGTCATCGCTTCGCCGATCGGCATGAGGACCTGCACGGCGGCGCCAGCGCTCGTCTCCAGGTGCGAGCGCAAGATGTACGGTTCGGGCGGCGCGCCGATGCCGCGCATCGACGTGGGCGCCGTGCAGTGGCTTTGGATGATTTCGTTGCGGCTGGTATCGATCACCACGTTGAACAGGAAGCCGGGCTTGCCGGTGAAGGATGTGAGCAGTAACTCGGTCATGGTGCAGCCGAGATCGGCCTGGCAGACTCCGAACAGCCCCTCGTCGTCCAGCCGCGAAAAGGAGATGCACGGATAGCCGGGCATCTCACCGCGGTTGATCCCGCCGAGGCAATCGATAGTGATGCCGTTGGCGCTCTCGCGCTCCAGCAGTTCTTTCACGCCCAAATAAAAACGGGTGCCGCGGTAGATCTGTTCGCGCGAGGGCTCCATGATCCGCAGCGCCGCTGCCGCGTAACGATCCGCCTCTTTGCGCGCGGCGTCTTCGCCGATCCGGTCGTAGGCGGCCTTGAGATCGGCGTACTCGATGTAACGGAACGCTGTTCCGAACTGGCGGCTGAACTCTTCGGCTTGCTTCGAAGGTCTGGGGCCGGGCACTACTATCAGGATCTTGCTCTTGCGCATCGCGTGGATGGTGTAGAAGATGCGCGCGTAGACGTCGAGATCGTCGTAGTCGCTGGAGGCCAGCACGTCTGCCTTGTTGCCCGCTTGCGCAAATTCGGAAAAGGAGCCCCAGGCGTGGCCGGCGTAAGGGCGCACGAACAGCAGCGTGGGGAGGCCGATCGAGCCAATCGCCTTCACCATGCCATCCGAGCCCGAAGTGATGGTGATCACCAGGTGGGCGTCGGTCGCGGCCTGGTCCAGCGATTTCACATAGGCTGCTGCGTCGTCCATCGTGTGGACCAGTTCGCCGCCCATGAATTTGATTAGCTCCGGGTGGCGGCGCTCAATTTCGCCGAGCTTGCTGTCAATCTCCGCGCGGGTAGCTTCGATATCCACCCCCGGCTTCGGCCAGGTGGGCTTGTGAACCGCCACATAAACCTTGCGAACTGCGGCAGGTCCGGCCCACGGCCTCGCCTGGCCAATGCCGCTGAACAACGGCGAGAACGTCGCCGCCATGGAAGAAGCGCAAAAACTCCTGCGCGAGAAAGCTGGGATCGGATGGGGCATCTCATTGCACCTCGCTGAATGGCCTCCTGCCGCCCCGGGCGCCACCGCCCGGTCTCGGCTTCCATCCGTGATAACATAGTTGAGGTGGACCCGGCGGCTACGGTCGGCGGCGTGCGCTCACGAAGTTTCGGTTCAAAGACCTATGATCATTCTGCTGACTATCGTTCACGTCATTGTGTGCTTTTTCCTGGTGGTTGTCGTTTTGTTGCAGAGCGGCAAGGCGGCGGACCTGGCTGGTGCCTTCGGAGGCATGGGTTCTCAGACGGCTTTCGGGCCCCGTGGTTCGGCCACCGTTCTCAGCAAGGCTACTACGATAGCGGCGGCATTGTTCATGGTCACTTCGCTGGTATTGGCTGTGGCCTCGTCGCGCATGTCCGGTGGCGCGCAGACCATCCTGGAAAAGCACGGCGGCACGACGCAGACGCAGCAGCAGAAGAAAGCTCCGGCACCGGCGCCAGCCCCTGCCCCACAGGCGCCTGTGAAGAAGTAGACTGGTATTCGAAAGTTCGCACCGCGGAGGTGGCGGAATTGGCAGACGCACTAGCTTGAGGTGCTAGCGGGAGCAATCCCCTGGGGGTTCAAGTCCCCCTCTCCGCACCAGATTTGCCCCTGTAATCTCAATGGGTTACAGGGGCTTTTTCTGTTTGTGCTCAAACTGTGCCCGAGGCCACGGCCTGCATGGGTGAATCGATGCGCGCTTGGCGACCAGGTCACTCTAGCAGCCGTCGTGCTTCTGCTATCCACCTTCCATCTGCGGGCTCAGGTTGACGTGACCCCGTTCTCCGTCCACTAGGTTGTACAACTTCGTTTCTTTCCTTCGCCGCCTTGATAGGTGCGTTCCGCACAGGCGCTACCGCGGGTCAAGACCGCCGCAATCGTCCGGGCCGCCAGTTTGAGATGATTGGTCAGAAACACGAATGCGCCGCATCAGCGCGGCCGGACCGGCTTCCTGGATCCTGCTCCGCAGGATCACCTCGTCGCGAATCACCTCACTGTTCGCCGGTACCGGCCGGTTCTCGACGATGCCGTGTTCCGCGCTGTCCTTCAGCCTCGTCACCAACCGCACGCCGCGCTGCGACCGTTCCAGAAACCAGTTCGCATCGGCGGAGCCCCGATCCATCACCACCATCGTGCCGGGCTCGAAATCAAGTTGCCGGGTCACGCGGGTCTCATGCGTCTTGCCTTCGGTCACCACCGCGAACCGCGGCAGGCAGCCGTCGTGATCCAGCACCAAGTGCAGCTTGGCCGCTGCTTTCGTGCGCCGGTACCGCGCCCAATCGAAGGCGCTCAACGAAACCGGGACCAGCGTCGCATCCACGCTCAGCAGTTTGTTCTTGAACCGGAACTTCTGTTTGCTCCGTTGCTGCGCTTCGGCGCTCAAACGCCGATACAAGCGCTCGAACAGGCTCTGATACAACTGCCAGGGACGGTGTTCAATGGCGTAGGCCAGCGTCGATTTCTTCGGCGGCGCCTCCACGCCCAGATGCCGCAACTTTCCTTCGCTGGCAGCCAGACCGCCCGTAATCTCGGCGAGCGATGGTGCCTGGCCCAACTGGCAGAACATCCTCGCGAGGAACTGTGTCCAGCACGCGAAGCCTCGCGCATGCCGCTCCGCTGGGTGTGCTTTCACCAAGGCCTCGAACTCCATCCGGGACGCCCGGCTCATCATCTGGGCGAAGATGCTGCACACTCGATTCATGGCGGTTGGCTCCTGTGGTCGGTGATTGGTTTTTGGCGAAACCTCAATCAACCACCAGAGCCGCCGCCTCACGACTCAAACGCTAATTTGGACAAGAGTGAAAGGAACTGTGAATTGACTGCATTCATTCGAGCGAGCTAATCTTGCTGCGTTTTTGACCGGGGCCGGGTACACAGTAACTACGATCACGACCGGCGTTGTCCCTGCGGAACTGTCGGGACAGAAACAGGTGTGGGACATCCGTTGTCAGAATGCACTGAAGGCCCCGGAGATTTCTACGTTTACCGCTTATTTGTCCGGCGGCGGGTCGCGCTGTCCCTGTTGGGTGAGAACGTGACCTTCGCCGCTGCCAGCGATCATTCGCTCATCAGCTTTATCGCTGCTCTGGGAGGCGGTTCGCTGACCCTGGTAAGCAGCCAGAATGCGCAGACGGTGCAGCCGCCATTCACAGGCCCAAACCCGATCGCGGCCATCTCGCTCCGTGCTGTCGCGGGTACCAATACGGCAGGCACGGGCGCCCCAGTCTATGAACGGCGCGGTCGCCGTACCTGCGTTGTCCCCATCTGTAATGGTGATGCTATGTGGCCTGCTCGCCGGTACGGGGCTGTTGGCGTTGCGCCGCCGCTTGGCGTGATGAGGGGAATGGGCGGGCCCGGGCACTTGTTCGGGCGCAGTTGCCTCCTACACCATCCAATCACAGAAGCCGGTGGCCGCGCTCTGCTATACTCACAAATCCGTGCGTTTGATCCCTCGTTTCGCCCTGTTATGCTTGCTTGTCACAGTGGGCTGCCACCGCACACGGGAATGGTACTCGATGCCCGAGCAGCGCCAGCCCTTCACTGGTGACGAACCTGCGCCGGTTGCCGGCCGTATGTTTCGAGTGGGCGACCCGAACGTCGCCAGTTACCTGGTCAAGGACGTCCCCAACGGTCCGCAAGGGGCGCCGTGGCGATGGGTCTATCAGCGGCCGGAATTCCGGCTCCTGATCGCCGATCCCTACGACTTGAGCTTCTTCATGGAGTTTGCATTGCCCGAGGAGACCTTCAAACAGACCGGGCCGGTGACTTTCTCCTTATTTATCAACGGGAAAGCTTTCAAGAAGCTGCGTTTCACCAAGCCCGGCCAATCGCGGCTGGAAGAGCCTGTTCCCTTGGAACTACTCAAAGCAGATGCCTTGAACGACGTGGCGATCGAGGTAAACCCGGTGTGGGTGGCTCCCGCCGACGGCGCCAAGCTGGGTTTCATCCTGTCGAGCGCCGGGTTCAGCAAGTCCAAGTAAGCCGGCTATGCGTCTGGAGCAACTTTCTTCTTGCTAAGCGCTTGATATTCCGGTAAATTGTGGGCTGTCGTCTTCAAACAGGAGAAATGCACATGTTCTGCAGCCAATGTGGTGCCGAGACACCTGATGGAGTTGCTTTCTGCGCCAGTTGCGGCGCGCCTACCGGAGCCACGCAACCCGTCCAAGAACCTGCTCCCGCGCCGGGTCCCACGGCGGAAGCTCCCGCACCGCCTGCCACGCCTGCGCAACCGGCGGCAGTTGGAGTCGCGCCTAAGTCGAAAATGGTCGCGGCGTTACTGGGAATCTTCGTCGGAGCGTTCGGCGTGCACCGGTTCTACCTAGGCTACAATCCGATCGGAATCGCACAACTGGTGCTCGGGGTGTTGGGTATCGTCACCTGCGGCATCACGACACTGGTCTCGGCCATCTGGGGTCTGGTCGAAGGCATCATGATTCTCACCGGCAAAATCAATAAGGACGCCGCCGGGCGGCCGCTGGCCGAGTAATGCGTGGTATCGGACCGGCCCTGCGAGGCCGCTCCGCGCGGTTCTGGCGCATCGCGGCCGTCGTCTCCGGCATCGTCGTGCTAGCACTGGTCCCCACGCCGTGGCTGGACCAGGCACCCTCGGTTTGTCTATTCCGGAACCTGCTCGGGCTGCGCTGTCCCGGTTGTGGAATGACGCACGCCCTGTCGGCCCTGCTGCACGGCGAATTCGCGCGGGCGTTTCTTTATAACAAGCTGGTGGTGGTGGCTTTCCCGGCGATCGTCGGCGCGGTGCTTTACGACGTAACCGCTTGGGCCAGAAGCGGCAGACGAATCCCTAAACTTTAGTATAGATTTCGCCGATATAGTCACACGTGGCGGAAGTGTCTCACCTTTCGGTGGCGCGGCTCGATGCCGTGGAGGACTCGACGGAAGAATGGACCTCCGGATCGCTGTCGCACTCGCAGGCTATTCTCACGCCAAGTGAGATGTTTGCCTACATGGACCGGTCGCCGACCGTCCTGATCGTGGACTCCCAGGAAGTGAACCGTCGGGTCATGCGGGGCATGTTGAAGCAGGAGCCCTACCACATTTTTGAGGCCGGACAAGCCCAAGAAGCCATCTCCATCCTGGAGCGCGAGCGGGTGGACCTGGTCATTCTGGACCTGATGATGCCGGGGATCAGCGGCTTGGAGTTGTGCCGCCGCATCAAATCCAGCCGTCGAACACAACTGCTGCCGGTGCTGATGCTTACCAGCGTCCAAGGCATTGAAAGTGAAGTGGCCGGTCTGGCTTCCGGAGCCGATGAATTTCTGAATCGTCCGTTGCATCCCACCGTGGTCCGCACCCGGATTCGCGCCATGTTGCGCAACAAGGCGGCGGTGGACTCTCTCGAGGAAGCTGAAACCATTCTGTTCGCGCTGGCGCAGGCGGTCGAACAGCGCGACCCGTACACGGACGGTCACTGCGAGCGGCTCTCGCGCTATGCCGTCGAATTGGGCAACGCATTGGGCCTGCCCCGGCCCCAATTACTGGCTCTGCATCGTGGCGGGTTTCTGCACGATATCGGCAAAATCAGCGTACCGGATTCGATCCTGTTCAAGAAGAGCCGCCTTAACGAAGAGGAATGGACCCTGATGCGCTCCCATACCGTGCGCGGCGAGGCCATTTGCCGACCGATGAAAAATTTGGCTCCGGTGTTGCCCATCATCCGGAACCACCACGAACGCTGGGATGGGTCCGGCTACCCGGACCAGTTGCGGGGGGAGGGTATCCCGCTGCTGGCGCGGATCCTTCAGATCGCAGACATTTACGACGCGCTTACGACGGAGCGTCCATACAAGGTGGCCCTGAGCACCCACGAGGCTTTGGAAATCCTCGGGGCCGAGACGCGCTGCGGGTGGCGCGACCCGGAACTGACCGCTCTGTTTGCGGAACTGATCGAACGCGGCATCTTCCAGCACACGATGCCGACCGCGGCCGATGAGGAACTGCGCAAGATGGAGACATCGCTCCTTCAGATGGGGCGCAACCTCATCGAGTGACGCGACAAGCCTTCGAGGCGAGGCCGCAGAGGACTCCAGAGCCGCCTTCCGTGCCACCGGAGCGTTCAAAAACGCAGGGGGCGCCCGCAGGCGCCCCGGAGGAGAGAAATCGAATTGATGTCGAAGAAGTCTTAGGCGTTGACCACCCGAAGCCTGGAGCGCACTAGAGCGCTGCTTATAGTCTTGCGGCGGCGCTTCATCTGGTACATCTTGTTGTCGGCGTCCTCCACCGCGTGTTTCAGGGAGCCTTCCAAAGCTTCGGCTATGCCCCAACTGACCGAGACCTTGGTTTTGCCATACTGTCGCAGGTGGAACTCGGCCAGGCGGTGTTCGATGCGCGCCATCCGCTTCTGCGCGGCATCCTGGCACTCATTCTTGAAGAAGATCACGAATTCGTCGCCGCCCCAGCGGCAGGCGAAGTCCTGCTCCCGGATTGAGCCTCGGATGAGGCCGCCCACACCCATCAGCACCTCGTCGCCGGCCATGTGTCCGAAGTTGTCGTTAATCTCTTTGAAGTTGTCCACATCGACGACCGCGGCTACGCCGGTCACTTTAGCGCCGTCCTCAAGCAGTTCAGAGAGCACAACGCGGTTGTGCAGTCCGGTCAATGGGTCGACGTTGATGGGCACCGCCCCGGCTTCAGGCTGCTGGATACCCTTCTTGAGTTCACTGTTAATGTGGCGCAACCGGTCGTTGTCGCGAGCCAGAAAATCCACTACTAAGGCGACGCCGGCTATGCCGAAAACTTGCGCCCACATCAGAACGGTTTCGGGCTGGACGATGACGTTTTGCATCGGTAAATACAAATTTACGGGGTTACCGATGCAATGAAAATGAGCCGGAGGTCACATTTTGCGGTAGTACTTTCGGTCGGCTCTGGTTGGGATCTACGTACTAAGTAGACACCCGCATTTGTTCAAAGGAACCAGCGGTTTATGCCGCCGCGGCCCGGAATGGGTATGGAACGGCGCTGTTGCGTGGTCGCGGGCTCGGCCGAGGTGCGCGGCGCGCTTCTGCGGGGGGCATTGGAGCCGAAATCGATTTCGTTCTCGGTGAAGGTAAGCGGACGATCCAGTACCATTTCGAGGGTAGTGCCTTGCGCCAGCACGGCATCCGGTCCTCGGGAAAGCAATACGCCAACCAGTCCGGCAGCGGCTCCAGCAGCGGCTCCTACACCCGCGCCCAAGCCTGCGCGCCCCGCGGCGCTGCCTGCGATCACTCCGACTGAAGCGCCCGCTGCGGTAGCCTCGCCTACGGTACGTGCGTCGCCGCTCTTGTTGCCCTCGCTCTTCACTCTGCCTTCGGTGCGGTCCAATTCCTCGTTAGTTCGCCCATCCAGACTTCCGATGCGGGCACGAAAATCACGGGTCACGCCGTTCGGCAGGGTAAGCGAATCGAATCGTACGAAAACCTCTCCCCGGCCCTTCACGCGGCCGGGCCGCTTGACGTCGGTCACCGTCCCCGCCACGTAGCTGCCCGGAGGGATTACGATCCGTCCATTAACCAGAATCGGGAAGGCGGATTCCAGGTACACCCTGTCGCCTTCGGCGGCGTGTTTGGTACTGACGCTGTTGATCAGGCTCAGGGGAATGCGCGTTCCCTTCTCAACGACAAAAGAAGCGGCGGGAGCTGCCGGCGCAGCCTTCTGCTCCTGGGCCGCAAGGCATGCTGCGACGGCGGACGTAATCAGGATGGCGAGCACTCTCATGGCGAACTCCTAGGGCTATTCTAACCTATGTAAGTTAAACGTATGTAAAGCATTCCGGGTTGCCTACAAGTTGCCAAGTCCGGGATGCTTCTGGCTCTTTCGCGCTAGGCGTTCATGTTTTCGATGATCGCGGCGGCGAACTCGCTGGTCTTCAGCTTCGTCGCCCCTTCCATCAACCGGTGAAGGTCGTAAGTGACCCGCTTCTGGGCCAGGGTTCTGGTAATCCCCTGTTCGATCACCGAGCTGACTTCCTTCCAGCCCATGTACTCGAACATCATCGACCCGCTCAGTATCACGCTGGATGGATTGATGACATCCTGGCCGGCGTACTTCGGCGCCGTCCCGTGGGTAGCTTCAAAAACGCCGTGCTGATCGCCGATGTTGGCGCCCGGAGCCATGCCCAACCCGCCGACTTGCGCGGCGCTGGCGTCCGACAGGTAATCGCCGTTGAGGTTGGGGGTCGCCAGCACGTCGTATTCGTCTGGACGCAAGAGCACCTGCTGGAAGATGGAGTCGGCGATACGGTCCTTCACCAGGACCTTGCCGGCAGGAACAGGGCCGCTTAATTCGGACTCGATGGCGCAGGCGTCTGCAAATTCTTCCCGCACCAGTTCGTAGCCCCAATCACGGAAGGCGCCCTCGGTGAACTTCATGATGTTGCCCTTGTGCACCAGGGTGACACTCCTGCGCTGGTTCGCGATGGCGTACTGGATAGCGCGCCGGATGAGCCGTTTCGAACCGGTGACGCTCATGGGCTTGATTCCGATGCCGGAATCGGAACGGATGCGACAGCCCATTTCGTTGTTAAGCCAGTTGATCACTTTCTTCGCTTCAGGGGTGCCCTGGCGCCACTCGATGCCTGCGTACACGTCCTCGGTGTTCTCGCGGAAGATGACCACGTTCAGCCTCTCGGGATGCTTCATGGGAGAGGGAACGCCGGCGTAATAACGCACCGGCCGCCAGCACACGTAAAGGTTCAGAAGTTGGCGTAGCGAAACGTTGAGGCTGCGGATGCCGCCGCCCACGGGCGTGGTAAGCGGCCCCTTGATGGCGATGTGAAATTCCTTGATGGCGTCCAGCGAGTCCTGCGGCAGCCAGTTGTCGAATCGCGAGAACGCTTTCTCCCCGGCGAAGATCTCGTACCAGGCGATGCGGCGCTTTCCGCCGTACGCCCTGGCGACCGCGGCGCCGAAAACCGCTCGTGAAGCCCGCCAGATGTCCGGCCCTGTGCCGTCGCCCTCGATGAACGGGATGATCGGCCTATCGGGTATGACGAACTTGCCGTCTTGGAATTGAATAGGTTCCCCATCCGCGGGGACGGGCACATTGTTGAAAGCCTTCATGCTTGCTCCAGAGTGAGAATTGGCGAGTGACCCAGGGCACCGCGCCCAACGCAGCGCCATCTTCCGATTCGGCCATCAGGATATCAAGGCGGGCGGCAGAGGGTCAAATCGGGATTTCAACAATCGGGATTTCAAACTATTGACTTTTGTCTCTGTCTGACGGCTTGCTTCACGCTGAGGTTCTGCTATTCTACCATATAGGGGTAGAATTCTAGTGAGCCTGAATTTGAAAAATCCGCGTGCTCACCAGTTAGCTGCCGAATTGGCCCGCCTGACCGGTGAGTCGATGACCAGCGCCGTAATCCGAGCGATTGAGGAGCGGATAGGTTTTGAGCGTCGCAAGAGGGGCCAGAAACGCACCACCGAACGCATGCTCGAGTTTGCTGAACGCTTTGCTGCGGGCATGCCTGACGGTTGCCGATCCGCCGACCACAGCAGCCTCTTGTACGGGGAGGATGGACTGCCACGATGATCCTGGATACCTCGGCGCTGCTCGCGATCTTATTACGGGAACCAGAAGCTGAACGGTTTGCCGAGGCGATCGAGGCTGCGGACGTGATCCGCATGTCGGTTGCGAGTTACTTGGAGGCCGCGATTTTCGTCGACCGGCACGGCGATGCCATCCGGCGCGCCATGCTCGATACATTCCTGGAAGAGTTCTCAATTCGTTTGGAGCCCGTGACGGTTGAGCAGATCAGGATCGCGCGCCAGAGTTTCCAGTCGTTTGGAAAAGGTATGCATCCGGCAGGCCTGGACTTCGGCGATTGCTTTACCTATGCGCTGGCTCGCGTCACGCGGGAAGCCGTCTTGTTCAAAGGGCAGGACTTTACCGAGACGGATCTGATCTCCGCCATTCAATAACCAGTCATCCGGTCCATTTGTACGATATCGTTCCGGGCAGTTGCGCCGTGCGGCTTCCCTGAATTATGTTTGGTTCGAAACCGGCTTGGTACGCATCCAAATGGGGCGGATACGACCAGCCGATTGCCTACTCACACGAGGGAGCGCGATGCCAAACAACTCACTGACCATTACCGACAATAGAACGGACCGTACCTATACGGTCCCGCTTTTCAAGGACACTGTGCGGGCGACGGATCTGCGCCAGATAAAGACCCAGCCGGACGACTTCGGTCTGATGACTTACGATCCGGCCTACATGAACACCTCCTCTTGCCAGAGCGCCATTACGTTCATCGATGGCGACAAGGGAATTCTCCGCTATCGAGGCTATCCGATCGAGATTCTGGCCGAGAAGTGCACGTATCTGGAGGTGGCCTACTTGCTGCACCATGGCGAACTGCCTGACCCGTCTCAACTGGCGCAATGGGTGAACGAGATCAACTCGCACATGATGCTGCACGAGAACACGAAGAAGTTCATGGAGGGTTTCCGGCACGATGCCCATCCCATGGCCATGCTCGTCAGCACCCTGGCGGCACTCTCCACCATTTACCCCGACGCCCGGCGTGTCAATGACGCCGAATCGAGGCGGTTGCAGTGCGTTCGCCTCATCGCCAAAATTCCTACCATTGCCGCGTTCTCGTTCCGGCACACCCAGGGCTATCCCTACATCTATCCTGACAACGAGCTTGGGTACACCGAGAACTTCATGAACATGCTGTGGCGGATGGTGGAGCCCAAGTTCCAGGTCAACGAAGTGATTGCGCGAGCTTTGGACATCCTGTTCATTCTCCATGCCGATCACGAGCAGAATTGCAGCACGAGCGCCATGCGCGCAGTGGGCAGTTCCCAAGCCGATCCATACGTGAGCGCGGCGGCTGCCGCCGCGGCGTTGTCCGGTCCGCTCCACGGCGGCGCCAACGAGGAAGTTCTCCGCATGATCGAGGAAATCGGCACGCGGGAGAATATTCCGGGCTACATCGAGCAGGTCAAGTCAGGCAAGTGCAAGCTGATGGGCTTCGGGCACCGCGTGTACAAGAACTACGATCCGCGCGCAGCTATCATTAAGCAAGCCGCGTACGAGGTATTCGAAGTCACAGGCCCGAATCCGAAGCTGGAAATCGCGAAGGAGCTTGAGGACATCGCGCTGCACGACGAGTACTTCATCAAGCGCAGACTATATCCCAACGTGGATTTCTATTCGGGTATCATCTACCAGGCCATGGGATTCAAGCCCGAGATGTTCACGGTGCTTTTCGCCATCGCGCGCATGTCCGGCTGGCTGGCGCAATGGCAGGAAATGATCTCCGATCCCGAACAGAAGATCGCCCGGCCGCGGCAGATCTACACCGGCTACCCCGCGCGTGAGTTCGTGTCCATAGAACTGCGCGGTTGATATAATGGCGCGGGGCGTACCCGGCAAGGGTGCTCCGCGCCATACATGAACCAGTTCCTGCGCCTGCTACCGAGCCTGCTCGCCGGTGCGTTGATCGGCGTGGGCTTCTTCACCTTCCACTTCGCGGAAGGGCTGTCATACTTCAGCAACGATCCCAACGCCTGCGCAAACTGCCACATCATGCGCGAGTATCTGGATTCGTGGCAGAAGTCCAGCCACCACACCCGCGCCGTCTGCAACGATTGCCACATGCCGCAAGACCCGGCGGCGAAGCTCTGGACCAAAGCGGACAACGGCTGGAATCATTCCGTCAAGTTCACGCTGCAGACATTCTCCGATCCTTTGCGCATTCGCACCGCGAACGCTGAACGCCTGCGCGCCAATTGCATCCGCTGTCACGAGGAGCTTACGAGCGACATCAGGATGGCGCCGGCGCACATGAGATCGGCCGAGCTGGATTGCGTGCACTGCCATGCCGGCGCCGGACACGGAAGCAGGAGATAGCTTGCTATGAAATCAAACCGCTGGACATACATAGGACTGAGCGCCGGCGTGGCCGTGGCCACGTTCCTGGTGACCATGCTGCTCATGAACATCGGCCAACGCAAGCAGGAGGCTCGTGAGAGCTATCTCGAGCTGGCGCGGCTCACCGAGGACACGGTCGATCCGGCCGAGTGGGGCAAGAACTTTCCCCGCGAGTTTGATGGTTACAAACGTACTGTCGAGATGCAGCGCACCAAATATGGCGGCAGCGAGCCATTCTCCAAGCTCGATCGCGACCCCCGTCTGCGGCGTATATTCGCCGGCTACGCATTTGAACTGGACTACCGCGAGGAACGGGGCCACATCTACTCCCTCAAGGACCAGGACGAATCCGAACGCGTCAAGCAGCGCCCGCAGACCGGCGCCTGCCTGCAATGCCATGCCTCCATCATTCCCACCTACCGCAAGCTCGGCGGCGGCGACGTTATGAAGGGATTTGCCCTGGTTTGCCCAATGCCCTTCGCCGAAGCGCGAAAGCTGGTCACGCATCCTGTGGCGTGCATAGACTGCCACGATCCGAAGACCATGGCCATCCGCGTCACGCGTCCGGGTTTTCTGAACGGCATCAAGGCATACAAGAAATCGCAGGGCATCGACAACTACGATCCCAACACCATGGCCACGCGCCAGGAGATGCGCAGCTTCGTGTGCGGGCAGTGCCACGTTGAGTATTACTTTGCGAAGGACACCAAGCTGGTTACCTACCCCTGGGCGAAGGGGCTGAAGATCGACGACATCGAAGCCTACTACGACGAGATCAAGTTCAGCGACTGGAAGCACGCCGAGACCGGGGCGGACGTACTCAAGGCGCAGCATCCCGAGTTCGAGACGTGGAACCAGGGTATCCACGCGCGCAGCGGCGTGGCTTGCGCGGATTGCCACATGCCTTACATGCGGCAGGGCGCCGTGAAGATCAGCGATCATCATGTGCGCAGCCCCTTGCTGAATATCGAGCGCGCCTGCCTCACCTGCCACCCGTTCGCGGCCTCGGAAATGAAGCTGCGCGTCGAGATGATCCAGGACCGTCACGCGAAACTCCTCGCACGGGCCGAAGACGCGCTGGTGGCGCTTTACGACGAGGTGAAGACCGCCAAGGCCGCCGGTGTGAACAGCGAGCGGCTCGCCGAAGCACTGGCATTGCAGCGCAAAGCACAATTCCGCACCGATTTTGTCAACGCAGAAAACTCCATGGGCTTCCACGCGCCGCAGGAGGCCGCGCGGATTTTGGGAGAAGCGATCGACTATGCACGGCAGGGCCAGCTCGCCGTGCGCCGTGCGCGTTGATTGACACAGTTCTCTCCGGGTCGCTACACTTTCAATTTGGCGCTATTTTGTTACGACCAGCGCCCGTAGAATGCTGCTCGCCAGGGAATTCATCGCGTATTTGTCCCGCCAGCTTGTCACCGGGCTGACTCCCAAGGTCGTTGACATCACCGACCATCAGGTCGTCTGCGACCTGGTTACCAACCTCATCACCGACGAATTGATGGTGGAGGACCGTCTCAATGACGAAGTCCGCGACATCCTCAGCCAATACAGCGACTACATGCGCCGCGAGGGTGTCAGCTACCAGGAGATGTTCCGCCGCATCAAGAACACGCTGGTTTCGCAGCGCAAAGTGATCCGCGCCTCCGGCCGTGACACGGGCGACAACATGAAGCTGTCGCGCGACAAGATCAACGACATCTCGCACAAATTGGTGGCGGCGTTGCGTAAGGCGCACGAGGTGCGCTTCAAACGGGACACGAACGAAGTGCGGCTCACGCTGGTGCACGACATCAGCGATCTGCTCTCCATCGAGGAGCGGGTGGATCGCGCCGCGCGGCAGAAGATCCGCTCGCAGAAGCGCGAGATTGCGGAAGGTACCGAGGAATGGGACCTGCTGCATAGGCGCTACTACGCCGAAGAACTGAAGAAACTCGGCATCGATCTCGGCCGATGAGCGCGCGCATCGTCGTTTTGGGCAGCCTGAACATGGACTTCGTGGTTCGTGTGGGACACCTGCCTGCGCCAGGCGAAACCATCCTGGGCCGCGATTTTCAGATGATCCCCGGTGGGAAGGGAGCCAACCAGGCTTGCGCTGTGGGGCGGCTCGGGGGGAAGGCGTCTTCCGCGCACATGATCGGCCGCGTGGGCTATGACGTCTTCGCCGATCACCTCAAGGCCAGCCTGGCCGCCGCTGGCGTGGATGTGAGCGGCGTGCATGCCACCAAGTCCCAGCCCACCGGGGTCGCGCTGATCTGGGTGGACGACGCGGCACAAAACTCCATTGTCGTCGCCCCCGGCGCCAATCATGAGATGCACCCGGCGGATGTGGAAGCGTTTCGACCTACTTTTCGCGGTGCCAGCCACGTGCTGTTCCAGCTCGAGACGCCGCTCGGGACCGTGGAACGCGCACTTAAGGTGGCGCGGGAGGAAGGCGCCGCAACTATTCTCGACCCGGCGCCTGCGCATCCGCTGTCGCGCGAACTGCTGGCGCAAGTCGACATCCTGACGCCGAACGAGAGCGAAGCCTGTATCCTGTTGGGCCGCAAGACTGTGCGAGTGGGCAGGGAAGAGGCCGCAGCGATCGCACGCGATTTGGCGCAGCTTGGTCCACGAACCGTGGTGGTGAAACTGGGCGACGCGGGCTGCCTGTGGTGGGATGGCAACAACGAGATCTATGCCGAACCGTCCCGCGTGAATGCCGTAGATACCACCGCTGCCGGCGATACCTTCAATGCCGCCCTCGCCGTGGCTCTGAGCGAAGGCCGCGAGCCGGCCGGTGCTCTGCGGTTCGCCAATGCTGCCGCCGCCATTTCGGTGACTCGCGCCGGGGCCCAGGCCTCCATCCCCACCCGTGCCGAAGTGGATGCGTTCCTCGCTTGACGCGCGGCTAGCCTTGGGGCTAGGAAACCAAGCCGAAATTTCCAGATAATAAGACTAAGCTGTACGAGGACTGCATGCCCCGGTTTGTGCGGCCGCGACACTGGCTGGTCCCGACCGTTGCCCTGGTCACGCTGGGCAGCGGCGTGATCAATTTGTACTCTGTCATTGGGCCAAGCCTGCGCGAGCGCCATGCACTTCTCCGGGAAGTGTTTCCCCTGGAGTTTCTCCACCTGGCCCGCTTTCTTACTTTGTTGATCGGCTTTTTCCTCGTCGTCTCCTCAATCAACATCTACAAGCGCAAGAGGAGAGCGTTTGTGGCAGTCCTCGCACTGGCGGCCGGTTCCATTGTGTTCCATCTCACGAAGGGCCTGGATTACGAGGAGGCCACATTTTCCTTCGTGCTGCTGCTGTTCCTCTGGACGGCCAGGAGAGAGTTCGTGGTGAAGAGTAGTACGCCGAGTTGGGATTGGGCACTGGTTCGCCTGGGTGTGGCCTTTCTAATCGCACTTGGCTACGGCGTCGCCGGTTTTTGGTTCCTCGATCCCAGGCAGTTCGGTATCAACTTCACCATCGGCGCTTCCATCCATCAAACCATGCACTTTCTTTTGTTGTCCGGCGATCCGGAAATCGTGCCGCACACGCGCTATGCCCGATGGTTTCTCGATTCGCTATACGTGACGACGGTGACGGCGATGACCTACTCTGTCATGGTACTTTTCCGGCCGGCCATCTACCGTTTTCGCACTCACCCGCATGAATGCCAGGTGGCCGCGACGATTGTCCAGCGCTATGGCCGTTCCGCGATGGACTTTTTCAAGACCTGGCCGGACAAGTCCTTCTTCTTCTCGCCGGATCAGCAGTGCTTTGTGGCCTACCGTGTAGGAGCCAATTTCGCGGTAGTGCTCGGAGACCCCGTTGGCGAGGACGGACAGATCGAGAGCACTGTCAGGAGCTTTCGCGATTTCTGCATCGAGCACGACTGGGGCCTCGGTTTTCATCAGGTGCTTCCCGATTTCCTCCCCATCTACCTCAAGCTGGGCTTCAAGAAGATGAAGATCGGGGACGACGCGATCGTAGACCTGGCGTCCTTCACGCTCCAGGGCAAGAAGGCCCAAGACGCCCGAGGCAAGCTCAAGCTCTTCGACAAGATGGGCGTTCAGGTCCAGTACTATCCGGCGCCCATTCCTGATCCAGTGATGCTGCAACTTAAAGAGGTGTCCGATGAGTGGTTGCAGCTTCCAGGCCGCCGGGAGCGTCAGTTTTCCCTGGGTAAATTCGGTGTCGATTACGTTGGGTCCACTCCCGTACTGACCGCGGAGGACCCGCACGGAAGAGTCTTGGGCTTCCTGAATATCGTCCCGTCCTACTGCAAGGGAGAGGCAGTCATCGACTTGATGCGAAGACGATCAGATGCGCCAAACGGCATCATGGACCTGCTATTCGTCAAAGCTATCTTAAGAAGCAAGGAGCAGGGCTACGAGCGCTTTAGTCTGGGCATGGCTCCCATGTCCGGCTTTCAGGAAAAAGAAGAGGCTTCCGCACAGGAACGGGCGGTCCATGCTTTCTTCCAACAGCTCAATTTCCTGTTCAGCTACAAGGGATTACGATTCTTCAAGGCAAAGTTTGCCACTCACTGGGAACCTCGTTATGTCATCTATCGAAATGTGCTCGATCTGCCTCGCCTCACCCTTGCTCTTGGCAAGGTCTCCGAGATCCCGGAGTAGACGCATGCATTTCACTCTCTTTTTCCTGGCCGCCTCACTTCTGATGGGCGCCCAAGCCCAGCCATCCGGAGAGCGGCCGCTTGTCATTCGAGGACAACGGCAGGATGTCTACTGCTATATGAATCGTTCGGCGCCTCTGTACGGGAGGGTCCTGTTCCTGCCCGGGGATGGAGGCTGGCGTGGTTTTGCAGTCGACATTGCCGAGAAGGTTGCCTCTTGGGGCTACGTCGTGTGCGGGATGGATACGAGGAAGTACCTCGAGAACTTCACGCAGGGGAACGCGGTGTTGAAGGAGGAGGACGTCGTAGCGGACCTGCACGCGGCCGCGGCCTGGATGCGCGATTCGGCACCCGACAAGACTATTTATGTCGGATGGTCTGAAGGCGCCAACCTGGGAGTGCTCGCGACTTCGCATACCGAGAGTACAAAGGCATTCAGGGGATTTGTGGCGATCGGGCTTGGCGAGTCGGGCATCCTCCGCTGGAGGTGGCAGGACTACACCACTTGGGTGACCAAGAAGAGACCCGATGAACCGAGGTATCAGACGGCTCCTCACATCCCCAGGATCGCGCCGCTGCCATTCTTCATGATTCACGCGAGCCAGGATGAGTACACGTCAGTCGAGCGCGCGAAAGAATTATTCGCGTCCGCGGGGGAGCCAAAACAACTTCGTTTTGTCCAAGCTCGGGACCACCGATTCGCCGGTGGCCGCGATGAGTTCTTCCGAGTATTGCAGGAAGCTCTAGAATGGATACGCCGGATGGCACCTTGAATCCCTCCAGAACGGAGCGCCGCGAAGGGCGTGGGCGGTTTGTGCGCCTGGCGGCTGGATACGTGGTTGGCGCCGCCTGCCTGGTGTGGCTCTTCCACGACGTTCATCCGCGGGAGATCCTGTCCTCGGTCGCACGATTTCAATGGCAGTGGGCGGCGCTGGCGATCGTCTTCGACATCCTCAGCTATATTTGCCAGGGCGGGCGATGGAGGTTGCTGCTTCACCCGCTCGGTGAGATCGGCATTCTCAAAACAACACAGGCGATTTACGCGGGGTTGTTCGCCAGCGAGGTGTTACCCATGCGGTTTGGTGAGGTGGTCCGGATGTACCTGGTCTCCCGGTGGTTACATGTGGACTTCGCCGAGCTGCTTTCGTCGATCGTCGTGGAGCGGCTGTTCGATGGCGTCTGGCTCGCCCTCTCGATTGGCATCGCCGCCATATTTGTGCCCGTTCCGGAGAATCTGCTCGATGCCGCCGATGTGTTCGGCGCCATAATCCTGGCCACTGTGATGTTGTTTGTGTTCCTGGTCATGCGGAGGAGGAAGGGGCCCTCGAAGGTGCCTGTGGAGACAGCCACCGTCTGGAAGCCGATTCGTCTCGCAACGAGAATGTGGCGTCACATGGAAGACGGACTGTGGCGAATCGGGCTTTCCAGGGAGTTCTGGGGATCCTTCGGCCTCTCGCTGGCAATGCTGGCTGTCCAAGCTGTATCGTTCTGGCTGATGATGCTTGCCTGCGGACTGTGGATGTCCTTCTGGACTGGGACGGTGGTTCTGCTGATAGTGCATCTAGGCACGACAATCCCAAACGCGCCGGCCAATGTCGGCACGTACCAGTTCTTTGTAGTGATAGGGCTCTCGCTGTTCGGCGTGGACAAGGCGTCCGCCACGGCTTTTTCCTGTGTGGTTTTCTTCTTCCTGACGCTGCCGCTCTGGTTGATCGGCTTCTTCTCGTTGAGCCGCAGCGGTATGACTCTGGCTTCGATTCGCCAGGAGGTTCACCGTCTAGGCCGTTAGCGGCACGGGGCACTCATTTCAGTGCCTCGCTACTGGCGGAGCGTGTCGACCAGGGTGCCGTCCACGTCGAACAGCTTTATTTCCATCGCGGGTTGGTTTAGCGCGTGTGTCGAGCAACTGAAGCACGGGTCGTAAGCCCGAACCACGGCCGAGACGCGGTTGAGCATCCCTTCTTCGAGTTTCTTGCCGTTGACGAAGCGCTTGGCCACCTGTTCGATCGAGCGGTTGATCGCCAGGTTGTTGTGGCCGGTGGCGACGATCAGGTTGGCCCACTTCATGGCGCCCTTCTCGTCCACTTTGTAGTGGTGGATCAGGACACCACGCGGGGCTTCGATGATGCCCACGCCTTCCAGCGAATTGACACCGGCGTGCGCACGCACGTGCGTGTCCAGGATGGCCGGATCCTCCAGGAGCATCTCCATCCGCTCCAGCGCGTACAGCGCTTCAATCAGGCGGGCGTAATGGAAATGGAAGGAACTCTCAACCACCTTGCCGAACCTCTGATGGTACTCTTCGAATTCGGCGTCGGCTTCCGGCGTGCCGCAGCAGTCCGCAACGTTCAAACGGGCCAGCGGCCCCACGCGGTACAGCCCTTCGGGGAAGCCCAACGGCTTGTAGTAGGGCGCTTTCAGGTAGGAATTCGGCAGCGCGGATTCGGCGATGTAGTTCTGATAGAGCCGCGGCTTCTCGATCTCAGCGATGTCTTTGCCTTCCGCGTCCCGGAATCGTACGAAGCCATCGTAGAGTTGCAGCCGCCCGCGCCCATCGACTAGTCCTGCGTGCATGGAGCGCATGTTGCCGAAGCTCTCGATCTCAGCCTGGAACTGGTCCACCACGCCTTTGTAAAACTTCAGCGTGCGGCGCGCGATGGACTTGGCCAGCGGCAACTCACTCAGGATCAGGTCGCGCGTTTCGGCGCTGAGGGGAGCGTTCACGCCGCCGGGGACGGTCCAGGACGGATGCACCCGCTCACCCGCCAACCGTTCGATCACCTGCTGGCCGAACTTACGCAATGCGATTCCGTCGCGCGCCATCTCCGGGTGCTTTTCCAGTACGCCGACGACGTTGCGCTTGGCCGGATCGCTGTCCATGCCGAGCAGCAGATCCGGCGCCGAGAGGTGGAAGAAGCTCAGCGCGTGACTCTGCACGAACTGCCCGCAGTGCAGCAACTCGCGCAGCAGGGCGGCCGGCTCGGGGACCTGGACCGCCATGATGGCGTCGCATGCCTTCACCGAAGCGAGCAGGTGGCTGACAGGGCAGATGCCGCAAATGCGCGCGGTGATGGACGGCATCTCGTAGTAAGGCCGCCCCTCGGTGAACTTCTCGAATCCGCGCACCTGCGTGACGTGCAGCTCGGTGGAAGAGACCTTCCCGTCGCCATTGAGATGAATGCTGATCTTGGCGTGACCCTCGATGCGAGTCACGTGGTTGATCATGATCTTCTTCATGGATGATTCCTTTGGTTGCCCGGCCGGGGATGATTTCTTAGCCAAATTTCACCTTGTTCGTGAGGTCGGGTTTGCGTCCGGCCAACAGCTCGCTAATGACATAAAAGATGGCGTCCGCTTTCGGCGGGCAGCCCGGAATATGTAGGTCGATCTTGACGGCTTCGTGCAGCGGGATGGCGTGTCTCAGCAGCGCCGGTACACCTTCGGCCGGAACGCCGGGATTGGCCTGAACGCCTTCGACGTATACGCGCTCGAGCAGCTTCTTCGCCGGCACCCAGTTACGCATGCTGGGCACGTTGCTGGTGACCGCGCAGTCGCCCAAGGCCACCATGATTCTGCTGCGTTTGCGGATCAACTGGGCCAGCTTCATGTCTTCCTGGCTGGATACGGCGCCCTCGACCAGGGCGACGTCCACGCTTTCGGGAAACTCTTGCGCGTCCACCAGCGGCCCGTAGACGATGTCGGCTTTCTTTGCCACGGCGACGATACCTTCGTCGATATCGAGCAGCGACATGTGGCAACCGGAACACCCGTCGAGCCACACCGTGGCCAGCTTGATCTTGCTCATAATTCCGCTCCTCGCCGCGCGGCCAGCCGGCTGACCGGCTCGCCATGCTTGGTCATTTCCTCAACCGACCAGCCCTTCTCGGCCATCGCTCCCGTCGGGCAGACGTTCACGCACTTGCCGCAGGCGGTGCAATTGCGCGACGTGCCCCAGGTCTGGTTCAGCTCGCAGACCAGGCGCGAGCCGATGCCGCGGTTGCGGACGTCCCAAACGTGCGCGCCCTCGACCTCGCCGCAAGCGCGCACGCAGCGCGTGCACAGGATGCAGCGGTTGTGGTCGAGCACGTAGCGCTCGTGGCTCATGTCGACGCTCACCTTCGGATAGCTGTAAGGGTAGCGGACGCTGGTGACGCCAAGCTTCTGGGCGAGCGACTGCAATTCGCAGTGCCCGTTTGACACGCAGACGGCACAAATATGATTGCGCTCGGCGAACAGCAGTTCGACGGCAATCTTGCGGTAGCTCTCGAGCTTCGGCGACTTGGTGTTCACCGACATGCCTTCCTGCACCGGCGTGGTGCAGGCGGGCAGAAGGCGCCCGACACCCGCCACCTCCACGATGCAGAGCCGGCAGGCGCCCACCGGGGTAAGACCCTCCATGTAGCAGAGTGCCGGGATGTACTTCCCGTTGGCGCGCGCGGCTTCGAGAATGGTCTGGTCGTCGGTCGCGCTGACGTATTCTCCGTCGATTCGAATGGATACTTTCTGTGGCAAGGAATTCGCTCCTTTCATTGCGGAGCGGCCGGACAGCCGCCCGCTCCGCGCGGGCCGCTAATGGTCTCCGTTGCGCACGTCGCAGCGCAGGCAGCGGCAGGATTCCTCCATGGCTTCGATGGCCGTCAGTCCGAGCACGGCTTCGTCGAAGACCTTCACGCGTTCGAGCGGCACAAGTTCGCCGCAGATGTGGCGGCGGCTGGCGCTCGGCTGCGCCGGCGGAGCTTGCTCGTAGTCGAACTCGCGGTTAATCTGGTCGAACCTTCGCGCGCCCATCAAACGTTCGTCGATGTTGCGCGCGGCTTTCTTGCCATAGCCCATGGCGTTGGAGACGTTAGATGCGCCGCTGATCAGATCGCCGCCGGCGTAAAACTTGGTGCGGCTGGTTTCGAGCGAGTAGCGATCCACGTCGATGGTGCCGTTCTCCTTGAGCGTAAGGCCCGAGGCGCGCGCGAAATCCAGGTCTACCGTTTCGCCGACCGCCAGCACTACCGTGTCGCACTCGAAGCGCAGAATCTCGTCGGTGGGGATGGGCCGGCGACGGCCGGAGGAATCGTACTCGCCCAGGCGCGTCTTCACAACCTCGATGGCCTGGACGCCGCCCTGGCGGTCGCCCACGATGCGGTGGGGCGTAGCCAGGAACACGAACTCGGCGCCTTCCGCCTCTGCGGCTTCGGTCTCCTCGGCGATGGCCGGCATGTCCTTGCGCTCGCGGCGGTAGATCACGGTGACATCGGAGCCCATGCGCAGAGCCGTGCGGGCCGAGTCGATGGCTGCGTTGCCGCCGCCGATAACCACCACTTTCTTGCCGAGCGCGCACTCGGTCTTCTTCGATACCGCCTCCAGGAACAGGAGCGCCGGCATCACGCCGCGCAGCTCCGTGCCGGGCAGGTACACCCAGGCTTCCTTCCAGGTGCCGATGGAAAGGAACACGGCGTCGTACGTCGAATCGATGTCGTTGAGAGGAATGTCGAAGCCGACCCGTGTGTTGAAAACGAAATTCACCCCAACGCGCCGGATGAGTTCGAGTTCCTTCTCCAGCATGCTCTTCGGCAAGCGGTATTCCGGCAGCGCGTAACGCAGCATGCCGCCGGCTTCCGGATTGGACTCGTACAGGGTGACTTCGTGACCCAGCATGGCCAGGTAGAATGCGCATGTCAGGCCAGTGGGACCGGCGCCGACTACGGCGGTTTTCTTGCCGGTGGAGGCCAGTTTGCGCGCCACCACCTTTTCGATCATTTCGTTGTAGCGGCCGGAGTTGTAGATCGCGTCGGCGATACACCGGTGCACGTCGCGCATGTTCACCGGCTCGTCGAGCCCGGCGCGGCGGCAGCGGTGTTCGCAGGGATGCTGGCAGACGCGGCCGGTCGAGGCGGGCAGCGGGTTGTCGAGGATGACGCTCTCGAAGGCTTCCTCCAGCCTGTCTTCCTTGTAAAGTTCGAGGAAGCGCGGGATATTCATGTGCAACGGGCAGGAGTTTTCGCAGGGAGAAACCGCCAGGTCCTCGCACACGCCGGCGCGGCAGCGATGCGCCCGGATGTGATCCTCGAACTCATGCCGGAAGTGCCGCATGGTCGTGAGAACGGGGTTGGGCGCCGTCTGTCCCAAACCGCACAGTGACGTGTCGCGGACCATGCGGCTCAATTCATCGAGCGTCGCCAGGTCGCCGACCGTCGCCGCTCCGCGCGTAAACTTGTTCAGGATCTGCAACGCTTTATCGAGCCCCACGCGGCAGGGAACGCATTTGCCGCAGGACTCCGAGTGGGTGAACTCGATGAAGTAACGCGCCACGTCCACCATGCAGTTGTCTTCGTCCATGACAACCATGCCGCCGGAGCCCATGATGGAACCCAGTTGCGCCAGCGTCTCGTAATCCACCGGCGTGTCGAACATTTCCTGCGGGATGCAGCCGCCCGAGGGTCCGCCCGTCTGCACGCTTTTTACCGTGCGTCCGTGCGGGGCGCCACCGCCGATGTCGTAAACGAACTTGCGCAGCGGCGTGCCCAGCGGCATCTCCACCAGGCCCGTGCTATTGATCTTGCCCACCAGCGAGAACACCTTGGTCCCGCTGCTCTTGGTGCTGCCGGTCTCGGTGAACCAGGCCGGGCCCTTGATGACGATGGGCGCGACGTTGTACCAGGTCTCGACATTGTTGATGTTGGTGGGCTTGCCGAACAGGCCCTTGTTAGCCGGGTAGGGCGGCCGGGGACGGGGACGGCCCGCCCTGCTTTCGAGCGAGCGGATGAGCGCGGTCTCTTCGCCGCAGACAAACGCACCCGCGCCTTCCACCAGGCTCAGGTTGAAATTGAAACCGCGCCCGAGGATGTTCTCGCCCAGCAGACCGTATTCCTTGGCCTGTTCGACGGCCCGGCTCAACCGGTGCACGGCGAGCGGATACTCCGCGCGGATGTAGACGATCCCTTCGGACGCGCCCATGACGTAGCCGCCGATGATCATGCCCTCGATGAGCGCATGCGGATCGCTTTCGATCTCGTTGCGGTTCATGTACGCGCCGGGGTCGCCCTCGTCGGCATTGCAGACGATGTATTTGGGCTCGGCCTGGGCCTTGCGCAGGAATTCCCACTTGATACCAGTCAGGTAGCCCGCTCCGCCGCGCCCGCGCAGCTTCGCAGCCTTGATCTGCTCTACTACCGCGGCGGGGTTGGAATCGATCAGGACCTTGTACAGGGCCTGGTAGCCGCCCACGGCGATGTACTCTTCGATGTCCCCGGGATTAATGAGGCCGCAGTTGCGCAGGACAATCTTCTTCTGCCCGTTGAAGAAGGGAACCTCGTTCCAACTGGGAAGGTTGGGATAATCGGACCCATACTTCACGTGTCCGGTGATGTGGTCCCATTCCTCGATCTTGCAGAGAACCAGATCGCGCGGAACGTCGCCCGAAGCCGCGTCGTCCAGAATGCGCTCGACGTCGTTGTGCTGCACGCGGTGCAGAATCAGCAGCGGTTTACCGGGCACCCACACGTTCACCAGCGGTTCTTCGGCGCAGAAGCCGAAGCAACCTACGCGGGTGAGATGGTAGCCCAGGCCGCGGCGGTCGACAGCGGAAGCGAAGGCATGGTAGACCGCCTCGGCGCCGTTGCCGGAGCCGCACGTACCCATACCGACGGCGATGCGCGGGCGCGGCGGCAGCAACTTCGCCATGCCCGACTCCCGCACCGCGTTGAAGGTGCTGAAGTCACTGATTCGCATGTTTTCTACGATCCCCTTCCAAGTGGTCGATCTCGCGCTTCAAGGCCTGCTCGTTCACGTGTCCGAGGATGTTATGGTTCACCTCGACCACAGGCGCCAGCGCGCACTGTCCGAAGCAGGCCACCGTGCGCAGCGTGTACTTGCCGTCGCTGGTGGTGACGGACAGCTTGTCGGCTCCGCCGCCTTCCTCGGCTGAATCCTTGACGCCGAGTTCCAGCTTCAGGCGTTCAAGCAGGTTGCGCGATCCGCGCGTGTGGCACGCCGTGCCGCGGCAGATGCAGATCGTGTTCTTGCCCTGGGGCTCCAGATTGAAGAGGGCGTAAAAACTGACAACGCTGTAAACTTGAGCCCGGGGAATATCCGTCTTCGCGGCCACGTAGTCCAGCACTTCCATTGGCAGGTACTTCTGGGGGTTATGTTCCTGGAGCTCTTCCAGGATGCTCAGCAGCCGGCCCGCGCGCGCCGAATGGCGGGCGATCACCTGGTCGACGTAGTCCTGGTCGACAGGAGGCGGCAGGCTTGGGACAACCGGAGGTTTCATAGATGAGTCCTCTCCCGAAGCGAATAGACAATCATGATATCGAAACGCGGACCGGCACGTCCGGGCTGGCCCGGGGTAAAATAACAAGTTCTATGAACAAACGAACGGCGAGTCTTCTTTCTTGTGTACTGCTTATTGTGATGGCCGCTCCCGTGCTGGCGCAGGTGCGCGATCCGCTGCCCGTGCCCGACATAAGAGGCTATCGGACCCTTAAATGCGACTTCCATATCCACACGGTTTTCAGCGACGGGCAGGTGTGGCCTCCGGCGCGGGTGGTTGAAGCCTGGCGTGACGGATTGGACGCGGTAGCCATCACGGACCACTCCGGCGGCGGAAGAAACAAGGAGATCTTGAAGAATGATTTGAATCTCCCGCACGCGCTCGCGCGGCCCACGGCCGATCAACTTGGCATGCTGCTGGTTCCCGGCGTCGAGGTGGCGCAAGGGCTGACGCACTGCAACGCCCTGTTCATCAAGGACGCCAACGAGGTGAGCGGAATGCAAGTGTTGCCGGCGTTGCGCAAACTGCGCGCGCAGGGCGCCTATCTTTTCTGGAACCATCCGGGCTGGCGACGGCCGGCGATCTGGTATCCGGACATCGACGCGGCTTATAACGAAAAGCTGATCGACGGTTTTGAGATAGTTAATGGCAGCGAGATCTATCCCGACACGCAGACCTGGAGCGAGGAGAAGAAACTGGCGCTGTTCGCCAACAGCGACATGCACGCGACGATGGAGCCGCAGGACGCACGCACGCGCCGGCCAATTACCTTGGTGTTCGTGCGTACCGCGGATCTCGCGGGATTGCGCGAGGCGCTGGATGCCCGGCGAACCGTGGCATGGTATCGCGATGACGTTTGGGGCGCGGAGGATTTCCTGCGCGGGCTCTGGCAGGGCGCCGTCAAAGTGGAACCAGGGCGGCTGGCCTTCTCTCAGCAAGTGAGGCGCTCCGGCATTCGCATCGCGAACACCTCGGCTATTCCGTTTCAAGTGAAGGTGAAGAGCGCGCCCGCGTGGCTCAGTCTCAACGCCGGGACGCTTCCCGGCCAGCGCGTGGTGTCCGTCCCTGTGAGCGCAGCCAAGGACGCGCCGGCGGGCGAACATCGCGTGGAGGTCGTTCTCGAAGTCGCCAACCTTCACACGGCTCCCGGCAAGCCCTTGACCGCCACCTTGCCGCTGACCGTCACAGTCGAATAGAACGCGGGACAGTACACTCAATCCCCAGTTCCTCCTGACTGGGAAGACGGAGGTGAAAGAGGGGGTTGAGTGTACTGTCCCGAGATGATGTCCAGCACGGGGGCCATGGCGGCTTCGACAGCGGCCGTCATGGAGCCACCCACCGTGAAGGTGTCGGCCGCTTCCACCGTGATGATGGTTACTTCCTCCGGCGCATGGAGGCCCAGCTTCCCGGCGAGTTGGAGGGCTTCGAACAAGCCAACGTAGTGAGGCGAACCGCCGGGCACCGTCTGAAACTCTTCATTTCGCAGAACCGTGATGGTGCCGGGGGCGGCCTGGCCGGTCACCACCGTATCCACGACAATGAGCTTGTCGCAGTTCTGCACGTGATCGAGCAGCGCCATCCCTGCTTCGGAACTCTCGACCACATCCATCTGCCCGCCGAACAAACGACGCGCCTCGCCGGCGACGCGAATTCCGAATGCGTCGTCGGCGAGAATGTCGTTGCCCAGCGCCAGTAAGCGCGTCACGGGCATAACTATTTGCGGGTGATGCTGCCGTCCAGATCGCGCCGCAGCAGGCCGGCGGTGGAACCATCGGCTTCGCGGACGTGGATCAGAAGCGGCATACTGCCGGGCAACGAGTGCGTGGCGCAGCCGTTGCATGGGTCGTAGGCGCGGAAGGCCATCTCCACCATGTTGAGCACGCCGTCGGAGATGTGGTCCCGGCTGACGAGCCCCTTGGCCGCCTTCTCGACGCTCATGGCGATGCGGGCGGCGTTGTTGGTGGTAGCCACGATCATGTTGGCCTTGCGGATGAGACCGTTCTCGTCGGTTACGTAATGATGAATCAGCGTGCCGCGAGGCGCTTCCACGATTCCCACGCCTTCTGTGGGTATCTCGGTCGGAAGCGTGCGCACGTTCGGATCTGTAAGCTCCTTGTGGTCCGCCAACTCCTTCATCCGCTCGGCCGCGGAGAGCAGCTCGATGGCGCGGGCCCAATGGTGCGCCAGTGTGTGATGCACCGGCTTGCCCTGGAGCGTCTCGACATACTGCTGGTAGGCGGCCTGCGCGCCGGGGGTGGCGAAACCGTCGGCCGCGTTCAGCCGGGCCAGCGGCGCCACGCTGTAGACACCACTGTCGGCGCCGTCGACGAAGCCCTTCCACCCTACCGGTTTCAGATACGAGAACTTCACGTAGCTCCACGGTTCGACGTGCTCGGCCACGTAGTTCAGGTACTGGCTGGCCGGGAACTTGGCGTATTCGCTTCCGTCCGGCTTCACGACGCGAACCGCGCCGTCATAGAAGTTCAGCCGGTTGGACTCGTCCACCGTGCCCATGTAATAGGTCTTGTGCGTGAAAATGTCGGAGAGGATCAGCTCGACGTAGTCGCTCCGCTTCAGAACCAGCTTGTCGAAAACGTCGAGAGTGAACTTGGCGAAATCGACCGCTTCGTTAGCCACGGCGCGGAACTGCGCCTGGTCCTCTTTCGAAATGCGCTTGGCGACGCCGCCCGGTAACCCAAGCACAGGATGACCCGCCTTGCCGCCGGTGAGCGCCAGCAATTCGCGCAGCTTGCGGCGCATGCCGACGACCTTGACGCCGACCTCGACTCCCACCTTCCCTATGACGCCAAGGATATTGCGCTCGGCGGCGGGCGCCTGCGGTCCAACGATAAAGTCCGGCCCGCCCAGGAAGTAGATGTGTAGCGAGTGATCCTCCACCATGAAGACGTTGTAGAAGAGTTCGCGGATGCGCAGGGCCGCCGGCGGAGGCGTCACCTTGTAAACGGCATCCAGGGCCTTCGTGGAGGCCATGTGATGCGCCGTGGGGCAGACGCCGCAAATGCGCGAGGTGATCTGCGGCATGTCTTCGGCCGGCCGGCCCTCGGCGAACTTTTCGAACCCCCGCAGTTCGGGGATCTGGAAGAACGCCCGGTCGACCTGGCCGGACTCGTTCAGGAAGATCTCGATCTTGCCGTGGCCTTCCAGGCGAGTGACGGGGTCGATGGTGATTCTTTGAGCCGTGCTAGACATTCGCGGGTACCTCCTCGTTGAGCTTCTTGCGACGCAGCAGCGACGCCGGCAAACTATAGCGATAGAACGTGCCGGTCGGATCCGGAATCGTAGCCATGATGCGCTCGATCTCGGCCTCGTCGTTGGAATCGGCGATCGAAGCGATGGCGCTCATGGCTTTGGCGCCGTAATCCACCACGCGGCTCGTTGGGCCGAAACAGCCGGTGCACGGCATGTTGCCGTGGATGCAGCGTGTCTCGCAGCCCGCGCGGGTGGCCGGTCCCAGGCAGATGACGCCCTGGGCCAGCAGGCAGGTCTGCTCGTCAAGGAGCACCTGGTGCGGCCGCTTGTATTCTTTGAGCAGCAGCTTGTCCGGCTTGGTGTCCTTGCGATCGCAGGTCTCGCATAGAGCCTTATCCGGAGCGAGCACGGAGCCCTTGGGCGGGAGCTGGCCGGAGAGCAGCGCCTCGACGGTTTCGGCGAGCATCTTCGGCGTCGGCGGGCAACCGGGCACGTAATAGTCGACGTCGATGACGTCGGCCAGCGTGCGGACGGTTTTGTAGAAGCCCGGCAGCGTCACCGTGCAGCCGTTCTCGCGGTGAGTCGTTTCAGGCTTGGAACCCTGCTCGTTCACCGTGCTCACGGATTCCAGGTAGACCGTCCGGAAAATCTCTTCGCGGCTGTACAGGTTCGCGAGGCCCGGGATACCGCCGGTCTGGGCGCAGGAGCCGAAGGCGATGACGAACTGCGACTTCTTGCGCAGCAGGTGTGCCATCTCCTCCTGCTCGGTGGTGCGGATGGCGCCGTTGATGAAGCTGACGGTGATCGACCCGTCGGCCATGGCTTCGACGTCCTTGCGTTTGAAGTCCATAGCCACAGGCCAGAGAACGATATCGATCTTGGCCACGACGTCAAGGATCTTCTCGGCCAGGTCGACGACGGCTTCCTCGCAGCCGCCGCAGCTTGCGCACCAATAGAATGCGACTTTCGGTTTGTCGGCCATTACGCAGGCACCTCCTCGCTGAACACTTCCTTGGGCACTTGGACCTTTAAGGGTCCCAGCGCGCGCACCTTCTGGACCATGTCGTTGACCACGGAGCGCACTCTGTCGCCTTCGGCCGCCGAGATCCATTCCAGGCGGAAGCGGTCCTCTTCGATGCCGAAGTCCTTCAACATGTGTTTCAGGACCTGGACGCGGCGGTAGGTTTTGTAATTGCCCTCCTGGTAGTGGCAGTCGCCGGGGTGGCAGCCGCCGATGAGCACACCGTCGGCTCCCTTGGCGAACGCGTCCAGGATGAACTGCGGGTCGATGCGGCCCGAGCACATCACGCGGATGACGCGGATGTTGGGCGCGTATTTGAATCGCGAAGTGCCCGCGAGATCGGCGGCCAGGTAAGTACACCAGTTGCAGAAGAAAGCCACGATCTTGGGCTCGAAGGGACCTTCGTCGGTCCCGGATGATAGCTGGACGAGATCCTCAGGCATAGTTCAGGACTCCTTTGATTTCTTCGTAGATCTCCTCATCCTCAAACAGGTTCTGCTTGATGGTGCCGGACGGGCAGGCGGCCACGCACGTGCCGCAACCCTTGCAGAGCGCCTCATTGATATAAGCGACCTTCAAGTCTTCCTTGAAGCTGATGGCGCTGTACGGGCACATAGGAACGCAGGTCTTGCAGCCCGAGCACTCGTCCTGAACGATGAAGGCGGTGTTCGGCTCCATTTCGTGCACGTTGGCGTCGATCAGTGCCAGGGCTTCCGCCGCGGCGGCGCCGGCTTGCGCTACCGTATCCGGAATGTCCTTAGGGCCTTGGCAGCAGCCGGCCAGGAAAACGCCGTCGCTGAAAGTGCTGACCGGGGCCAGCTTGGGATGGCGTTCCAGGAAGAAGCCGCCCGGCGAGCAACTGATGTTGAACAGGCGGCGTACATCCGAGGCGTCCTCTTGCGGCTCGAGTCCGGTCGAAAGCACTACCATGTCCACCGGAATGCGGCGGACGAAACCGGCCAGGGTGTCTTCGACTCGAAGAACGAGCTTGCCTTCCTCGGTCGGATCCAACGCCCAGTCGGTGACTTCGGCCACCTTGCCGCGGATCATGTGCACGCCTTCGTGCAGCAGCTTCTGATAGAACTCCTCGAAGCCCTTGCCCGGAGTGCGCATGTCGATGTAGAAGTTGAACACTTCCGCGCCGGTGTGTTCCTTGATCAGGTGCGCCAACTTCAGCGAATACATGCAGCAGACGCGCGAGCAATGCGGATTGGTGCGCGCGTCGCGGCTGCCGACACAGTGGATGATGCCCACCGATTGCGGCTTCGAACCGTCGCGCAGCACCACCTCACCGGCCGTCGGGCCGCTGGCGTTGACCAACCGCTCGATTTCGAGCGCCGTGTAAACATTCGGGTAGATGCCGTAGCCGAGGTCGGGCATGCGTGCCGCGTCGAAGGTCTTGTAGCCGGTGGCGATGATGATGCTGCCGACGTCGACGACCTGCTCGGTTTCCTGCATGTCGAAGCGAATGGCTTTACGCTCGCCGCAGGCTTCCACGCAGGTCTTCTTGCAGCGGCCGGTCTTCAACTGTATGCAGGCGGCCGGATCGATGACCACCGTTTGTGGGACCGCTTGCGGGAAGGGAATGTAGATAGGCTTGCGCTTGGCCAGGCCTTCGTTGAACGTGTCCTCGGTCTTGCCTTCCTTGAACACGCAGGCATCAATGCACTCCTGGCATCCGATGCAGGCATCCTCGAGGATGTAGCGCGGCCAATGCTTAACCGTCACCTTGTAATTGCCCATGTAGCCGTCCACCTTGGTGACCTCGGACAGCGTCCACAGGGTAATATTGCGGTGGTTGCGCACCTGCGACATTTTCGGCGTGAGAATGCAGGCCGCGCAGTCCATGGTTGGGAAGGTCTTGTCGAACTTGGCCATGTGGCCGCCGATGGTCGGCTCGCGCTCGACGAGAATCACTTTTTTGCCGGCGTTGGCCAGCGTCAGCGCGGCGTGGATGCCGGCGATGCCCCCGCCCACAACCAGGACATTCGGATTGATGCCTACCTGGCGTCGTTCGAGCGGCTTGTGCAGCACGACACGGCGAACGGCGGCGCGCACCAGGTCTTTCGCCTTCTCGGTGGCGGCATCCTTGTCCGTGTGCACCCACGAATCGTGCTCGCGGATGTTCACCATCTGCAGGTAGAAGGCGTTCAATCCCCCGTGAGCCAGCGCTTCGCGGAACGTATGCTCGTGCAGAAGCGGAGAACAACTGGCTACCACGACCCGGTCCAGTTGGAACTCCTTGATATCCTGCTGGATCATCTCCTGCCCGGGATCAGAGCACATGTACTTGTAGTCGCGCGCAATCGTGACGCTCGGCAGGTTGGCCGCATAGTCGGCCACCGCCTTGCAGTCCACCACGGCGCCGATATTATGTCCGCAATGACAGATGTACACTCCCACGCGAACGGCTGCTTTAGCTTCAGACATAGCTCTCCACCTCCTCGTGGGACATCATCCAGTCCTTCACTTGCCTTCGTCCCGAGATGCAGCGCTTAAGTCCGAGCTTGTCGATCTCGCCGCCGAGCGCCCACCCCAACGTCTGGGTGAAGAAGAAAATGGGCAGATCGAAGTGCTCTCCCGTCGCCTTGGTGATCTCCTTTTGGTATGTATCCAGGTTGAATTGGCAAAGCGGGCAAATCGTTACTATGGCCTGCGCGCCTTTGCGCACGGCCTCCTTGAGCAAAATATAGTTGAGCCGGACGCCCACGTCATGAATGGTCCCGGTGAGCGAACCGCCGCAGCACTTGGTCTTGAGCGAGTAGTTGACCGTGGGAATGCCGGCCGCGTTCAGAAGCTGGTCCATACGCATCGGGTTGAGCGGCCTGTCGACCTCGTCGAAGGGGCGCACGGCCTGGCAGCCGTAATAACAGGCCACCTGGCCGCCACGCCAACGGCGCTTCACTTTGGTTTTGATGCCATCGAGTCCGACGTCGTTGTACAACATCTCCAGCGGGTGGCGAACCTTCACCGAATTCATGCCAGGCAGGTTCACCGCGTTCAGGCTGTCGGATACTTCCTTCTTGATGGATGGGTACTTCTTGGCGTATTCCTGCGTCTTGCGCAGCACCAGGTAGCAGGCCGCGCATGGCGCCAGCAGGTCGCGCTTGCCCGGAGCTTTGTGCGCGAGCGACAGATTACGCGCCGAAAGCAGGAACGCGGAATCTTCGTCCACGGCCATATAGGACGTGGCGCCGCAGCAGTTCCAGTCGTCCAGTTCCTCGACAGGTACATCCAGCCGGCGGAAGAGTTCCAGCATGCTCTCTTCGTAAGCGGCACCGGTGGCCTTCAGCGAGCAGCCGGGGAAGTAGAGATAGCCTTGGGGATTGGTTTTGGTCGTCTGGGGCATTAGGCAACCTCCCTCTTTACCGCCAACTCGCGCTGCAGGTCTTTCGGGTTGCGGATGCCTTCGCTCTTGAACGACAACCTTCCGGTCCTGAGCAGCGCCCAGCCGGATTTCGCCATCCCAAGAAGAATGAATGGATTAGAACGGAACGCCATGCGTAGGACCAACCACATTTCCGAGCTGCGGCCGCGGCGCTTCACAATCTCGTAAAATTCGCGGGCCAGCACCGGAATGGGGAAACGCTTCGGATAAAGATTCTCTTTGATCGCTTCGCGCTTCAGGCTATACATCACGTCGGTGATATGAATGTCTTGCGGGCAATGCACCGCGCAGGAGTAGCAGGACGCACACAGCCAGATGGTCTCGCTTCCCAACGCTTCCTTGCGAAAGCCCTCGCGCAGCAAACTCATGATGCGCCGGGGCGTAAAATCCATGTAGATCGAGAGAGGGCAGGTCCCCGAGCACGTGCCGCATTGGATGCACGAGAAGATGTTTTCGCATCCAGGCAAGGTCTTCACCTTGTGCGGCCATTCGGGCACCGCCTCCCTCTGGAATTTCATTTTTCTGAATTGAAACATATGTCTCCAAAAACCGCGGATTTCCTTGAACCGGAAACCTGCGTCACGTAAGTCAGCAGAATGAGTTGGACAGGATGAGTTGCGGCGCTAGGCAAGTACCCCCTCGATCTCTTCAAGGATTTCTTCGTCTTCAAAAAGGTTCTGCCGGATGGATCCCGACGGGCAGGCCGCTACGCAGGTTCCGCAGCCTTTACACAAGGCCTCGTTGACCCACGCTTTCTTGGTGTCCTCGCGTACGCCGATGGCGCTATAGGGGCACATCGGGACGCAAGTGCGGCAAGCCGAGCATTCGTCCTCGTTCACCACCGCGGTGTTCGGCTCCATCTCGACAAACTGCCTGTCGATGAGCGACAGGCATTCGGCTGCGGCGGCGCCGGCCTGCGCCACCGTGTCCGGAATGTCTTTGGGTCCCTGGCAGCAGCCCGCCAGGAAGATGCCGTCCGTGAAGGTACTGACCGGCGCGAGCTTCGGGTGCCGCTCCAGGAAGAAGCCTTCGTTGGTGCAGGAGAGGTTGAAGCGCCGGCGCACCTCGTGCGCGTCGTGCCGGGCCTCCAGTCCCACCGACAGCACCACCATGTCCACGGGGATCTTGCGGATGTAATTGACCAGCGTGTCTTCCACCTGCATGATCAGCCGGCCTGTTCCGCCGTCCTCGGGGTAGATGTCGGCCACCTTGCCGCGGATGAAATTGACGCCCTCCTCGGCGATGCGGCAGTAGAACTCCTCGAACGACTTGCCGGGCGTGCGCATGTCGATGTAACAGTTATAGACTTCCGCGTCCGTATGTTCCTTGATCAGGTGCGCCAGCTTGAGCGAGTACATGCAGCAGACCCGCGAACAGTACCGGTTCGTGTTCACGTCGCGGCTGCCCACGCAGTGCACGACGCCCACGGTTCTCGGCTTGCGCCCGTTCCGGAGCAGCACTTCGCCGCCTGTGGGACCCGAGGCGTTCACCAACCGCTCCACCTCGAGCGCCGTATACACGTTCGGATAGGATCCGTAACCGTAATAAGGCACCCGCTTGGCATCGAAGATCTGGAAACCGGTTGCCATGATGATGGAGCCCGCCTCCACCGTATCGAAGGTCTCCTTCTGCTGGAAGTCGATCGCCTTGCGTTCGGCGCACACCTCCACGCAGGTTTTCTTGCACTTTCCGGTCTTGAACTCGATGCAAGTGTCCGGATCGATTGTGACCAGCTGCGGCACGGCTTGCGGGAAGGGTATGTAAACCGGCTTGCGCTTGCCGAGGCCCATGTTGAATTCGTCGGGCGTCCGGCCTTCCTTGAACACGCACGCCGCAATGCACTCCAGGCAGCCGATGCAGGCGTCTTCGATGATATAGCGCGGCTTGTGGCGCACGGTCACCTTGAAGTTCCCCACGTAGCCGTCCACCTGGGTTACTTCCGACATCGTCCAGAGCGTGATGTTGGGGTGCGCCTTCACCGCGGTCATCTTGGGCGTCAGGATGCACGCAGCGCAGTCGAGGGTGGGGAACGTCTTGTCGAACATCGCCATGTGGCCGCCGATGGTCGGTTCCCGCTCGATCAGGTACACGTGCTTGCCGGCTTCGGCCATAGTCAAAGCGGCGTGGATCCCGGCGATTCCGCCCCCTACGACGACCACGTCCGGATGGATCGCCACGCGCTTGCGATCGAGCGGCGTGTGCAGCCGGACGCGGCGCACCGCGGCACGCACCAGGTCCTTGGCCTTCGACGTGGCCATGGCGTGGTCCGTGTGCACCCACGAGTCGTGCTCCCGGATGTTTACCATCTGCACGAGGTATGGGTTTAGTCCCGCGTTCTGGGCCGCCGTGCGGAAGGTTTTCTCGTGCAGGTGGGGAGAACAGGCGGCCACCACGATGCGGTTCAGTCCGAGCTCCCGGATGTCCTGCTTGATCAGTTCCTGTCCGGGGTCCGAGCACATGTACTTGTAGTCGCGGGCCACGGTTACGCCGGGAAGTGTGGCGGCATATTCGGCCACCGCCGCCACGTCCACGACACCCGCGATATTTGTCCCGCAATGGCAAATGTAAACGCCCACGCTGGCGTGGCCGTTGGTTGTGTTTGCGAGCTGTTCCATCCCTGCGCTCCTTGTCACGAACAGACAGCCTCTTTCACCAACTCCATGGCGTCCCACACCACCAGCTTGCCTTCCAGTCCGGTGGTTTTCAGGGCGTCCTGGAACATAACCATGTCCTTCGGACAGCACACGACCAGCGCTTCCACGCCGCCGAGCGCCGCCGCTTCCCGTACGCGGCTTTCCGCCGGGCGTTCCTTAATGCCCGGCACGTCTTCCATCCAGATCCGGCCGCCGCCGGCGCCGCAGCACCAGGCCTCCGCGCCGTGACGCGGCATCTCCGCGATCCGCGCACCGGCCGACGCAAGCACCCGCCGTGGCGCATCGTAGACGCCGTTGTAACGGCCCAGGTAGCACGGGTCGTGATAAGTAACCTTGACCTCCCGCTTGTTCGAAGCCGTGAGCTTGCCCTGTTGCAGCAGCTCGTCCACCAGCTCCACGGCGTGCATCACGCGGAAACCGTCGTATTCGTTCTTGAGAGCCTGATAGCTGTGAGGATCGGTGGTGACGATCTTTTCGAACCGGGCCTTTTCGAGCGCCTTCATGTTCTTGTCGCGCAGCATCTCAAACAGGCCTTCTTCGCCGGCCCTCCGCACGTCGTTGCCGGAATTCTGCTCGGACTCGTACAGAATTCCGAAATTGAGGCCGGCCTTTTCGAAAACCATCGCCGTCGAACGCGTCGCTTCCGCCAAACGCGGGTCGAAGGATGCGTAGTCGCCCACGAACCACAGGTATTCGACCGGCTCCTTGCGCGCGTCCTTGATCTTGAACGGGAGCCCCTGCGTCCACTTGGGGCGATTGCGCGGCGATTGGCCAAGCGAGTTGCCGTACCGGTTCAGGTTGGTCATCGCCTCCTGCAGCCGGCTTTCGATGGCGCCGTCGGCCACCAGCCGCCGCCGCAACTGAATCAGCATGGGAACGTGCAGGACGCCGAGCGGGCAGACATCGTCGCAGGCGACACACGTTGTGCAGGACCACAGCCACGCATCCGGCACCGCGCCGGCGGTGGACGCGCCGTCGCCGTTCGTCACGTACCGTTGCAGGGCCAGGATCAGGTCCCTCGGCGACAACGCGAAGCCGGCGGTGGCCGCGGGACACGCCACGTGGCAGCGCCCGCAGCGGATGCACGCGTCCAGCATCACCAGCTCGTCGCGAGTGAAATCCGCCACGCTCGCGTACCCTTCGCCGGTTTGCTTCAGGGCCGCCGCCATCGCCGCGCCCCGCTGCGCTGGTCGTAGAGCCAAGCCGTACCAGCCCACCAGGATGTGCCAGGCCTTGCTGTAAGGGATGTACGCTATCAGGCCCAGTGCGGTCAGCGCGTGCAGATACCAGATGTAGCCGAACGCTGCGCGAGCGCCCTGCTGCGACAGGCCCATCCCCGCCAGCCATCCGCTAAAGGCCCAGCCAGCAAAGGACACCGTCTCGAACACCGGCTCCGTGGCCCGGATCCGGAACGTCTCCACCAGGAAACCGCCCACGCCGGCCAGGCCGACGAGCCCCAGCAGCAGCCAGTCCTGACGGACCAGCGTGCCCGGTTTCGGAAAACCTTGGGGCTGCAAGCGCTCGGCGTACTGGAAGGCGGCGGGCTTGACCACGCCACGCCGGATCGCCAGGATCAGGAATCCGCAGAGCAGCAGCATCCCGCCCAGGTCGGCGCCCCAGGAGAAGCCCAGGTAGAAGTCCCCCTTGAGGAAACTCCACTGGGGCAGCAGGAGGCGCAGGATATCGTTGTCCACCAGCACCAGGAGCGTGGCGACAAACAGGATCGCGAAGCCCGCGAACAAAAGCAGGTGCCCCACGCCTCCCAGTAGCTCGCCCCGCAGAATGGTGCGGTTGGTGATGACATCGACGGCGGCCCGCAGCAGGCCGGCCGCGGTGAAGGGCTGGCTCGCGTCCCGGCGGCCTTGCCGGTAGCGCTTGATCTTACGGAAGACACCATAGAAGAAGACGGCGAGCGAGAGGGCGGCGATCAGATAGAACGCGGCGATCAGCCACACCGGGAGAGTGTAGAAGTACGGCCGTTCAATCACTTCCGCGCCAGTCATGTCGCTCAGTGTCCTTTCCGCTCCTTCACTTTCGCCGTCAGCGCCGGCAGTACGTCCAGGGCGTCGGCTTCAATTCCGTAGTGCGCCACGTTGAAGATGGGCGCCTTGGGGTCGGTGTTGATCGCGACAATCAGGGCGGCGCCCTTCATGCCTTCCACGTGCTCGGGCGCACCGCTGATGCCCGCCGCCAGGTAGAACTTCGGCTTTACGCTGGCGCCGGACTTGCCCACCTGCCGCGACATCGGCAGCCACCCCTGGTCGATGACGGGCCGCGATCCGGAGACCGCGCCGCCCAATGCTTCGGCCAGTTCCTGGGCCAGTTCCACGTTGTCGGCGCTTTGAATGCCGCGGCCCACCGAAACTAGCGCTTCCTGTTCGCAGATATCGATGTCACCGGCTTCCGGCTCGATGTATCGCTTGAAGCGGACTTTCGGCTCATCCGGGAGCGTCACGGCGACCTGTTCCACCGGCGGTACGGCGGCCGCGCGGCCAGCCTCGATGGGACGGCAGCCAGGCGAGATACCGAGGATAGTGGGATCGCCCGCGGCCGTCACGGTGGCTTCCATCTTGCCCCCGTACAGGAGGCTCCGCGCTTGAAGCTTGCCGTCGGAAATCGAAACATCCACGCAGGAATTGATGCACACGGCACCCATTTTCGCGGCCAGGAGACTCCCGATTCCCAGGGTCACGTTGGATAGCGGCACCAGAACAGCCTTGGGTTTCTTCGACCGGACCAGTTCCTCCAGCGCCGCGGCGCAACTTTCCGCCGCCATCTCGGCCAGGCTGGGATGATCGACATAGTAAACCCGGTCCGCGGCTCCCAGGGCGCCCGCCAAGTCCTTCTTCCCGTGCCCAAGCAGCACCGCTTCCAGCTTGATGCCAAGCGCTTGAGCCAGTTCACGCCCCAGGGCCAGAACCTCGAAAGTGATCTCGGAAATCTGTCCCTGCCAGTGTTCCGCTAGAACCCAAATTTCGCCCGCCATGATGTTTTCCTCCTCAGAGCAGGCCGCGAGCGGTCAGAATCTCGCAGACCTTCCCCGCGACCTCTTCCGGTGATCCCTCCAACATTTCGGCCCGTTCGGACACCACGGGCTTGTCCATGGCAATCACTTCAATAGGCAGCGCGGGCATAGGTTCGCCCGCTTCCACCGCCTCGATCTTCTGGGTCTTCATCGCCGCCCGCACCTTGGCCACAGGTACGTAACGGGGAGGCTTCTCCGCCGCCTGGATGCCCAAAACAGCGGGCATGGGCATCTCGAATTCGGCGCGGATTCCCTTCGGGCACTCTTTCTGAACCGTAACCATCCCGCGGCCGGCATCCGGCACGACACTGGTTACGATCCCGACGAACGGCGCGCCCATCAAGTGCGCTAACACAGGCGCCAGCAGGGTATCCAGATCGTCGTTGGCCTGGGTTCCGGTGAGGATCAGGTCCACCCCTTGCAAATCCGGCGTCGCGGCGATCGCCTGATGGACGGCCCGCGCCAACCCGGCTGTGTTCGAGCTGGTATCCGCACCGGAGAGCTTCAGCGCCCGGTCGGCTCCCTTAGCCAGGGCTGTGAACAGCGCTTCGTCCACCTCGGGAGCATCGGGAGCCAGCACGGTCACCTTTCCGCCGAGCCGCTCTTTGAGCAGCAGCGCTTCTTCCAGCGCATGATCGTCGGGTTCATTCGGGATCAGGCGCAGAAACTCGGTATCCAGACTCTTCCCGTCCGGCGCAACCTCCAACTCTTCGACGACGTCGGGAACCATTTTGAGCAAGACCAGCATATTCATGGTGTTACGCCTCCATCGATTCCGCCAAGAGCTCAGTAATGTCCCGCACCACCATCCGCTTATCGTGGCCGAGGACCTTTAACGCATCTTCAAACCGGGAAAACTCGTAGTCACAGGCGATTGCCAGCACATCGGCGCCCGCACTAACCGCCTCCTTTGCGCGACGCTCCGAGAGCCGTTCGTGGCCCTTGGTTTTGAAATAGGTATCCAGCCACATCCCTCCGCCGCCGCCCCCGCAGCAAATGGCGTTTTCGTGGTGGTGCGTCATCTCGACCAGCTTCACGCCCGGGATGGCCTTCAGCAGCATTCGCGGCTCGTCGAAAATCGAGTTTCGCCGGCCGAGACAGCACGAGTCGTGGTAAGTCACCGTGTAGTCCAGCTTGCGCTTCAGCAACGGCTTGAGCCGGTCCAGATGCTGCGCCAGCAGCTCGCAGACGCTCAGCGTTTCGTAGCGAAAACCGTACGACGGGTAACGCAGCCGGAACGCATTCAGCGCGTGTGGGCAGCCCGTCACGATCTGCTTGAATGAGTACTTGGCGAAGATCGCCATGTTGTAATCGATCAGGGTCTCGTACAGTCCCGGCTCCCAGGTCAGCCGCCCGCATTCGCCGGCGCACTTTTCCTCGTTGCCGAGCACCGCGAAGTCCAGGCCGAGCGCATTGAAGACCTTGGCCGTCGCGCGCGCGATGTCCTGCCCCCGCGCGTAGTAAGCCGAGTAGCACTCCACGAACCACAACAAGTCCACCGGGCCCGGCTGCTCCGGCAAGACACGGATCGGCACACCGGCCGTCTTCAGCCAAAGCGCCCGTTTCCGGCTGGACTCGCCCATGGGGTTGCCGTACCTCATGGTGTTCTGGAGCGCCTTCTGAAGCTCCGCCGGCAGTTCCGGCATGCGCGCCAGCGTCTGCTCCTTCATGAGCGGCAGCAGAACGTCGGTTAGCCGTATGCCGCGCGGGCACTTCGCCATGCAGGCGTAACAGGCTACACAGTTCAGCAGGCTGTCGCTGGTGAAAACCTTCTCGATCTGTCCGGATCGCAATAGCGCGATCATGCGTCGCGGCGGATAGTCCATCGTGTCGCCGTATGGACACGTCCCCGCGCAAGTACCACACTGAATGCAGGTCCGCAGCCTGCGGCCCTCCTCGGTGTCAAAGAGGTTCTCAAGGCTGCTTGGGCACGACGCTACCTCGGTCCATGCCGTTGCTGCGTTCATGGATATCCTCCCCGGCCGTCGCCTGCAAACGGCGACGGCGGTCTCTTTGCTCTTGGTAAGAACAATTCGTGTGCAGGAGCTGCCGCACCAAACACTTCTCTCGAAAGTGAATTCCGCACTGCAGGCAAAGATCTTCAGCCTTGTCTGTCTGACGGACCACTGCTGCTGAGATCTGATCCATTAATGTAGCCACGCGCTTGAGGTCTTCAGGAGGAAACTGGGTGAACAGATCCATCAGCCGATTGCTCCTGGCGAAGTCGTAGGCCGCTAGCATACGCCGGCCCTCTTCGGTCAAGGACACCCGAATCGACCTGCGATCGCTTTCGCCGCCCGTACGGCTCAGCAGCTTGCGCCGCACCATCTTGTCCACGGCCTTGCTGGCCGCCGGCGTGCTGATCCCCAGGAAAGCCGCCAATTCGCTGAGAGTTCCTACGTCCGTAAAGGCTACCAGCTCCAAAACCTTCATCAAAGAGGGGGTTAGCTGCTGGCCGGCCACCTGGGCGAGGAGTTTCTCTTCCAGGACTTCATCGACCGCCTTCACGAAGATGCGTGTGCTACCTAGGAATTCCTTTATGAAGCTCGGAGCGCCAGTATGAAGTTCCATACAACCGTTAACGTGGTTAATGATAAACGAAGTTAATTATACGCCCGGCGCGCTATGGACGCAAGCCCCTAAATGACACTAGATCGCCTGCAGCGGCCCCTTCCGGCGTGCGACGATAAATAATGTGAGCACACAATCGGACCAAGAGGTTCACGAGGAACCTATCTCAAATGAAATCAAGCGGTTTGAGGAAATCCGCAACATCGCCATCATCGCCCATGTAGACCACGGCAAGACGACCCTGGTTGACGCCATGCTCCATCAGAGCGGGATCTTCAGGGAGAACGAAGAGGTCCAGGAGCGGGTCATGGATTCGAACGCGCTCGAACGCGAGCGTGGCATAACGATCCTGGCCAAGACCACCGGCGTCCGTTACAAGGGCGTCAAGATCAACATTGTCGACACGCCGGGGCACAGCGACTTCGGCGGCGAGGTCGAGCGGGCGCTCAACCTGGTGGATGGCGTGATGCTGCTGGTGGACGCCAGCGAAGGCCCGCTGCCGCAGACCCGCTACGTGCTCATGAAGGCGTTGGAGGCGAAGCTTCCGCCCATCGTAGTCATCAATAAAATCGACCGCCAGGACGCCCGCCCCCAGGAAGTGCTCAACGAGGTCTATGACCTGTTCATCGACCTGGACGCCACCGAGGACCAGTTGGATTTCCCGGTCATCTACGCCAACTCGAAGGCGGGCGTGGCCAAAGCTTCCCTCGACGATCCGTCCAAGGACTTGCGCCCGCTGTTTGAAGCAATCCTGAAGTATTGCCCGCATCCGGCCGGCGACCCGAAGGGCGTGTTGCAGCTCCAGGTGGGGAATCTCGACTACAGCGAGTACCTGGGCCGGTTGGCCATCGGCCGCGTCTTCAATGGAACGCTGCATCTGGGCGACGAGGTGGGCGTCTGCAAACTGGATGGTTCGCTCCAGACCACTCGCATCACGAGGCTCTATTCCTTTGAAGGCTTGGACCGGGTGGAAGAGACCGTAGGCCAACCGGGGTCCGTGCTGGCCATCGCCGGTGTGGAAGGCATCACCATTGGGGAGACCATCACGAATCCCGAAACGCCCGAACCGCTCCCACCCACGCGCATCGACGAACCCACCATCGCCATGACCTTCACGGTGAACACGTCGCCGTTTGCCGGACGGGAGGGCCAGTTCGTCACTTCCAGGCACATACGCGAACGGCTCGACAAAGAGCTGCTCACCAACGTCAGCATCCGCGTGGAGGAGGCGGGCGGGCCGGACACCTTCAAGGTGATGGGCCGCGGCGAATTGCAGCTCGCCATTCTTATCGAGATCATGCGGCGCGAGGGCTACGAGTTGATGGTGGGCAAGCCCGAAATCCTGACCCGCACCGTCAACGGAGAGTTGCAGGAACCTCTTGAACTGCTGGTGATCGACTGTCCGGAACAGTATATCGGCGTGGTGGTCGAACAACTCGGCAAGCGCAAAGGCCAGATGTCGAAGATGGTGAACCACGGTTCCGGCCGTGTCCGCATCGACTTCGATGTGCCCTCGCGCGGACTGATCGGAATCCGCAATCAACTGCTGACCGACACGCGCGGCACGGCGGTGATGAACTCGCTGTTCAGCGGCTACATCGCCTGGCAAGGCGACATTCCCACCCGTCCCACCGGCTCGCTGGTAGCCGATCGGCCCGGCAAGACCACGGCGTACGCCATCTTCAACCTGCAGGAACGCGGCTACATCTTCGTCACGCCCGGCATGGACGTCTACGAAGGCATGATCATCGGCGAGAACTCGCGCGACCGGGACATCGACGTCAACATCGTGAAGGAGAAGAAGCTGACCAACATGCGCGCTTCCACCTCCGACGAAGCCATCCGCCTCATGCCGCCGCGCATCCTGAACCTGGAACAGGCCATCGAGTTCATCCGCGACGACGAGTACGTCGAGGTCTGCCCGCAATCCATCCGGTTGCGCAAGAAAATCCTGAAGGAGAACGAGCGCTGAGCGGATTCAGCGCAGCTCACGGTAGAAGCGGGCCAGCGTGGCGATGTTGCGGTCGTTGACCGTGAAGCGGTCCTTCCCGGCGAAGGCCGCCTCGCTCTTGGCGAGATACTCTTCGACGGGCAGGGGCAGGGAAGTGTCCCGAGGCTCGGCGAAGCCGTAGAAATCGAGCCCTCGATTGGCCGGATTGGCCAGGAACGCCTTCGCGTCGTGGCCGGGCCAGCCCACCAGATTCTGAATCAGGCGTGTGCGCGAGCCGACCATCTTGCGCACCCCTTCGAGCAGCGCTCGGTTGGGCGCCTCGTTCATGACCCAATCGCATTCGTTCAACATCTTCGAGCCCTGGACCGTCGGATCGTTCAGCCGGCTGCAGCTCAGCCAGATCCTGCAGGCCGGATTGGCGCGGTCTCGCGCTTCGTGTATGCGCTCCCAGGCCCGCTCGATGGCGCGGCGCTCGTAAGCTAGCTTGTCGGCGGGCTGCGGCTCGCCTTCAGTGGGAAATGGCACGCGGGTGAGCTGGGTGAACAGTTGCTTCTCGGCTTCGATCCAGCCTTTGACGCGCAACTTGTCGTGGGGATTCCACACCCAGTCGATCATGTAGCCGTCCAGGTGCGTGCGGCGGATGGCGTCGGTCATCGAACGCGCGAGGTAATCGAGATAGGCGTCCGTAAAGGGGATGTGATAAACGTTGCCCGGTACGCCGTAGCTGAGTTCGGGATGGTCTCCGCCCCATTTGCTGTTGGCGCCTACGCAGAAGTAACCCATCACCAGCGTGCCGCGTTTGTGGCCGAGCCGGACCACGTCAGTAAGGAAGTCGTGCTTGAGGCCGGGCTGCGGCGGCACGAAGCCGCCCTTGTACCAGGCGTAGCCATTACAGGAAACGCAGAAGGTCTGGATGGTATTGGCGCCCAGCGCTTCGTACCAGCGCACGTGCTCTTCGGGGGAAGCCGCGTTCCAGTGACCCGGCGGAGCGAAGACGCCTTTGTACCAGTTAAAGTCGATGCAGAAGGCCCGGATCTGGCGGGGAGTTGCCAGAGGACGGGCACCTGCCAGGGCCGCTCCGAAGGTCGAGGCCAGCACTTGTCGTCGTGTGGTCATCGTCATCGCCTCCCAATGTCGATCTTACAGGTTCTGTTTCCTTGCGGCCGGGTACGCCTGGGTGCCAGAATCAAGCCGGAATGACATTTCAGAATCGAACTGCACTTGTGACGGGCGCTTCGCGGGGTATCGGCAAAGCCATCGCGCTGCGCCTGGCCGGCGAAGGCGTGGCGGTGGGTGTGAACTACCGCGAACGCGCGGCTGAAGCGCAAGCCGTGGTGGAGGAAATCGCTTCGCGCGGCGGGCGAGCGGTGGCCGTGGGCGCGGACGTGAGCGACGAAGCGGCTGTCGCGGCCACGGTTGCGAAAGTCGAAGCTGAACTCGGCCCCATCGACATCCTGGTAAATAACGCCGGCATATTCCGGCGCATGGAACTCGGCGAAACCGACTGGGAAGTGATGGACCAGATGCAGCGTACCAACGTGCGCGGCGTGGTGGTTCCGATCCGCGCCGTCGTTGAAGGGATGAGGCGGCGAGGCTACGGGCGCATCGTCAATCTCTCGTCGATCGCCGCGCACGGCACCTCCATGGCGGGCACCACGTTTTACGCCGCCAGCAAGGCCGAAGTGGTTGTCCTTACGCGCCGGTTCGCGCTCGAGTTGGGACCGTTCGGTATCACGGTGAACGCCATTGCGCCGGGTTTCATCGCGACCGACATAGTGTGGGTGGATCGCACCCGGGAAGAAGTAGAGCGGCTGTTTTCAACGATTGCCGAGAAAGCCATGATGCGACGCGTCGGGAAGCCGGAGGACATCGCCGCCGCGGCAGCGTTCCTGGCAAGCGACGACGCGGGCTTTATCACCGCGCAGGTCATCACGGTGGACGGCGGCCGCACCGACTACATCAACCACGGCTGAGCCCGGCGACCATCATCTGGGCCAGGCGCGAGATGAGCAGTTCGCCTACGTTGTCCGGCGAGTAATCCGTCTTGGCCATGTCGTCCACCGTGACGGCGATGGCGATGCGCCCGCCCTTCGAGTAGACGATGCCGGCGTCGCTCCGCAGGGCGTCCAGGCTGCCCGACTTGCTGGCCACCTCAGACTCCATTTGGCGGCCGATGCCGTGCTTGTACTGCTGGCGCTTCAGGATCTCGATCATCTGCTTGGACGCGGCCTCATTCACTACCTGGCCGCGCCCGATCTTTTCAAGCAACGTGACCATTTCGCGCGGAGTGGAGACGCCCAGGCCGAAGCGCTTGTTCTCCTCGATGAGTCCGGCGCGGCTCCAGCCGCTGGGAGTCTTCGTGTTCGGGTTGTCACCGCGTACTTTACGCAACGAGCGTGTCTCTGTGAGTCCGATCCGGTCCATCTGCTGATTCACATACTCGGCGGTGAAGCGGTCGAGAAGCAGATTGGTGGCCGTGTTGTCGCTCACCACGATCATCAGGTGCACCAGGTCCAGCACCGGGAACTTCATGCCGTGGCCGAACTCGCCAAGCACGCCGCTTCCGGCGACCTTGTCGATTTCGCGGAGCTTGAGCCGCGTGTTCCACTTGGCGCGGCCCTCGGCCACGGCCGTGAAAACCGCCGCCATGATGGCCAGCTTGATGGTGCTGGCCGTGCGCACACGCCGGTCGGGGGCAACACCGCAATCGGCGCCCGTATCGATGTTGCGGGCGTAGGCCGAAACCGTGCCCGGAAAGAAGTGGGCCGCCTCTTTGATCTGATACTCGAGGGTTTGAGAGTCTTGCGCGCTCATTTTCCTAACCACCTTTGCATGAAGGCGACACCGCTTTCGACGCGGATCTCGTGCCCGCCGTCGTGCAGATCCATCCCGATGCGATCTTCGATACCGAGCTTGCGATAATGTTCGCGCGAGGCGTCAAGTTCCTCGATCACCTGCGGCCACCACGCGATACGGTCCGCCTTGCCGGTCTGCACCAGCAGCGGGCGCGGGCAGATCAGGCTCACAACGTCGCTGTCGGTGAATTCCGTGAGCCAGCCATGGAAGAAAGCGTGCTCTTCGGTGGTCTCCAGGAAACAGCTATACCGCTTGTCCGGAATCACCATCTTGTTGCGCCGATGATTGAACCAGGCACACACCACGGCGCACTGGATGCGAGGTTCGAGCGGCGTCCAGAACATCGTAGCCATGCCGCCCAGGCTGATGCCCCACATACCGACGCGCTTGCTGTCGATACGCGGATCCTTCAAAACTTCGTCGAGCAGGCGGGATATACGCGTCAACTCGATTCCGGGCAGTGTGGTATCGGCAAGCCGCGCCAACCGCTCCATGCGGTTGCGCTTCTCGGCGGTGGCGAGGTTGAACGGAGCAAGCACGGCGAAGCCGGCCTTGACGAGGGCGTGGCCGTAATCGTGGTACAGATTCTCGGCGTCGCCCACGCCGAAGACGCGCTCCGGGTAGCTGCCGATGCCGTGCTGCGCGATGACCAGGGGGACCGGTCCCTTCATACATTCCGGAAACACCAGCAGTCCTTCGGCCTTCAGGCCGCTCGTGAGCGGCAGGGAGACCCATGTGGCCGAGTGCGCGATGTCGGGGCGAGGGCTTCGTTCAAGTTTGTCAGCGGCTTTCCAATCGGGCGGGGATAGGATCCGGCGGTAACGCGCCCGGTTTGGCTCCACGCTCTGGAGGAACAGGGGCACGCTCTTGTAAGAGCGGTTCCACGCCTTTTGCGCGCGTTGCGGATAATCGCGCACCAGGTAGTCGCGGAAGTACTGTTCGATCTGATCCGCGTACTGCTGATTGCGAGTGAGCACCGGTTCGGGTAGATCGGAGGCGGCTGCCAGGGCGGCCGCGAACATGAGCAAGGACAATCCGCGTGGCATGATTCTTCCTTTATATAAAACCGCGCA
>JAJFUV010000160.1 GCA_021372245.1 Terriglobales bacterium
CTGGCGTTCCAGGATGGGTTCGAAATCGGCCTGCATCTTGCGGCCCGCCACGTCCGCCCAAATAGCCAGCGGCAGCGCGGAGCCTTCCTGGACGTCGTCCACATCGGGCCCCACTACCGTGATATTGCCGTCCTCGACCTCGCTTAATTCGCGCGTCGAGACGAACTCGAAGGCCGGCGTGCGGTTCCCGCCGAACTCGACGTGCGTCTGCTCCTTGCGGATACGCTCGCCCTCAAACGCCGCGCCGTAGGCCACCGGGATGGGCACTTTGGCGATTCTTACTTTGCAGCCGCGCACTTCCAGCGACTTCTCGACGATGCGCTCCACCGGCACGTTGCTTACGACGTGCTCGTAAGTGCAGATGCCGGTGGGCAGGATCTGCGGGATGCCGGTATCGGCGATCGTCGGAAAGCCGTAGGAAATGGCACCCGCCGCAGCGGCGTACTTCTCTTCGGTGACTTCGCCGAGCGCCATCACGAAGGCGAACACGCGGTTCTTGTTGTAACGCAGGTTGCGCTCGTAATCTCCCGCCGCCACGCCGCCGAAGCTGAGCGCAACACGGTTGGCGAAGCCCAGCGCGTAAATGGCGGCCGAAATCTCCTTTCCGTAAGGGACCAAACGGGTTTCCCATCCCAACTCGACGCCGGCTTCCTGCAACTGCTCCGCGAACGAAACTCCGTGGGTATGACCTGCAATAAAGACGTATAGATTCTTTTCCTGAAGCTCGCGGGCAATGCGGACAGCGGTTTCTTTGTCGGGGGCGGCGCCTACAACGGCGGCGAAGCCGGGCGCGGAACCATCCACGAATTCAATACCGCGCTCGCGGATGATCACATCGTTGGCCGCACCCAGCCACAAGCCATTCACCGGGTTCGGACCGATCAGGTACTTGCACGCCTCGATCATTTCGAAAGCGAACAGCGTGGCCATGCCGGAATCCAAAGCGGGGCCCAAATAGGGCAACCAGGTATGGTCGTCCGGAACAGGCGGGAGCAGCGAGCGGCACTCTTCGAGCACCGGCTCCATGTCCGACAACTTCTCCACCTTGCGGCCGAGCAGCGAGTAGATCACCGGCAGCGCGTAGGCTGTATCGGGGAAGCCCACAGCATGGTCCGCGCCCTTGGCGGCGATGGCGCGCGCCACCATCTGTTCGGCGTCCTTCACGATCTGGTGCGCGCCGCGTATGGCGGAGGAGGCAATCAGCTTACTCATCGATCCCCCTCCTCTCCTTCATGTCGAACAACTTGCGCTCCTTCTTGGCGTTGATTCCGAGTGCGTCGCGCTTCTTCTCGATGTGCGCGAGCATCTTGTCGGCGGCCTTCGCAGGGTCGGGCTCCCAATCGAAGCGTCCGCCGGTGAGGCTTTCCACCTCTTCGGTGAGAAACTTGTTGACGTTCGGGCTGCCCGCCACATAGAACGGGTGGCCCAGCACCACGTACATGCCGCTGGCCACAAAGTAGTGTCCGATAGCCACGGCTTTTTCGCTCATCCACTCCGGCGCCGCACCGGCCACTGGAAGATCCGAGATGTCCTGTCCCAGGCCGCCCTCGTGCAGCACGTTCGTGGCGGCCATCAGGATGCGGCTGTTGTCCACGCAGGAGCCCATATGCAGAATGGGCGGGATGCCCACGGCCTCGCACACCTCGCGCAGCGTGGCCCCCGCCCGCGACAGGGAGGCCTCCGGCACCAGCAGACCCGCCTTTCCGCAAGCAATGGCCGAGCACCCGGTTTCGAGCACCAGCACGTTGCGTTCGATCAGTTCCAGAGCCAGTTGCACGTGGTGGCTGTCCACCGGCATCTTCGGATTGGTGCAGCCGACGATGCCGGCCACGCCACGGATGCGTCCGTCGATAATGGCGTCATTCAGCGGGCGGAATGTCGAACGGAAGCGCCCGCCCAGCATGTGGAAGATGGTCTGGTTGGAAAAGCCCGCGACCACTTCCATGCTCTCGCGCGGGATGTGGACGCGGCCGCGGTCGCGGTTCTCGAAGTTGTCGATGGCGATGCGGAGGATGCGCCGCGCATGTTCGTAGCCGTGCTCCACTTCGTAATTGATTGGCTCGGCCTCGAAAGTCTGCGCGATTTCCGACGTGCTCACCAGGCGCGTGTGGAAGCACTTGGCCACCTGCCCGAGCGACGGCATCACACACTGTACGTCGATGACCATCACTTCGACAGCGCCGGTTAGGATGGCCAGTTCCTGCTGCATGAAATTGCCCGCGATGGGCAACCCGTGTCGCATCAGGACTTCGTTGGCCGTGCAGCAGATACCCGCCAGGTTGATGCCTGCGGCGCCCTTCGACTTCGCATACTCGACCAAATCTTCATCCTGCGAAGCCATAGCCAACATTTCGGAGAGGGTCGGTTCATGCCCGTGCACGATCACGTTGACCATGTCTTCGCGCAGCACACCCAGGTTCACCTTGCTGCGCACCGGGCGTGGCGTGCCGAACAGGATGTCGCTCACCGTGGTGGCGATGTTCGAACCAACCCAGCCGTCGGCCAGGCTGCACTTCAGGCCCGCCATGATGAGGTGCCGGTAGTCGTGGTCCACACCCATGTGGGTGCGGTGCATCAGCTCAACAACCGATGAATCAATGCCTCTGGGCTCTATGTCCAGCTTCTTCCAAACCGCCTGGCGTTTTTCAGGCGCCAGCCGCAGCGTATCGTTGGGACTCTCGGACCAGCCGAACTGTCTCATGTAGAAGTCCGCCAGGTCACCGGCGATCTCCAGGTCGCCGCGATTTTCCGTTTCGATGCCGAAAAATAGGGCGGTTTCCCGCAGCCGCCTCGGATCGGCGATGCGGTAATCGCCGCCGTGTCCGCCGGCCACCATCTTGAGTGTTCGTACTAAGCCGCGGCCGTGGTCGGAGTGCGCCGCCGAACCCGCCGCGATTTCGCGCAGAAGGTTGCGCGCCGCGATGGTGTCAGCATCAGCGCCACAGATGCCGTACTTCGCTTTTGGCGTAATGCGGCAGGGACCCATGTGGCATAACCGGCAGCAGACGCCGTCGGTTGCGAACTTACACTGCGGTTGCTGACTCTTGAGGCGATCCCAGACCGTTGGAATGTTCTCGCAGCCGGCCAGGGTGACCATCTGATTGATGGCTGGGTCACGCGAGACCTGCTTCACAGCAGGCAGATCGGAAATTGTTGACATTAATTCGTTTCCTTGCTGAACAACTTTTCAAGAAGCGCGTGTACGATGCGCCGCACGGGCGCGCCTGCAGGAATGTCCTTGATGTCCATGCCGCCCGCGTCCATGGCCGCCACCTCCGGATCGAAGGGAATGACGGCCAGGAGCGGTAAACCCGTGGCCGCCACTTCTTTCAGGAGCACCGGTGTGAGTTCGCAGTTCGGCGCGCGGTTGATGATCAGCCCGCGGTGTGCCGCGCCAAGCGAAACCTCGTCGGCCAATTCGGAGACGCGCTTTGCCGTACGCACGCCGCGCACGCTGGCGTCGGAGACGATCAGCAGGTAGTCGAGCGAAAGCAGCGTTCGCCGGGCGATGTGCTCCAGGCCGGCTTCACTGTCCACCACGATGTGCTTGTACTGTTTCGAGAGCCGATCCAGAACGCCGCGCAACACACTGTTGGCGAAGCAGTAGCAGCCCTGGCCCTCGGGACGTCCCATCACGACCAGGTCGAAGCCGGTGTGTTCAACCAGAGCCTCTTGTACTCGCAAGTCCAGAAACTCCTGTTTGGCCATGCCCTGTTTGCCGGGGATTTCGCTGCGCGCACTCTCGCGGATGCCCCCAACGGTGGCGGTGTAGGTCACGCCGAGGGCTTCATGCAAGTTGGCGTTCGAATCGGCGTCTACGGCCAGGACCGGCGCGGCGCCGCGTGCGACCAACCACTCCACGATCAGGGCAGCCAGCGTGGTCTTGCCCACACCGCCCTTGCCTGCCATGGCGATGCTATGGGGAACTGACATGCGTGCTTCCTATGCGCTCTGCTGCAGCGTTGCGCTGACTTCGCCGAGCAGCCTGAAGACCAGCCTGGCGTCGTCGATGGGCAGCGAGCCCGTGCCGCAACTCGGCGTGATCACGGCCTGCCGCAAGATGACGGCGCGGTCCAGTCCCGTCTTCGCAGCCAGATTGTCCACGAGGCCGTTGAACCGGGTGACCAGCGTATCGGCGGTTTGCGTACGGATCTTGGCGCTGTTTGTCGGTACGATGCCCCACGCCAACGCCTTGCCTGCCTCGATGTGACTCTTGACCGCCTCCGGATAGAGCGCGATGGTCTCGCCGTAATCGAAAGCGTCGAAGTTCACCAGGTCCACTCCGGCATCGATCAGGATGGACCACTCGGTGTTGCCGCAGCAGTGAACGCCGGCAAGCGCACCTTCGGCGTGCACTGCTTCCACCACTTCGGCGAGCTTTGCAACTACGTCGTCACGCGTCACGCTTACGTAGGTGGAACTGCCGAAGGCCGACAGGATCGGTTCGTCGATGAAGCAGATCACCCGGTCGGCGAATTTTGAAAACTTGCGGATCTGCCAGCGGCACTTCATCGCCAGCGCCTTCACCACCACGTCGATGAACTCGGGGTTGTAGTAGATAGCGCGCTTCGTCTCGTCGACGATGGTGAGCCCGAAG
>JAJFUV010000171.1 GCA_021372245.1 Terriglobales bacterium
GTCACGCGTGACGGGGCTGAGGGCGGTCACGCGCTTGATGCCGGCGATAGCCTTGCCGTGATTGGCGTACAGATCGGCAACCGGCATGAAGGTGGAGACATAGCGGGCCTCGTATTCGGTGTGCCCGCGGCCCAGGTGCCCACGAGCGACCTGAAGCCGGAAGTAGGACGGAGACTTGACGGATTCGGCGGTGACTGACATGGGCGTTTCCTTTCTGCCCGGGCAGGCCGGGCGCTGCGGGTTGTCCAGGTACGAAAAGGAGCCGGTCCCATACGGAACCGGCTCCTTGTGGCCGAAGTGTTGCTACTGTTCTCAGCAGAAGCGTCTACAAACGGTGGCGCAACTTACGGGTCTCGGGTCGAGCGAGTTTGCTCGCGTTCTGCCCCAGTATGACTGAATGCGCCGGACTGCACTCCGGGGCGCGAAATGATGGCGATTAAGTGGCCATACACGCTGTTATTGGCACTCTCGTGAAGAATGTGGCGCTTTCGCCACAAAGACCCCGCATAACTTGAGGTAACCATAATAAACTGATTTGACATAACTCTTCACGGCCTGGAATTGCACTCTCTGATGCCTGATCAGCACGCACAAAAAAACTCCTCCGGCGGTTGCCGGAGGAGTTCTGTGGTTCTTGGGCGACCCCAGATCCGTAGGTTAGCTCAGCAAGGCCTTGGCCTTTTCGACGACGTTTTCGACTGTGAAGCCGAAGTTGGCGAAGACTGTCTTGGCCGGAGCGGAAGCGCCGAAGTGGTCGAGGCCTATGACGGCGCCCTTGCTGCCGACGTACTTGTACCAACCCATGGTGCTGCCGGCTTCTATGGCGAGGGTCGGGACGGCGCAGGGCAGAACACTGCAGCGGTAGGCCTCGTCCTGCTTGTCGAAGAGCTCGACGGCGGGCATGGAGACGACGCGGGCGGCGATGTTCTGTTTGGCTAGCTCTTCCTGCGCCTTGATGGCCAGCTCAACCTCGGAGCCGGTGGCGAGGAGGACCAGTTGCGGCTCGCCCTGGGCCTCGGAGAGAATGTAGCCGCCGCGCTTGACCCCGTCCTTGACCGGGTACCTGGCGAGGTCGAGGGTGACGAGGTTCTGGCGGGTGAGGGCCAGCAGGCAGGGCTCGCGGCGCGAGATGGCGAGCTTCCAGCATTCGGCGGTCTCGTTGGCGTCGCCGGGCCGGTAGACAGTGAAGCCAGGGATGAGGCGCGCGGCCCAGAGGTGCTCGACGGGCTGGTGAGTCGGGCCATCTTCGCCGACGCCGATGCTGTCGTGGGTGTAGATGAAGATCGAGTGGCACTGCATAAGGGCCGAAAGGCGCATGGCGGGCCGGGCGTAGTCGGAGAAGACCAGGAAGGTCGCGCCGTAGGGGATCAGGCCGCCGTGGAGGGCGAGGCCGTTGACGATGGCGGCCATGGCCAGCTCGCGGACGCCAAAGTGGATATTGGGGCCGCAGCAGATGCAGTCGGTGCCGTATTCGCCGCAGTCCTTGAGGTTGCTCTTGTTGGAGGGCGCGAGGTCGGCGGAGCCGCCGATCATGTTGCCGAGGCTGCGAGCGAGGGCATTGAGGACGAGGCCCGAAGCGTTGCGGGTGGCGTCGGCCTTCTCGGCGCTGAACTCGGGCACGTTCGCATCCCAATTTTTGGGCAGTTCGCCCTTGATCTGCTTTTGCAGTCGCGCGGCGGCATCGGCGTTCTTGGCCTCAGCCTTCTGCAGCAGGCTCTGCCATTCGCCCTGCAGCTTCGCGCCACGGGCTCCGGCTTCTTTCATGTGCGCGGCGGCTTCGGCGGGGACGTGGAAGGTCTCGGCGGGCCAGCCGAGCTTGGCGCGCGTCGCGGCCATGGCCTCGGCACCGAGGGGCTCGCCGTGGGCGCCGGCGGTGTCCTGCTTGGGGCTGCCGAAGCCGATGTGGGTCTGCACGACGATCAGGGACGGCCGGTCTTCCAGCTTGGCCTGGTCGATGGCGGCACTGATGGCGTCTACGTCATTGCCATCCTCGACAGTCAATACGTGCCAGTCGTAGGCCTCGAAGCGCATCGCGACGTTCTCGGTGAAGGAAAGGTCCGTGCGACCCTCGATGGAGATCTCGTTGTCATCGTAGAGATAGATGAGCTTGCCGAGCTTGAGGGTACCGGCCAGTGACGCGGCCTCGGAGGCGATACCTTCCATCAGGTCGCCGTCGGAGACGATCGCATAGGTGAAGTGGTCCACGAGCGAGGCATCGAACACCGGGTTGAAGTCGGCGGCGAGATAGCGCTCGGCCATCGCCATGCCCACTCCCATGGCGAAGCCCTGACCGAGAGGACCGGTGGTGGCTTCGACGCCGGGGGTGTGGCCGTACTCGGGATGGCCCGGAGTTTTGCTGCCCCACTGGCGGAAATTCCGAACCTCATCGAGCGGCAAAGCGTAACCATACATATGCAGTAGTGCATAGAGCAGGGCGCTGCCGTGGCCGGGCGAGAGGATGAAGCGGTCACGGTTGAACCAGTTCGGGTCCTCGGGGTTGAAGCGCAGGTGTCGGTCGAAGATCGCATAAGCCATCGGGGCGACGCCCAGGGGCAGGCCGGGGTGGCCGGATTTTGCCTGCTCGACGGCATCAACCGCCAGGAAGCGCAGGGTGTTGATGCAGAGCTGGTCGAGGTTGTTCATTCAAGTCTCCAGTTACCAATATCCGGATTGTCAGTCGCCGCATTGTAGCATATCATCCCCGGTAAGTGGAGAGCATGTGGCAAAGATATGGTCGGTAAGGAGTGGCTGATGTCACAGACAGGGGTACAGGCGGAGGTACGGATATGCACCGATGCCGAGGATATGGCGGCCAAGGTAGCAGAGGTGATTGTGCGGCAGGCGACATGCTGCGCGGGGCAGATGGGCCGGTTCACACTAGCATTGTCCGGCGGGCGCACCCCGGAGACGTTGTTTGAGGTGCTGGCCCGGGACTTTGCGATGAAGCTGCCCTGGCAAAAGACGCACTTCTTCTGGGGCGATGACCGCTTCGTGCCGCATGAGGACCCGCGCAGCAACTACCGGCTGGC
>JAJFUV010000202.1 GCA_021372245.1 Terriglobales bacterium
ATGCCGGGGCACGGCGCGCATAGCCGCGAGCACGCCGGAGTTGGTGATGTCGCGCGAGGCAAGCTGATCTCGGACCATGGCCTCGCGTGACGCCGCGTAAGGATCGCCAACGGCGGGCTTCTGCGCCGGAGCGAGAGCCGCAGCCAGCAGCAGGACACAGATATGGCGGGCATTTAGCACGGCTACACCTGGGCCTGATTGATTGTACACGGGAATGATCAACCACTGGATAATGCGGAACATCATAAACCGCGGCGTCCGGCAGTCCGCACGTTCCACACTGTCTGCAGCGGGTGCGTCTAAACACCCTAAGCCAGCGAGATCCTGCGCGCCAGTTCCGCGCGAAGGTTTGCCCAGCGTGACCTTTGCCGCGAGTTGAACTGCCGGTTCTGGCTTATCTCGTGGGCGGTATCGAGATCCCTTCGCAGCGCACGGTAGCCGCGTTCCTCGGAGCGCACCATCGCCACGTAGCGCTTCGCTTCCTCCGCGCTTCCGTAAATGCGCGACAGACGCTCGCGGATAAAGTCCTCGTAACTAAGATGCGGGTGCCAGGTGAACTCCTCCAAAGCCAGGTAATTCAGTTCATTGGCGGGCGACTCATCGGAAACTTCGCCCTGAATCTCGATGCCTTCAAGGCCTTCCTCGGCGCAGCGGGAACAGGTGTAGCGGATGAGTTCGGATATATCCACGTAACGCTGGCCCGTAGCTTCGCCACGCGGGGATTTCGTCCACCAGACATCGGAGTCGTGCCACTGGCTGCCTTGGTGGAGCAAGCCGATAGAGTGCTTAGTGGGAGGACGCAGGCCGGCGGGCCACTTGGCGCGAACCGCGGCTTCAGGCCGGTTTCCCCATCCGTCCACCATGAACGTGTAGGTCCACTGGCAGATGGCCGCCTCCGGGTATTGCGAAACGAACTTCGGGACCTTCGATCGGACCTGCGACTTCTCCGTGCGCTTCCAGATCTCCTCGGGATTGAAGCCGGTGTAAGTAGCGTAAGTCATCCAGGCGTCGGGGGAGAGTTTCCAGGCTTCTTCAATGACAGGCACCTGGGTGTGCATCATGTCGAAGTAGTAATTGGGATCGTTCTCCGGCCTGGACCGGGCCCGGCGGCAGTCGGCGCACTGGCAGGACATCCAGTCGCCGTTTTCCAGGTTCGCCCCGCCTAGGGCGGGTATTTCCGTGAACAGCCACCGTGCGCCATCCCGCAGCCAGCGCTCGTTCTCCGGCTGCGTCGGGCAGACGGTGTCCTTCAAACGGTTCCCCTGCGAATCCAGAAAGCGCAGTTCTTCGCGCCCTTGCTCCAGCCAGGTATTGGCGCGGAACTTGTGGTTGCCGTCGTAATAGAAACCGCCGTAGTGCGACGTGCCGATACCGGGCAGCAGCCGCACGCCGCGGCCGGCGGCGTGGCTGGCCAATTCCCGGGCCGCGGGAACGCCGCCGTGCGAGTCCCGCAGGAAGCCCCAGAGGATCAGGCCGTTGAGCTTGTGCTCCGCCATGTAGTCGACGACCTGGC
>JAJFUV010000206.1 GCA_021372245.1 Terriglobales bacterium
GTAACGGTCGTACAGGCCGAGACTATAAGCCACGAAGCCACTGCGCCCCCCGAACTCGTGCCGGTCATACGGCCGGCCCCAGTACTCGCTGGTGTCGATGCCGTACTGCATGAACTGGTTATGGATCACGTCGAGCGAGTCCGCGGGCTCCAGCGCCATCATGACGGGGACCTCCCACCAGATGGGCATATCTATGTCGAACCAAGGGAAGATCCCTCCAGGAGGCCGCTGCGCCCGTGCCTGCCTGACAACATTAATTCCTGGAAGGAACCAGGCACCGAGATTGCGCAGGTCCAGGGGCTGTCGCAGTCCATCCAGAATCCAAGCGCCTCCGCGGCGCTCATCTTCATAATTCCGCGTCAGAATCCAATGATGAGGCGGAACGGCTATTACCCCATCACTACTCGAAGAGTCCCAATCCATGCGTGCGCCGCGAGTGGTAAGTACGGCCAGGTTCAGATTCTCGGCGCGCACCAGAAGCTTGGCCTCCTCCGGTGTGTGATGCACGTGAACGTCGCCCGACCACCATCCTTTTTCACGCATCCGCACCCATGGCCGCAGCCGGATCGAGGCTTTAACGGGGGCTCCAGAGGTGACCTCCACCGCCCTTTCCACCCGCTCGTACTCCAGGCCATGCTCCGCCACCACCAGGTATTTCCCCGCCGGCACATACACGCTGGCCGTTCCATCCATGACGAAGCTGCCAAGGTAGTACGGCTCGCCGCCGCGAGCTTTGGTCATCCTCTCGTGGAACGCGCCGGCGGGACGGTACATGGCCCCGCCCGGCCCTCGCACCTCTAGGCGCGCAGCGATGAGACGGCCTTTTTCGTCCGTTACCCGGATGCGGAGTTCCGACTCCGATGTGGTGACTTCTGCCCCGAATTGCCGCGACACCAGAAACGCGGCGAATAGCAGCACCGCGCGGAAGGGCATAAGCGATTATATTCGGGACACCGCTGATGGCGACAATGCCGCCCGTTAATACCCCTGCTCCTCCAACTTCACCTTTCCGGCGAAGTGGCGGTAGACAAAGATCGTATATCCGCACGCCAGCAGGATGCCGGGGATGAACCACGCCAGGCCCACTTTCAATCCGTAGGAGGGCGCGGAGGCGTTGTATACGGTAAGTGAGAACTGCGGACCCGTGTTCGCCGGCAGGACGTCCGGGTACAGGCCGAACACCGCGCTGGTCAACATGCCGATGATGAACAGGCAGGAGGCCAGGAACGCACGGCCTTCCGACGGCCATCCGTGCAGCCCGCGGCGCATCCCGATCAGGCCGATGATGGCGAGCGCGGGGAAGATGTAGCCCCACCGGTGAGCAAAGTAATTGAGTGGTACCTGTGGCTGCACGCGGAACGTGAAGTACGTGGCGGCGATCATGCACACCGCCAGCACATGCCAGCCGCCGCGCGCGATGCGCAGGGCGCGGATGTTGATGTCGCCGTCGTTCTTGTAGGCCAGCCACAGCGAGCCGTGCACCATCAGCGTGACGAACGCGAACACGCCGATCAGCACGGTATACCAATCCAGGATGCCCACCTCGCCGGTGACTCCGAAGTGCGTCCACAAGGGGAGGAAGAACATGCCTTTTTCGTCGAGGGGTACGCCGCGGACTACGTTGCCGAGCGCCGCACCGAAAAAGATGGCGAGCAAGATGCCCGAGACCGAGAAAGCCGCATCCCAGATGGGCGTCCACGTGGCTGTGGAAAGATGGTTGCGCAGTTCCACGGCCACGCCGCGGGCGATCAGAAGCCAGAGCACCATCATCAGCGGAAGGTAGAAGCCGCTAAAGCTGGACGCGTAAAGCGCCGGGAAGGCGAAATACAACGTTCCACCGCCTGCGAGCAGCCACACTTCATTTCCGTCCCACACCGGACCAATCGAGCGCAGCACCTTGCGGCGCTCCTCGTCGGTGCGCGCCACGAACAGGTGCACAATTCCGGCGCCGAGATCGAAGCCGTCCAGCACCACGTACATCGCAATCATGACTGCTACGACACAGAACCATACCGTTTCCATTGGCGGCCTCCTGTTATTGATTCTCCACGCGTGCTGGCTGCGTCTCGGGCGGTTCCGGTCCATGATCGATTTCGCGATGCACAAGGAACAGGAAGAGGATGCTCAGCACCGTGTAGACGCCCATGAATCCGATCAGCGTAAACAACCCGTTGCCCGCCGAGACGTTCTGCGAAGCCCCGTTTTCGGTGCGCATCAGGCCGTAGATCACCCAGGGCTGCCGTCCAATCTCGGCCGTCATCCACCCGAATGTGTTCGCAATGTAAGGGAAGGGAAGCAGCATCATCAGGGTCCACAGCATGCCCTTGGAGTCATACAAGGTGCGGCGCCAGAGCTTGTAAGCACTCAGGCCCAGCAGGGCGATGAAGATGGTGCCCAGCCCTATCATGATGTGGAACGAGTAGAACAGCAGCGGCACGTTGTCCGGCCACTCGGTGCGGGGGAATGCGTCAAGGCCTTTCACTTCCGCGGCCCAGCGCTGATAGCTGATGAAGCTGAGCACACGCGGGATGGTGAGAGGATTATCCATGCGCCGCTTCTCGGTGTCCGGCTGGCCCACGATAGTGATCGGCGCGCCCTGCTGCGTCTCGAACAGCCCTTCCATGGCCGCCAGCGTCGGCTTCTGGTGGTGTGCCACCATTTTGCCCTGGCCGTCGCCCGTGGGGGACAGCATCAGCAAAGCGGCCACGAAGCCGGCGATCACGCCGAGGCGCACGAAGGTACGGCCGTATTCCTGGTGGCGCTGATTCAGAAGGTAGAAGGCCCCGACCGAAGCCATTACCACGCTCGCCGTAAGGACCGATCCCGTCATCGTGTGCGTGTACTGCCAGAGTATCCACGGGTTCAGGATCAACGCCCAGAAGCTTGTGAGAACGAACTCGCCGTTGGCCCCCAGCGTGTACCCTATGGGATTCTGCATCCAGGCGTCCGTGGCCACGATGAAGTACCCCGAAAGCCACGCGCCCAGGCACACCAGGAATGCCGCCCACCAGTGCGCCCTGGGGCTCAAGCGTTTTTCGCCGAACAGGAATAGGCCCAGGAAAGACGATTCAAGGAAGAACGAATACACGCCCTCGATGGCCAGCGTGTGCCCGATCACGCCGCCCGCCGCTTTCGAGAAAGCGGACCAGTTTGTGCCGAACTGAAATTCCATGGGGATGCCGGTCACCACGCCCATCGCGAAGTTGATGGCGAAGATCTTGGCCCAGAACCGTGCGGCGCGATTGAAGTGATCATCCCCGGTCGAGAGGGCGCGCGTTTTCAGAATCACGATGAGCAGCGCAAGCCCCATGGTCAACTGGGGAAACAGGTAGTGGTACGTTACCGTGAACGCGAAGTGGAGTCTGTGGATGGCGAGAGCAGAGTCCATAGTAGGATAGTGTCCATATTCCCTCCACCGAACACAAGCGCTCCGGCGGAGAATTCTACATAGGTCAAAAACAATCTGATGCGACTGGCTCTCGTTTTGATTCTGGTATTTCAAGTCGTTTTTGCCGCTGTTCCCCGGCTGGATACAGGCTGGAGCGAGGAGTTCGATCAGGAAGCGGGCTGGACCGCTCCCCTGGAGGTGAAGGGCGGCGTAGCAAGCTTACGGGCCGTCGGTGGCGAAAAGCGCTGGATTCACACGACAGAGCCCATCTGGCTCGGCGAATACCCGCGGCTTCAGATGCGCTACAAAGCCGCCGGGCTGGGGGGTGCGGGCGTAGTTCTCACCTTGCGGCCCGGCAGCGTGGGACCGGTGACCCCCGGGGCGGCGAACCCGGAGAATCCTTTCGCCAAGGGCATGCCGGTGGATGCGGTGCGCGCGGCTGAACTCACGGACGACGGGCAGTGGCGCGTCTTCGAGAAGGACCTTACGCCGATGCTCGTCAATCCACGATGCGATCAGCTCGCCTTGACGATCGCGGCAGGCGCTGCGTTGGACCTGGACTACATCCGGTTTGTGGCACGGCCCGCCGCCGGGCAGACGCCAGTGGATGCACATGCGGTGGCGCAAACTCTTCGCGGGCCGGCGAGTCAGTTCCACCCGGTGGTTTTTCGCTCCCTGGCAAACACGACGGCTCGCGCGGCGCTGGGCGAGTTGGGAATCACATCGAAACCCTTGTTGGAGTCGAGCACGAGGTTCGCCGGCTTGCCGTTCGAGACCGGTCCGGCATGGTCGACCAGTCTGCGGGGCAGGGAAGTTCTGTCTGTTCCAGTAGGTACCGCGGCGAGCGAAGTGTACGTGCTGGCGGCCGTGCGCGTGGCGGGAACGGAATTCGATCCGAAGCGCGGCGCGGGCGACGTCGAGCGGTTCGTGGCCGAAGTCGAATACGAAGACGGAACGGTGGATCAATTCTTTCCTTACGACGTGGCCGCCAGAGCGCACCGGATAGCGGACCGAACGGTGGCGGCGTTTCTGGTGCCGGCGCGCGCTGGGTCGACGATCCGCAGCGTGCGCTTGCGAGACCGGGCCGCGAACGTGCTGGTGGCCTTGCTTGGCGTGACGTTGAATACGGGCAAGCCGTTGTTTCCGGATGTCGCCTGGGGGCCGGCGCGCGAGTTGAACACGTCATTGACAAAAGCCGGGCCGCCCGCAACTCCCGCGGTGGCTGGTGTGCGCGGCGGCATCGTGACGCTCGAAAATCGCTACTACCGCTGCCAGTTCGATGCGCGCGACGCTCTGCGGCCCATCACACTGATTCACAAGCTTGCCGGGCCGCTCTTGCGCGAGGATGGGGCCCGGCTGTTCGAATTGGGCAAGGAGTTTGCGCTTTCCGAACTGAAGGCGGAAGGCCGTGCGGTAACGGTGTCCTACTCGGCGCCCCCGCTGCGCGTTCAGGTGCGCCTGTCGGTGGATGACTCGCCGGAGTTGGGGCTTTCTCTCGAAGTGAGGAACACGGGCACGAGTACCCTCGAAACGCCGCTGCGTTTCCCGGTACTGGCTCACGTGGCCCTGGGCAGCGCGGCCGAAACGCATTACCTGTTCCCGCGTTCGGCGGCGGTGTTTGGTATCGAGGAGCTCGAACTCGAAGAGGATTATTCGAGTGCGTTCCCCATGCAGTTCATGGATCTTTACAACCCGCGCGACGGCGCCGGGCTTTACCTGCTGGCGAAGGATACGAACCTGACACCGAAACGCTACCGCCTGGCGAAGACCGGAACGGGCGCTTCGATGAGCGTCTCCTATTCCTACCGCGTGCGCGGTTCGGACGAGCCGCAGCACGTGCGCCTGCCGCCCGGCGAAACGTTCCGCGCGGCGCCCACCGTGCTCGGTTTTCATACGGGAGATTGGCACGCCGCATTCGCGGCCTATCGGTCGTGGGTTCGTCAGTGGTACAAGCCGGTTTCCCCGCGCAAAGCCTGGTTCGAAGCCGCTTACAACTGCCGTCGCGATTACCCGCTGGGCGGCTCGGGCATGCTGTTCGACGTGCGCCGGAACCATTACACGTTCGACAAAATCATCGATGAGGGCGTGCGCGAGTTCGGCGGGATCGAGTTGGTGGATATTTCGAGTTGGGCGTACTCGGAGAAGTTCGGACGCGTCGGCGAATACACGCGCTATGAACTGGGCGGGCTGGACGACTTCCATCGCGGCATCGCCAATGGTCTGCGGCGCGGTGTGCCGACGGGATTGTATCTGGAAGGGTATTTGATCGACGTACGGTCGGCGATCGGCCGCACGCGCGCCCGCGATTGGCAGATTCGCGCGCGCAACGGGGAACCCTGGGCCTGGACCGGCGCACCCACGGAAATCTTCATGTGCCCGCGCGTCACCGAGTGGCAGGACTGGATGGCGCAAACCTACGGGAAGGTGGCCGCGCAAACCGGTGCCCGCGCCTTCTATCTCGACGAGTTCGGATTCGCGCAGCCGGGCCGTGCTTGTTACAACCCGGCGCACGCGCATGCGCCCGGCGCCGCTGTGGGCCTGGGCGAGCGCGAACTGATGCGCAAGGTAAGGGCGTCGCTCGATAGCGTGGACCCAGGGGCGGTCATCTACATCGAGGAGATGCCGCCGGATACGAACGTGCCCTATGCCGACGGCGCATTCTCTTACTCGATGAACCGCGCCGTCGAGAAGCAGTCGCCGGGTGCCATCAACCTCTACCGTTTTGCGTTTCCCGATTTCAAGCTGTTCGATATGGTGAGCGAGGGCATCGACGCGCGCGCTCTGACCGCGGCCGACATGAAGAAATCCTTCTTCCACGCGAACGGCCTGTGGCTGAAGGGCCACGCCGAAAGCTGGTATCCGCTTGAGGTGCGCGAGTTCATCCGCCGGACCCACGCCGTGCTGCGCGAGCACAGTGGCACATTCCAATCGCGCGACGCCGATCCGCTCGTGCCAACACTGAATCGGGCTGTTCTGGCGAACCGGTTCTCGTCGGAAGGTGAGACAATCTTCACGCTTTACAACGAGAGCTTCCGCACAGTGCGCGGCGCGGTGCTGTCTCTACCCGCCGGATTGCGCGGGCGGAAATGGGCGGACCTGCTCGCGGGGCGGCCCATCACGCCCTGCCAGGGCGGCGCGGCGCTGTGCATGGAGATCGGGCCGCGCGAGGTCGCGGCGGTGGGCTCGCAAAATTCCGGTCACAACCTACGCTGAGGAATTTCTTGCGGGATTTCAAGCACTTACCGGTAGGGCAGTGAGGCGGCCCGCGCTGGGTGCCTCCATACTCGGGGCGGAGGAGCGGTTCGCCGCTATTATGCCCATGAAGACCCGTCTATCGATTATTGTTCTTGCCCTTGTGCTTACGCAGGCCGGCTGCAAAACGGATCCAGCCACAGCCCTGATTGCATCGCTGAGCGCCGTGTCGAGCGCTTCCGCTGTTGCCATCGCCGTCTCCACCAGCCTGGAAAGCAACGGCGAGATAGCGGAAGACACCGCGCGGGAGATCATCGCTTACGCGCAGGCGGTCAGCGAGGCCTGCGCCCAGTCCGTAGCCGGGATGAAGGCCGGCACCGCCACGAAAGAGAAGGTCCTGAACATCCTGAGCGCCGTAGCCGAGGTGCAGACGCCCGTCGTCATGACCTACGGGAATCCCAAGGCCCAAGCTGTCGTGGTGGCGCTGGACGCCGCGCTGGCCGCGCTAAAGGTTCAGCTACAGGCGGCATCGAAGGATGCGAAAGCGAGCGGAGGCGCGGTGAGCCCCACGAAAGAACAAGCCGACAGAATCCGGCTCATCGGCCGGGAGTCCCAGGATGCGGCGCGCGCAGCCGCATCCTGGGTCAAACAACACCGCGAGTTTGTGGCGGCCCGTTAGCGGGCCGCTTCGTGCTCGCAACTCCTCACGCCCAGCTTCCGCAGGATGGTCATCATCGGGCACCAGTTGGTGAACGCCGACTGGAATAGGTTCAGCCCGACGAAGGCCGTGAAGTAAAACCAATTGGGATTCACCCACGCGCCCAGCGCGAGTGAAATCAGCACAAAGAACCCCGCGATCATCCGCAGGTAGCGATCCAGTGTCATGCTTGCCTCCTCTTACGGTTCATCATGAAGTAAACGACCGGGACCGTCATTCGCGATAACGCGAGCGACGCGACCTCGCCGGCCATCAGCGCGATGGCCAACCCCTGGAAAATCGGGTCGAACAAAATCACCGCCGAGCCCACCACCACCGCGGCCGCGGTGAGCAGCATGGGGCGGAAGCGGACAGCACCGGCGTCGATCACCGCCTGGTCGAGCGGCGAGCCCTCGGCCAGGCGCAGTTCGATGAAGTCCACCAGGATGATGGAATTGCGGACCACGATGCCGGCGCCCGCGATGAAACCGATCATCGACGTGGCCGTGAAGAACGCGCCCAGCAGGCCGTGGGCCGGCAGAATCCCAACCAGGGAAAACGGAATAGCTGCCATGATGACCAGCGGCGTAAGGAAGTTCTGAAACCAGCCTACCACCAGAACGTAGATCAGAACCAAGACCGCGGCAAAGGCGATTCCGAGATCCCGGAATACCTCATATGTGATGTGCCACTCGCCGTCCCACTTCATGGCGTACTTGGCTTCGTCGAACGGTTGGTGGGCGGTGTATTGCTCGATCTTGTAGCCCTCCGCCGGACGGATCTTGTCGATCTCCGGGCCGAGTTTCAGGATCGCGTAGACCGGGCTTTCCATCGCACCGGCAACATCCGCGGTCACGTAGGTGACGGGCATCAGGTTCTTGTGGTAAATGCTCTTGTCCTCGATCGTCTTTTCCACCTTCACGAGTTCCCCAAGAGCCACCATCCGCCCGGTGCGGCCCATCAGCTTCAGACCCTGCACACGCTCCAGATCCGACCGCGTGGCGCGGTCCAGGCGCAGCATGATGGGGACATCTTCTTTTTCCGCCTCGGCGTGCAGCAGACCGGCCGCCTCGCCGGCCGAGGCGATGCGCATGGTACGCGCAATGTCCTCCTCGGAGATGCCGTGCAGCGCAGCCTTCTCGCGGTCGATCAGCAGCTTGTACTTAGGCTGGTCGTCCTCTACGTACCAATCAACGTCCACCACGCCGGCGGTGCGGTCGAACAGGTCGCGCATCTGACGGGCCAGTTTCAAGCGCCCATCCTCGGTGGGTCCGTAGACTTCTGCCACCAGCGTCTGCAGTACGGGCGGTCCCGGCGGCACTTCAGCCACTTTGATGCGTGCGCCGAAGCGCTGGGCGATGGGCGTGAGATCCCGCCGGATCGCCTTGGCGATTTCGTGGCTCTGCGTGGAGCGGTCGTGCTTACCGAGCAGATTCACCTGGATGTCGGCGACGTTCGAGCCGCGCCGCAGGTAGTAGTGACGCACCAGGCCGTTGAAGTTATACGGCGATGCCGTGCCGGCGTAAGTCTGCACGTTGACCACTTCCTTGTGCGTCATCACTCGGCTGGCCAGCGCCTGCGTCACCATGGCGGTCTGTTCGAGCGTGGTTCCTTCGGGCATGTCCACGATGACCTGGAACTCGCTCTTGTTGTCGAACGGCAGCATCTTCACCTTGACGAACTCGATGTAGACGAGCCCCATCGCGCCGAGCAGCAGGAAAACCACGCCTCCAAGGAAGCTCCAGCGGACAGTGCTGTTGTGCAGCAGCGGTCCCATCACGCGGCGATACAGCCGCGTGAACACGTCTTCCTGTTCGCCTTCGCCATGCCCGGCTCCCGGTTTCAGCAAGCGGATGGCAGCCCACGGCGTCACCAAAAACGCCACGATGAGCGAGAACATCATGGCCGCCGAGGAGCCGATCGGAATCGGCCTCATGTACGGCCCCATCAGCCCGCCGACGAACGCCATGGGAAGAATGGCGGCGATCACAGTGAGCGTCGCGAGGATTGTCGGGTTGCCCACCTCATCCACAGCGCTGATGGCGATATCGACCATGGATCTGCCGGAGCCGCCATGCAGACGCCAGTGCCGGACGATGTTCTCCACTACCACGATGGCGTCGTCCACCAGGATGCCGATGGAGAAGATCAAAGCAAACAGCGTGATTCGGTTGAGGGTATAGCCATAGAGATAGAAGACGGTGAGAGTCAGGGCCAGCGTCACCGGGATCGCGGTGAAGACGATGAGCGACTCGCGGAAGCCCAGCACAATCCAGATGAGGATGCTCACCGATACCACGGCGATCCCCATGTGGAAGAGCAGTTCATTGGATTTGTCCGCCGCCGTTTCACCGTAATGGCGCGTGGTTGTGACATTGACGTCGTTCGGAATGAGCTTGCCCTTCAACCCTTCCACACGCGTGAGAACGTTTTCGGCGACGGTGATGGCGTTGGTGCCTTTGCGCTTGGAAATCGCCAGCGTGACCGCGGGATAGAATTTGCCGCCCGAGGCGTACTGCACGTACTGTGAAGGCTCTTCGCCTCCATCGGTGACGGTGGCCACATCGCGGACGAAGATTGGCTTTTCGTTCGCAGCGCCGATCACTACGCTGGCGACGTCGGACGCCGTGCGCAGAAACTCGCCGGTCTCGAGCGTGAACTCACGGTTCGCGCTGGAGAATTTTCCGGTGGGCAGGCGGCGGTTCGAAGCGCCGAGCGCACCGTAGACCTGCATAGGTGACATCGAGTAAGCGGCCAGGCGAGCATCGTCGAGGGTGACGCGGATCTCGCGGCGCTGTCCTCCGATGAGCGTGACGGCGGAAACGTCATCCACCTGCTTGACGGAGTCGTGCACCTGCGCGGCCACGCGGCGCAGTTGGTAATCGTCATAACGCTGGCTCCAGAAAGTGAGCGCCAGGATAGGCACGTCGTCAATGGAGCGCGGCTTGATGAGCGGCGGCGTGGCGCCGGGCGGAATCAGGTCGAAGTTGGCGTACATCTTCTGATTCAGCCGGACGATGCTCTTCTCCTCGTCCTCGCCCACCTTGAAGCGCACGATGGCCATGGCCTGATTCGGCATGGACGTCGAATAGACGTACTCCACCCCGGGAATCTCCCAGAGCAGCTTCTCCATGGGTTTGGTGATGCGTTCTTCCACTTCGCGCGCCGAAGCCCCGGGCATGCCGACGAAGATGTCGATCATGGGGACGATGATCTGCGGCTCCTCCTCGCGCGGCAGGCGCCACACTGAGAACGTGCCTATCAGCAGCGAGGCCGCGATCACCAGCGGCGTAAGCTTGGAATTGATCCAGGCTTTCGTGAGACGTCCGGCGATTCCCAGCTGTCCCGGCTTCGTCACGGACGCACCTCCACACGGGCGTCGTCAACAAGCGACGGCGGAACGGGATGGACGATCTTTTCGGAAGCGCTCAAACCCGACAGCACCTCCAACTGGCCGCCTTCGCGCGCACCCGTAGTGACGATACGGTTGCGAGCCCGGCCGTCTTCCACCACGTACACCGACTGCACCTGGCCGCGCTCCACCAGCGCCGTGGCCGGGATGGCCAGCACCTTGCGTGAACCGAGCGGGAAGCGCGCGCGGCCGAACAGGCCCGAGCGTAGCTGCGGCACGCCGGGCAGATCGATCTTGACCACAAAAGTACGCGAGGCCGCGTCGACGGCCGGGACGATTTCCGATACGCGCGCCGCAAGCGTCTTGTCGAGGCTGTCGAGCGCCACCGAGACTGGCTGCCCCACGCGCACGTTGGCGAGGCGCGACTCCTCCACCTGCGCCTCCAAACGGTAGACGCCCGCCTGCTCGATAGTGGCCAGGGGCATGCCCGGAGCGGCGAGCACGCCGGGTTCGACCTTCTTGTCCGTGACGGTGCCCGCGAACGGCGCTTTGATCTCGGCGTAGCTCAACACGACGCCCGCCGCGCGGTGAGCCTCCTCGGCCTGGCGGACCTTGGCTCCCAGTTGCTCGCGCTTGGCGAGGGCCATCGCGTGGCCGGCACGTGCCACCTTGAGGCGCGCCGAGGCTTCGTCGAACTCCTGGTTCGAGATGGATTTCTTCTCGAACAGATCCTTCATGCGGGCGAAGGTCTTGTTCGCCAGGTCAAGGTTGGCCTGCGCGGCGGCGACGGCACTCGAAACTTCGGGCAGCGCGCCGCGTGCTTCGCGAACGGCGGCTTCAGCCTGCGCTCGCTGCGCGTCCAGGTCCTTGGCTTCGAGCACAACCAGCAGTTGACCGGAACGCACATGGTCGCCGGCCTGGAAGCGCACATCGCGCACATAGCCCATGACTTTACTGGAAAGCGTGGATGCCGTGCGGGCTCGCACCGTGCCAGTGGCTTCATACACGGCCGGCCATTCGGCTGTGCCGGCCGCAGTGGTCTGGACAACCACAGGCGCCGCGGCGGACTCTTCCTTGGCGGCGCGTTTCTCCCCACCGCAGGACAATGTCAATCCCAACGAGAGAACCAGAACAGGAATCAGGTAGCGTCGGATGGTCATTGTTTGTTCCTTTATTTCAAGACGTCGCTCGATGCGTTGAGCGTGCCGGCAGCCAGTTCGAGCATGGCGGCTGCCAGGCGTTGATCGTGCACGGCGGCGAGTTTCCGCGTGCGGGTTTCCAGTAGTGCGGTTTCGGTGCGTAGAAGGTCCGTGACGGTGGCCAGTCCGTTGGCGTAGCGGTTCTGGGTGATGCGCAGGCTTTCCTCAGCAGCGGCCACGGCTGCGGAGGCCACGTCGATGCGTTCCTGCGCCGCCTTCCAGTCCAGGTACGCACTCTCCACTTGGAGGCGGACGGCCGATTCGCCGCGCCGCGCCAGAGCCTGGGCTTGGCGTGTCTGCTGACGGGCCTCCTCGATGCGGGCTTTGTCTTCACCGCCATTGAAAATGTTCCAGCGCATGCCGACGGACCCCAGCCAGTTGGCGCCGCCGCGATCCACGAAGCGCTGGCGATCGGCTTCAAAGGCCGCCTGGAAGAACACTGTGGGGAGCAGGCTCGACCGTGCCAGCGAAGCCTGTGTCTCACCCATTTGAGTGGCAAGCCGCGCCTGGCGAAGTTCGGGCCGTTCGAGCAAGCCGCGCTTGGAGTACTCTTCCAGCGGCACGGCCGACACCGGTACGGCCGTGAGCGTCGTCGTGAGATCGAAGCGCTGACTCAGGGGAGCGCCGACTGCGTCGTTGAGGGCCGCACGCGCCAGCTCGACATCGTTTGTGCGTCGGATCAATTGTTCCTTGACCGAGGCCAGATGTACCCGGATCGAAAGCACGTCGGCGTCGGTAGACATGCCCGCTGCCCGTATGGTTTCCGCGCGCGCCAGGTCGGCTTCCGCGGACTTGCGCGCCTCTTCGGCCACCCTGAGCGCGTCGGCGGCGAGGACCGCGCCGTAGTAAGCGCGCGCCACGCCGGCGATCACGTCCATCGAGGTGCGGCGGCCCTGCTCCGTCGCCATTTCACGCCCCAGTTCGGCTGCGTGCTTGGCCTTACGCGTCATACCCGCGTCGTAAATGGGCTGCTCGACCGAAATGCGCGACTGGAAGTTGTTCATCGCATCCGGGCGATTCAGCGGTCCAACCAGGAAATTATTCTCCGTGAATTGGTGTTGTGTGAGCAGCGAACTGAACACGAAGACCGGATTGTTGCTCCGCTGCCAGGATTCCATGTAGTTCAACTTTGGCAGGTAGCCGGCGCGGGCCTGATCGAGCTTGGTAGCGGCGGCTTTCACACCAGCGTCGCTAGCTTCGATGGCGGGATGCTGCTTCAAAGCCAGTTTCACGGCGTCTTCAAGTGTCAGTGCAGTCTGTCCCCAAACGGGAACGGCAATCGCGGCTAGTAGCAGTGCCAGTGGCCTCATGCAGTCTCCATTTCCTGTCACAAGTTTGAGGATGCAGTTGGGCGACGAAGGTTACTGGAGAGGAAGTCCCTATCCACGTTGTCACCCTCCCAGGTGCTTTTGCATCCATAATATGCGAGGACGCAGTCGAAAGCGAGACTGGGTTTCGTGCCGGCCATGCTTCCAGCTACAATCAGCCGTAGTGGCGGACACGAAGGAAGTTCAACTGGCGCGGGATTTGTTGTCGGGCGATCTGGCAGCGTTCGACAGGTTCGTTGACACGTACAGGTCGAAGATCTTTCAGTACAGCTACATGATGTGCGGGCAACGTGAGGACGCCGAAGAGGTGGCGCAGGAGACGCTCTTGAAGGTCTTCCAGAGCCTGGACCAACTCCGCGAACCGGAGCGGCTGAAGGCCTGGGTATTCACCATCGCTCGCAACGCCTGCTACATGAAGCGGCGCAAGAGCGTCTTCGCGCCGGTGCAAGAGCTTTCGCTGGAAGAATTGATGCCCGCGTCGAGCGATGACGGCGGCCAGCGGCGGATTCAGATTGCCGACTGGAACGCACTGCCGGACGACGAGGTATTGCGCAAGGAATTGCGCGAAGTGCTGGATCGCGCCATCGGGGAACTGCCGGAGATTTACCGTGCGGTGGTAGTGTTGCGCGACGTTGAGGAACTTACCACCGAGGAGGCCGCAGAGGTGCTGGGCGTCTCCATCGAGGTAATCAAGACGCGGCTGCACCGCGGCCGCCTGGCCCTGCGCCAAAAGCTGGACCAGTATTTGCCAAACGCCGCGAGAAATTGAGGATGGCCATGGAACAATCAGCGCACAAGCACGGCCTGGAATGTAAAGAGATCTTCGCGCAACTCAGCGCATACCTTGACGCCGAACTGCCCGAGGCCACCTGCGAAGAGATTCAAGCGCACATCACCAATTGCCAGCCGTGCGTCGAATTCATTGATAGCCTGCGCCGCACTGTCGAACTGTGCCACGGCCACGCGAGCCCTGAGCGGCCGGCGCCGCTGAACGAAGAGGCGAGAGAGAAGTTGCTGGCGGCCTATCGTGAGATGATCGCGGCGCGGAAACGAGGAGAAGATCCGTGCCCACCTCAAAGCTAGAAACCATCCTGAGCACGCCGCTATTTGGCAGCCTCTCAACTCCGGAAGCGCAGGCGCTGGCCGACCGCGCCATCGAGAAGCGTTACTCGCCCGGCGAGATCCTGGCGCACGAGGGAGAGCCTTCGCGTGGCTTGATCATAGTCGGGCAGGGAAGCGTCAAAGTGTTCAAAGTCTCTTCCAGCGGCCGCGAAGTCATGCTGACCATCGAGACCGCGCCGTCCAGCGTGGCGGAAGTGCCTCTGTTCGACGGTGGTCCGTTGCCGGCCTCCGTATCTGCGGTAGACGAGGTGGTGGCTTACATAATTAGCGCGCGGGACTTCCAGCACGTCTCCCGGCAG